>JBFXBK010000589.1:0-3953 GCA_050183255.1 Polyangiaceae bacterium | reverse complement strand
GTCATCGCCAACCCACAGCGCGTCGATCATCGCTTGATTGCGATCGACGGCGACGAGCGGCGTGTGGAGCGTTGCCAGCTCCGGTGTTACCCCGAGGAGCAAACAAGCTCGCTCAGGCTCGCGCGCTGCTGGAAACGTCGCCAGCTCTGCGCTCAGTGCCGCGACCACCTCTGGGGCAGGCCGAAGCGGCGGTCGCAGCCGCGACCACCGCGAGTGATAGGCCTGCCAGTGGCTCGCCATTTAGCGCGGCTGCATCAGCGGACGACCGACGCCGCGATAGCTGAAGCCAGCATCGGTGAGTGACTCGGGGATCATGCAGTTGCGTCCGTCGAAGATGATGCGTCCGCGCATCGCCTTGGCGAGACGCTCCGGGTCCGGCGAGCGGAACTGGTTCCACTCCGTCGCGACCACCAGCGCGTCAGCGCCCACCGCCGCCTCGTACATGTCTCCGAAGAGGTCGATGCCGCCCTTGATGTTGCGGTACTTCAAGCCTTCTTGAGCGGTCTCCAGGGCCTGGGGATCCGTTGCGCGAATCGACGCACCCTTGGCCAGGAGCTGCTCCACGAGATCGAGCGCTGGCGCCTCGCGTACGTCGTCGGTCTTCGGTTTGAAGGAGAGCCCCCACAGCGCCACCACCTTGTCCTTGAGGTCGCCGAGCGCCGCCTCGAGGTGCTTGACCATGTCTCGCACGGGCTCCTGGTTGGCGTTGATCGCAGCGGCCACCACTCCCATCTCCACGCCGAACTCCTGGCCCGTCTGCACCAGCGCACGCGTATCCTTGGGGAAGCAGCTGCCGCCGAAGCCGAGTCCCGGGTAGAGGAACTGAAAGCCGATTCGGCGATCTGAGCCGACCGCGATGCGCACGTCCTCGACGTCGCCGCCGGCGGCGTCGCAGAGCCGGGCGACCTCGTTCATGAAGCTGATCTTCGTCGCGAGCATCGCGTTCGAGGCGTACTTGACGATTTCAGCGCTCTCCGGGCTCATGCGCTGCAGGCGATCGCGCTGGCGATTGAAGGGCGCATACAGGCGCCGCAATGTCTCGAACGCCGTGTCGTCGTCCGTCCCGACGACGATGCGATCGGGCTTCGCGAAGTCGTTGATCGCGTCGCCCTCCTTCAAGAACTCCGGGTTGCTCACGACGGCGATCGGGTGCTTCGCGAACTTCTCGACGACCGCGCGCACCTTGGCGTTGGTCCCCACGGGCACCGTGCTCTTCAAAACCAGCACGGTGCGATGCTTGGCAAAGCGAGCGACGTCTTCGGCCACCTTGAGCACGTAGCTCAGGTCCGCGGAGCCATCTTCGTTGGGGGGTGTCCCCACGGCGATGAACACTGCCTGGCGGCCAGCGATCGACTCTTCGAGGTTCGAGCTGAAGCTCAGCCGGTCGGGCCAGTTGCGCTGAACCATGGCCGCCAAACCAGGCTCGAAGAACGGCACCTCGCCGCGCCGGAGCTTCTCCAGCTTCGCCTCGTCGACGTCGACACACACGACCTCGGTGCCTGAGTCCGCAAAACACGCTCCGGCGACCAACCCTACGTAGCCCGACCCAACGACTGCGATTTTCACGGGCGGTTCATAACACATTCCGCGGCGCTGGCACCGGTTGCGAGCAGTTTGACCGCACCCAGCGTGCAGCCCGTTTCAGCCGTGGCCAATGTGAAGAATCGCAGGGATTTTTGGCCCCTCTAGCACTGAACAAAGGCCGCTGCGTGGCCGCCCGGTGAGCCCTGGCGGCCGTGCCTGCCGTGGCTACCGCACGACGCTGGTCCAGATCATGAACTCGTCGACCAGGCCGCTCGCGGTCTCGCTGTCCAGGCTGCCCCAGGCGCCGATGTAGAAGCGCGCGTCTTCACTTTCTGCAGGGAAAGTGAGCGGTCCGAAGCTCGCCTTTCCGTAGGTGGCTTCCACGCCGTCGAAGTAGACGTGCACGTTCTGACCAGTCACGCTGGTGGCGCGGAAGTCCCAGGTGACCTCGATGTGGACCCAGTCACCCTGCTTCCAGCCGTAGTTCGCCGCGGTGACGGTGGTCTCTTTCAAGATCGTCGGGCCGGGTCCCTGCTGGACGGCGAGCACCTGGAACTCGTTGCTGTTCGCGCCGGAGGCCTTGCGGATGCGAATTCCGCCGGTGCTGTTCCAGCGCGATTCGTCGTTCGATGCGAAGAGGTGGTGATTCTTGTTGTCGGCGTAGTCGTAGTTTGGCTGGTACCAGAAGGAGATGGTGCCCTGTTGGTACTCGAAGTTCTGATAGCCGTCCTTGATTTGGCGGTACGCGACGTAGCGATCGCTGCCGCTGATGCTGATCCCGGTCTGGCACAGTGCCGTGCGGAAGCCATCACCGGAGTAGTTCGCCCCGACCGCATTCCCGTACACCGGGTTCAAGATCGCGTTGTCGTCGTCGAGGGTGGTGTAGAGCGCCGGGTGCGCCACGCCGGAGGGTGGACCGCACACGACACCGGTACCGCCGGTGCCGCCCGTCGAGCCGCCAGCCGTACCGCCGGAGCCAGCCGCGCCGCCGGAGCCTGCGCTACCGCCCGCGCCTGCGTTTCCGGCGCCACCACTTGCGCTGCCTCCATTCCCTGCGGAACCGCCCGCTGCGCTGCCCCCGCTGGCCGTCCCCGCGTTACCGCCACTGGCACTGCCTGCGCTGCCACCCGCGCTCGTCCCGGCGTCTCCGCCAGTCGCGCCTGAGCCTCCGTTGGCCGCCCCACCCGAGCTGGAGCCAGCGTTTGCGGAGCCACCGCTGGTGGAGCCGCCGTTCGTGTCACCGCCCGCGCTCGAGCCGCCGTTCGTGTCACCGCCCGCGCTGGAACCGCCGTTGGCGGACGTCCCGCCCGCACTGGAGCCACCGCTGCTGGTGCCGCCCGTGTCAGGCCCGAACAGGTCCGACTCTCCGTTTTCGCTACAACCCGCGAGCAGCACGACCGCTGCCAACCCAATGCTCAAACGCCGCATCACGCCTCCAAAGCCAAGCTTGGCCAGCTTGCTATGCAAGCCCGGTTCCGTCGGCAGCGCCAGCTTCTTTTGCGGAAAGAACCCGGCGATTGTCTCCACTCATCGACGGAAACAACGCCGGATTGGCTTGGTTCGGTCGGGTGGCCGCTTTTGCGGACAGTGCAGCAGTGTGCTGCGGGGTTCGCAGCAAAGTGTCTGCTCGCAACTTTTTGCGAGGATGACCGTCGCGGCTCAACCCTTCAGGCACTCGCGGCTAGAAGACCCCGCAAGCGTACCCACAGGCGCCTGGATTGCTGGGATCGGTGCCGAGCACGCAGGTGTAGAGGTTGTAGTACGCGTCGTATCCCTCCGGATACCGATTGAAGCACTCGTTGTAGCAGGCATCGTCGAAGCAGTTTTGGAAGCAGTTGATCAGCTCGTTGCAGCCCGGGTCAGCGAAGCACTGATCGAGGCTGTCCACGCAGCAGCCACCGAAATTGAAGCTGTCGTTCTGACACGCATCGCAGCTCAGATCTGGGCCGCCGTCGTTGCAGTTCCCGCCCATCCCTGCGCTGCCGCCGAATCCGCCTTGTCCACCTTGGCTGCCACCAAAGCCCGCGTCTCCGCCAAAACCACCATCCGGGGAGCCGCCGAATCCGCCTTGACCGCCGCCTGCATCTCCGCCGAAGCCACCTTGGCCGCCACCGCCGAACCCACCTTGGGAGTTGCCGCCCACAGCGCTGCTGCCGCCCACAGCGCTGCTGCCACCCACAGCGCTGCTGCCTCCGACGTTGCTGCCGCCCACGGCGCTGCCCCCCTGGGAGCTGCCGCCCACGTTGCTGCCGCCCTGAGCGCCGCTGCCGCTCGAACCACCGCTCCCGGCTTCGCCGCCGAAGCCGTCGCCCAACGTCTTGCCGCCACATGCCCCTAGAAAAGCCAAACTAAGCCAAACCACGCTCTTCATGGGACGCAGGATACACCGCCAAACGAACCCGCGCATGGCTCGCGTTCGGCGTTTCCAT
>JBFXBK010000588.1:0-3962 GCA_050183255.1 Polyangiaceae bacterium | reverse complement strand
ACAAACCTCGAATGAGGACGGGGGTTTGCACCGGCCTGAAGTACGAATCGGTCTGATCCGCACACCGAGACCCACATAAATAAACACCTGCGACACCAAGTCCTTGAAGAGCGCGGCCCGTGCGGCTAATCAGTTGGCCCCTTCAAGCTGAGGTAGTAGGTTATCCTACATCGCCACACCTCTTGACTCGCGCTCCCGAGGCGCGGGCCGGAGATTCTCCCCGGAGAAGTGGCGCAGAGCACTCAAGCTCCCCTGCTCGAGACGGAGACGCGATGAAGCTGAATTTCTGGTACCTCGCCGCCCTGCTCCCCCTGGCCCTCGTGCTCTCCAAGAGCGCATTTGGAGCCCAATTCGCGGTCATTGGCATCACTCTCGGCATCTTCTTCGGCACGCTCTCGCTTCGCAAACCTCGTCCTGCTGACGCGACGGGAACCAACCCCAGCGTGTAGTACGCTCAGGTCTCGCCCGTCTTCGTGGCCAACAGCCTGAGCGAGGACGGCGGAGAATTTGGTGGACGAAGGAGCGACGCCCAAGCCCGTCAGGGACCCGCGAACGGCGAGCGAGCATCGCTTGGCGCTCGATCGCGCGCGCGGCGTCGGCCTTGGGCGGGTCAAACGCTTGGACGAGTTTTCGCTCCAAGATACGGAAGCGATCCGCATCATCCTCCAGGGCGGCTCGGTCATCGATTGGCACCGCTTGAACCTCGAGTCCGAGGAGCAAGCCCGGCGCCAGCTGATCAACCACGATCTCGACCCGGACGACCCCGTCGACCGCACCTACATCGAATACATCAAGCGAGAAGCGATCGCCTACTTGAGGCGCAACTTCTCGTTCGCCATCCCAAGACCCGTAGAGCAGATGTCGATGGAGGAGCTGATGCTCCTTGCCTCGGGGAAAGGGCATCGCCAGCTCTGCGCCTGTACCATCCTCAAGGCCGTGCAGATCATCAACCACCTCACTGGCCGTGAGCTGCTGTTTCGACTTCCGGTGAGTGACCGCGAACTCTTTCACCTGGTGGAGGAGAAGGTGTACCGCGTGGTCGGCACGATGCTGAGCCAAGGCTTTCCGATCACCGAGTTCATGGGTGGCCGCAAGAGCCTCGACTCGATGTACACCAAGCTGCTCAGCAAGCCCGAGTCGACCGCCGCCGCCATCTACGACAAGCTGCGGTTCCGCATCGTGACGCGGGAACCGGCGGATTTGCTGCCGGTGTTGCTGTACCTCACGGAACAGCTGTTTCCATTCAACTACGTGGTGCCGGGCGAGAGCGTGAACAGCATCGTCGACTTGAAGCACTACATCGAGTCGACGCCGCAGCTGTCGCGCCACTCGAAAGACTTACAAGGGCCGCTTGATCCCCACGCCGCCGCAAATCGTTTCAGCGCGGATACGTATCGCGTGATCAACTTCATCGCCGACATGCCGGTGCGGGTGCCGCCGCACATCATGGAACTCGCACCACCAGGCTCGGAGGAGCTCGGGCGTACGGTGTACATGTTGTGCGAGTTTCAGCTGCTGGACTCCCACACCGAGGCCAAGAACGAAGCCGGTGAAGCCAGCCACGACGCGTACAAGGCGCGGCAGCGTGGGGCCGTGGCGCGGCGCTTGCGATTGGGTGCACGCGCCGCGACACGGCCAGTGCGTGTTCAACCCAACGCAACGGAGTCACGGCCTGACAATGAGCCGGTGCCCGCGAGCACCGCCAAGCCTCCCCGCCGGACGAAGAATGCCGCCGGTGGTCCGCCTGCTCCGCCCTCCACGCGGCGCAAGAGCCACAAGTCCCGCAAGCGTCGCCGCTGAGCGACCCCTCGGTCGAGTGCCTCCGCCGAAGCACTCAACGCCTAGCGGAATGCGGCACCCATAGCGGAAACTAAGCGCCGCGCGGTGGGACGAGAAACGTCCGGCGCCGCCGCGAGACGCGTTGCCCCAGGCTGCCCAACCCTGTACGGATCCCTCATGCGTATTCCTGCTTCGAGGATCCCAGCGCTCTCGCGCGACATGACGAGCGCTTTGCTCTCCGACGGTGACGTCGAATCGGAGTCTCCCAACGAGCTCCAGAAGGACATCGAAGCCGTCCTTAGCCAGTACGTGCGGGACGAACAGGCAGTGACCGACCGCGCTCGCGAGTTGCTCGACGCGCGTCGCTTGCCCCCATCGGAGCTGGGCAAGATGAAGCGCTTGGTCGCCGATGAGCGCAAGTTCAAGATTGGCGATGAAGCGGTCGATTACATCCTCGACCAGCTGATCGAGTTCTTGATGCACAGCAGCAACGTGGACGAGATCTACTGCGAGGACGTGGTGCTGCGCCGCAAGCTCCGTCTGCCCCTGCGTCAGCTCCAAGCCGCGGAGGAGAGCCTCGAGCAAGAAGTGCGCGGTCAGCTCAAGCACGTCAAAGAAGGGACGGCCGTCTGGGATGTCGAGTACCGCCGAATGATGGAAGACATCAAGCGCCGCAAGGGGCTGTGATCGCGCCCGGGAGGACTGCCGCATGCGAAGCATGACCGGCTTCGGTTTCGGAGAGGCCGACTTGGACAACGGGCGGGTCGTGATCGAGATCCGCAGCTTGAACCATCGTTTCCTGGACGTCAGGGTGCGTCTCCCTGGGGATCTACAGGACCAAGCTTCGTTCCTAGAGCAGCTGGCGCGCTCCGAGCTCGGCCGCGGGCGCTACGACATCGGGGTGCGCGTCGAGGGCATTGCCCAGGCACGCCTGTTCTCAGAGGAACGCGCACGCGGCGTGTACCAAGCCTTGGCGCGCTTGCGAGACGAGCTGGCCCCGGGCACCGACCTGCCCGTGAGTGTGCTTGGGCAGCTGTCTCATCTGATCACCGCTTCCCCGGCGGATACGGAGACACCCGTCCAAGCGGCGCTCGCGTCCGCCATGAAGCGCGCCCTGGGTGCGCTGAAGGAGATGCGGGAAACCGAGGGCGAGACGCTTCGCGCAGAGCTCGACGCGCGACTCGGAAAAGCGCGAGAAGCCGCGCAACGCATCGCCGAGCGTGCCCCGGAAGCCATCGCGCACCAACACCAGCGCCTGCGAGAACGTGTGGCTCGTCTGCTCAGCGACACCGGCGTGCAGCTCGATCCGACTCGCCTCGCGCAAGAGGTGGCGTTGCTCGCGGACAAGAGCGACATCACGGAGGAGCTGGTGCGCCTCGAGAGTCACTTCGATCAGTTCGCAAGCCTGCTCGAAGATCCCCAGGCCGTCGGGCGACGACTGGACTTTCTGCTGCAAGAAATGGCACGAGAGTCGAACACCATCGGTGCCAAGAGCCAGGACGCCGGGCTGAGTCACTTGGTCGTCGAGCTCAAGGCGGAGGTCGAGCGACTGCGGGAACAGGTTCAGAATGTCGAGTGAGCACTCATACGCTGACCGAGCAACCGGGGGGCCGCTGTTGCTGATCTTGTCGAGCCCATCAGGCGCCGGCAAGAGCACCCTCACCCGCCGCGTGCGCGATCAAATCGAGAACCTCGAGTTCAGCGTGTCTCACACGACGCGCGCCCCTCGCCCAGGCGAGCAGGATGGGCGCGAGTATCACTTCGTGAGTCGAGCGCAGTTCGAGTCCGACGTGCGCGCTGGTCGCTTCCTCGAGTGGGCTGAAGTCCACGGAAACCTGTACGGCACCAGCGTCGCTGAAGTGGAGCGGGCTGGCCACGCAGCGGGTGTGATCTTCGATGTAGATCACCAGGGCGCTCGGATGATCAAGGCTCAGCGCCCCGATGCGGTGGGTGTGTTCATCCTGCCGCCCAGCATGGAGATCCTCCTCGAGCGACTTCGAGGCCGCGCGAGCGAAGACGAAGCCACCGTGCTGCGCCGGTTTCGCGTCGCGCGAGAAGAGATCGCCCACTATGGGTTGTTCGACTACGTGTTGGTCAACGCCGACTTGGAAAAAGCCACGCTCGAGCTGACGAGTATTTTCCGCGCCGAGTGGTGTCGGCGAAGGCGGGCAGCACAGCACGCC
>JBFXBK010000587.1:0-3983 GCA_050183255.1 Polyangiaceae bacterium | reverse complement strand
ACCCTTGCTGGAGCGCCCTGGCTTCGCACCAACCGGCTCCTTTGGCGCTTCACTCGGCGGCGCATCGGGCTGACCGAACAGCGTCACCTGGCACAGCGAGGTGCCCGACTCGAGCCACACGGCGGGGCTCTTGCGCGCTGGGTTGTTGCCAATGTACGCGATGGTGTACTCGCCGACTTGCTCACCGACTCGACGCATCGCCGGCACCGGATCGCTTGCCTCGCGGATCGCCGCGAGGGACCACAAGGGGTCCGGTGACTCCGAGACGATGGACACCGTCAGCCCAGCGCAAGCCGGCGCCTCGAGGGGACTGACTGGCCCTGAAGCCACATCCGTGACTTCCGGCTCTTCCTCTCCCCCACCCAAAAGCGGCCCCGTCACCGAGTCGAAGGCATTCCGCGCCAGGATGGGGTCCGCGCTTGCCAACTTGGCATCCGAACCTTCGCTCGCCTTGGCGGCATTCGGAGGCAGCGCGCTCAACGCCTGGGCATCGACTCCAAACAGCCAGCTACCAATCAGCGCCGAGCCTCCCGCGGCTTGCAGGTAGGCCGCGACGCTCAACAAACCGAGCACAACGCCGGTAAAGTACTTCTTCAGCCACTGGTCCGCGTTCATACTGTGTATCCCTGGGGTAATGTGACGGCAGGAGCTAAAGAAGCAGCGACGGTCGGATCCAGAGGCCTGGCCCGGCACTCAGATGCCGAGCGTGGGACCTTCGTTACGCCACGCGGCGCCTGGAGGGTGCTTTCGTTGCGATGTTACCCCGACGCAGTGCGAGCGGCGTGCCAGGTCGCTGTGCGGCGGTTTGTGGCTTGTTTTGTGGGGGAGGGAGCGACTTGGAGGTGGCGTGGGGTTTGTCAGGTTGGCGAGGGTCTGCCGTGACCTGGAAGAAGACAATCAACCGCCGCTCGAACATCCACGTGGCGCCCTTCTGCTGAAAAGCGCACCCCATTCAAGGTCAGCAGCGCACGCCAACGCAGGAGTTCAACGGGAGCTTCCAACGTCGCCCACACCGGCGGCGATGCAGCGAGCTCGTACAGCTCCATGGGTCGTACCGTGCCGGAGTTGACCAAGGTCCAATCGAGGGCAAACACACCCTGCTTGGCAAAGGCTTCCCAGTCGCGACCCGAGTTTTGCGCCGATGGAATGACTAGCTCATCCTCGCGGAATCGAGCGGGCAACGACGTGACGTACTGGTGCACCGTGTCCTTTTGCGGTTCGGAAAGCATGAGCCAGGGCAGCGGAATGGGACCATATCCGTTCGAAGTGAACGCTCCAATGGCCTCATCGACGTCGAAGGCATACCAAGTGACGTCGTCTGCGTAGGGATAAACCGGAACGTCGAGGTGAGTCGCGTCGAGTGGCGCATCCGCAACTAGCAGCAGCTCCCGAGCAACGCACAGGGAGAGCACCGCCTCCTGGATGGTTTGTCCAGCCAGGAACACGGAAGCGTGAATCAGGACGTAGACAAACCCAGACTCATCCATCGCCAGGATGCCGACGCCTTGATGTGAGTAACCGATTGGCACCAACGGAACGCCAAGCGCTTTCGCCAGTTCGTCGATATCGTCCTTCTCCCCAACCGCCCACAAGGGGTCGAAGCCAAATCGCTCGCCGGACAACCGCCTTACGCCCGGAATCACTTCAATTCCGCCGTACACCCGTAGCGCTTCCGTTGCCTTCGCGAAGAGCAAGTAGCCTTCCGGCGTGTAGAAGCGGGTGACCATCTCGTCGACCCACGCGTCCACTCGACGACTTGATGACCAACCTGCCGCTACGAGCAGCGCTCGACTTGCTTCACTCGACACTTGGCTAGCCCTCGAAGATCACTTCCCCTGCGTCCACAATCTTTAGCAAGGCTTCTTTGGTCATGAGCTCGTCTTCGAATTCGCGCACGACCTCAGTGAGCCCTTCCAGCACCGCGGGCGTATCGCGGAAGCGCAGCACAGCCTCGCGCATCCAGTGCTCTTGACTGTGTTGGATCGTCCTCGCGGGCTCCCAGCGAGCCGCGCAAACGCCAAGCAGCGCCGCGACTGCGTAGAGTCGCCGCGAGAGCGTTCTCTGGCGCCGTAGGGAGACTTTGGGATGAAAGAGGCTCAAGCCCTCTTCAAGCTCACTACGCGTGAGGAGGAGCGGCCGCGACTTCATGTAGGCGACCACGACGCTCTCGCAGATGACCGCGAACGCAAGCTGCTGGTCGCGCAGCTGCGAGCGTGGCCCCTGCTGGTCTCGCAACAAGGCGTTGCTTAGGCACGGCAACGAGGCTTCCTCGAGAGAGTGTACCGTACGGATCAGCCCGTCTTTGATAGCTTCAGCGATAGAACGTTGCAGAACTCGATCCTCCGTTTCCAAAGCCGACGAGTCCCAATCCCAGTCAGCCTTGAACGGATACGAAGCTGGCTCCCACGCCGCCTCATCCGACCGCCTGCGCAGAAAGATCCCTAAGCAATCAAGTTGAACGTCAATGCCGGTAAGCATGCACGGAATCGAAACCATCACCGAAGCTCCGGATAGGTGTCGGGCCAGGCAGGCGTGAGATCGAAAAAGGGGTGGGGGTACCTAGAAGCACGAGCAACCATCTCCACGTATCCGACGATGCGATCGTGGCGATACACAGGCGCGTCGGATTCTTGCGTCATTGGTCACTCCACCTCGTCATCGACGAAGTGATGATGCGGCATCGCACCCGAGCTGAAGCCCTGAATGAAGTGACTCGTTTGATGTTGAGGGCCCTTCACCCGGAACGTCCCTTTCCGGATCGCCCAGTCGTACGCGCTCTCGTCAACCGGGTACTGAGTCAGCGTGCCGCGTACTCCTGTGCGCGCGATCCACTCTCTGGCCTTCTCTTCGGTCGTGAAGATCGCCGCCGGAAACTGCGCTCGGATCCCGTTGAAGACCCACACGGTAGGCACATCGTATTCCATTTTCGCATCCTGACATGGCTGAGGTTAGAGCCTCATGTCGTAGAGCCGCAAGCTGAGCAGCTCAAGCTCGTACCAGCCGCGCGGCGGCTGCCCCGCGGTCTTGTCATACTCGAGGGTCAGCGAGCCATCTCCCAGCTTGAGATCAACGATCTCATTCTCGGGACTGACGTTCACCAGCTCAGCTGCAACCAGATACTGCCCGTTGACTTCGAGCAGTCGAGGCGCTTCGACGGCCGCTCGCTTCGCGTCTGCGCGTAGCGGGACCACTGTCTCAGCATCCAGCTCGACGTACCTCTCGTCGCCAGCCGCTGGCGCAGGTCCGTGCCACTCAGCCGAAGCACGTCCGCAGCAACAATTGAACTCCACGATCGCGGTTTGGGATGCCTGACTGACAGAAAGAATGGTGACCTTCATGGTTCCAGCCCCCCTGTCAATCTCTGTTGCTCTTCCTCGAGGAAGCGGAGCCAGCGCGCGTACAGGCGCTGCGTGTTGCCCTCTATGCTCCGCGCGATGAAGGTCGGCGAATAGGTTACTGCGTGCTCCATCGCTCCCTCACCCAATCAATCGGCCACCGAGGCTCTCGAAGCGTGTTGGCTCGGTGTATCCAATGTAGACGGTCCTTGAGCTGTACTCGCCATCTTCGAGCATGCTCTCGCCGACACACAGGTCGAAACGCTCGAGCGCTGCGAGCCACTTCTTGACCAGCCGCGCTTCATGGGAGCCGGCTCTGCTTGCTTGAAATCCCGCGAACTCCCCCCGTGCGTCCGGCGACACTAGCAGCGCGGGAGTCACTGCATGCGCCTCGCCTGCTGCCAGCGCCTCCCACGCCTGTAACATGAGGCAGAGAAAGAAGCGTTCCGGAGTCGCCATGCGCTTCACGGCTTCGGCGGTGGGATCCAGGATCCGCCTGAGCGCAAACTCAAGCAGGAGCGGCCCACGCAAGTCAACCTCGACCGCGCGCATGAACTCGGTCTCCGAGTAGCGAGTGAAGAGCGGAGGCTGGTCGTACTCCTGGAGTGCGCTCAGCCATGCATGATCGTGGAGCCCGCTCGCGAGCAA
>JBFXBK010000586.1:0-3993 GCA_050183255.1 Polyangiaceae bacterium | reverse complement strand
AGGAGCACCTCACCCACGATCCCCCTCGAGTCGGCCTGATGGATCCCTACTGCGGCACCGGAACCACTCCATTGGTCGGCGCAGCGCGGGGAGTGCAGAGCTTCGCCACCGACGTGAATCCCTTCTTGGTGTGGTTTGCCGGGGTGAAGACCCGGCTCTGCTCCTCGGCGCAGCTCGCCCGAATCCAGGCGCCAGCGCGCGCGCTCGTTCTCGCGTTGCCCGGGGACGGACCTCTGGCTGACGTTCCGCCGCTGCATCAAATCGAGCGCTGGTGGTCGGCTCAAGCCCTCTTCGCGCTGCAGCGAATCCGCGGGGAGATAGACGCGCGCGCAAGGCGTCGAGGGTGGCTCAGAGATGCCCTGGAGCTCGCGCTGTGTCGCGCCCTGATTCGGGTCTCGAACGCCGCCTTCAATCATCCCTCGATGTCGTTCCGCGCGGCAACTGAGGAAGCGGGCAGTCGGCTCGCGGTGTACGACGTGTTTGGCGCGGAACTGACTGAAGTGCTGCAGGCGCTGGGCGACTCGCCGCGGGTCAGCGCGACCATCCTGGAGTCCGATGCGCGCAGCTTGCGGGGTATTGAGGCGGGGAGCTTCGATCGCGTGGTGACCTCACCGCCGTACGCGAACCGCATGAGCTACGTGCGGGAGCTCAGGCCCTACATGTACTGGCTGGGCCACTTGAGGCAGGCGCGTGAAGCGGGGGAGCTCGACTGGCAGGCGATTGGCGGCACCTGGGGTGTGGCCACGAGTCGCCTCACGCATTGGCAGGCTGGGGACGCGTTTCGGCCGCAAAGCCTGCAACGCGCTCTGCGCGCCATTCGCAAGAGTGAGGCGAAGAACGCTGAGATCCTGGCGCGCTACGTGGAACGCTACTTCGAAGATGCGTGGGGCCACCTCGTGCGTTGTGTGGAGCTCATCCACAAGCCCGGCAGCGTCGACTACATCGTCGGTAATTCCACGTTCTACGGCGTGATCGTGCCTACGGAGCGGATCTACGCGGAGATGCTGCGCGAGCTCCACGCGGTGGATGTGCGCGTGGTGATGCTGCGCAAACGTAACTCGAAGAAGGAACTCTACGAGTATCGCGTGACCGGGCGTTTCTGACTCGTTTCTGCGGCGCCGGGGCGAATCGTCTCTTGTATTCGCTGCCCGGCTGGCCCATGACCGCGCATCGTGGTTCCCCCCGATGCACTCTCCGCCGCCATGCTCGATGAGGCCATCGAACACAGCGTGCGCACATCCCTCGGTCCCTGCCTGCTCAAGACGGAGTACGTCGATTGGCTGACACGAGCTCTCTCGCCGCACGGCTTCAACCCCGAGAACACCATCGCGTGTGTCGCGGCCTGTCGCGATGAGCTCTGCAGTCCCTTCATCAACGCGGTGGCCGACGCCTGGGGTGAGGCGTTCAACCTCTCCAGCCTCGCTGGTGTCCCACTGCTCGGCGTGACGGGGTTCGAAGCTGCGCTGTCTCACGCGCCACGTTTCGGCGGCAGAGAGCGCTTCCTGTTGATGGGCATGACTCACGTCGGTACGGACGGCGGAGACTTGGGCATGGTCACGCGGCCTGGTCAGCCCAAGGCAACGCCAGCGTGCGGTGCGCTCGCCAAGCTGCGTAGTGAGCTCTTGGCAGGCGCCGAGAAGGAACCGGAGTTCGACGACATCGATCCTCACGACGTCGAGATGAGCCTGCTGCGTCGTCGCTTTGGGCACCTCGGCGACCGCGATCACGTGCCGAGCTTGGCCGAGCTGACTCAGGCCGCAGCCGCCGCGATCACCGACGAGCTCGAGTACCTGGTCGAGCGTTGTGTCCGGCAGCGCCCCGCGGACTTCTGCATTGCCACGGGGATCTTGGTGCACACTCCCCAGGGGCCGAGCCGGGTCGTGCCAGACAAGACGTACGTCGTGGTGCTCGATGGGAAGACTGAGCTGAGGCCGCCCGCGCGCTGAAGCGCCTCAGCTGGGCAAGCATTCCAGAACGCGGCTGCCCGCAAGCGCTGCTAGCTATCGCCTTAAAAGCCAAACGGTCGTTCGCTTTATACTCGAGATCCGCTAGTATCCGAAGCGGAGGTACCGGCGTGAGAGTTCTACCCTGGCTGAGTGTAGCGATCCTTGGTGCGTTCGTCGCGGGCGCATGCGGAAGTGGCGACGGGGAAACGGCTGGTGGCGGAACTGGCCTAGCGGGCAACGCCGGACAGGCGAACGGCGGCTCTGCCGGTGCCGCGGGCACCAGCAACGGCGGCTCCGGCGGCTTTCTCGACGCGAGCTCGTCTGAGGTGGAGAGCATCTCCGTGGACCCACCGAGCGCGACCATCCAGGTGGTCAACGGCGCGGTTGCGGCCACCCAGTTCACGGCCCGCGCGAACCTGGTCGGCGGTGGCACTCAAGACGTGGCCGCCAGCTGGACCTTCGACCGTCTGGATTTGGCTTCGATCACCGCTGGCGGCGGCGCACTGACACCTCGCGGAAACAAGGGCGGCGCAGGCACGGTGACCGCGAGCGTGACGACCAGCGACGGCGCGGTGCTCACGGCGACGGCGCAGGTGACGATCAGCCTCAGCTTGGAGGCCAACACCGCAATGCTCAGCCCGGGGGACATCGCTGCGTTCGACTCGCCAGACGCGAACCCCAGCGGCTCCTTTCTGTATCCCTATGACCAGACGGTGTTCGCCCGTGGGCTGTTGCCGCCAGAGCTGATGTGGAGCGGCGGTAACCCCGGTGATCAATACAAGGTGAACATCAGTAGCACCTACGTGACCCTCACCGGCTACATCAACGCGGATCCGCCGAGCAGTGTCACCGTGCCCAAGGATTGGTGGGATCAGCTGGCGGAGAGCAGCGACGGCAGCCCCATCAGCGTCTCGGTGCAGCGCAAGGACGCTGGCGGCGCTGCCCACACGGCGATGACGGAGACCTGGCGCATCGCTCCCGGTAGCTTGCGGGGAACCATTTACTACTGGGCCGTCAACCTGGGCCAGATCGTCAAGTTGAACCCTGGAGCAGACGCGCCCGTCCCAGCCTTCGACCCCGGCGCCTACGACCAGCTCGGATCACCCGCACCCATCGCGGGGTATGGGGGGGAGAGCCCGCCGTGGGACGCGAATTCCTCGGGGAAACGTTGCGTGGCTTGCCACACGGTGAGCCGCGACGGTTCGCGCCTCGCGGCGCTGTTCAGCGCCTGCGGTACGGCGAACGGCTCGTGCGCCCGGCCCTGGGGTGTGGTGGACACCGCGAGCGAACAGATCCAGGTGTTGAGTACGTATAACCCCGCCCCAGCCATCTTCAGCGCGCTGACGCCCAATGGAAGCCACCTCGTCTACGACACCGTGAGCTTCGACATGGTGCTCGCCGACGCTGCGAGCGGCGCGCCGATCCCGTCGGAGCTCGATAGCATGAGTGCCAGCGTCAACATGGCGCACCCGCAGTTTTCTCCCGACGGAAACTTGCTGGCATACGCAGCCAACGTTCAAGGTGGCTACCCGGTGGAGTTCTCGTCAAGCGACCTCGAGATCCTGGACGCGCACGTCGGCTCGGGAAACCATTTCAGCAATCGCAGGCAGATCATGGCTGGCAACGGCCAGGAGCTGGCGTTCCCGACGTTCACTCCGGACTCCCAGTGGGTGATCTACCAGCGCGGCAACTACAGCCGCGCGAGCTTCGGCGCGGCGGCACCGTTCCAAACTGGCTCAAACGACCTGTTCATGGTGCCCGTCGATGGAAGCGCGACGGAAGTTCGCTTGGGCAAGGCCAACGGCGACGGAGTGCTCGGGGCGAAGGATGCCTCGCGGAACTACCAGCCACGGGTGAACCCCGTGAGCGTTGGTGGCTACTACTGGGTAGTCTTCGTCAGCCCGCGTGACTACGGCAACAAGATGGCGAGTGGCAGCGACTCGACCAACGAGAACCGCAAGCAGCTGTGGGTGGCAGCGATAGACGCGAATCCGACGCCCGGCAGCGATCCGAGCCACCCGGCGTTCCGCCTCCCCGGGCAGGAGCT
>JBFXBK010000585.1:0-4007 GCA_050183255.1 Polyangiaceae bacterium | reverse complement strand
TGGGGCCTTCGTGCCGGATCACGACCACGTCTCCGGCTTGGACCTTGCGTGCTTCCACTGCCGCGAACGCGTCTTCTTCGCGCTCGAAGACGCGAGCCGGACCGCGGTGCTTGGTTCGCTCGTGGCCAGCCATTTTGACCACCGCGCCCTCGGGCGCGAGGTTACCCTTCAAGATCACGAGCCCGCCGGTCTCCTTGAAGGGCTTCTCTGCGGAAGCGATCACCGTTTGCCCAGGTGTCTCCTTGGCTTTCTCGCCCTCCTCAGCCAGGGTGTGGTCACTGACGGTCTTCGCCGCGCCGTCGATCAGCTTGCCGTCGACCAGGCGCTTGGCGACCAAGCGCGTGCCGCCCGCCTTGTGCAGGTCGAAGGCGGTGAACTGCCCGCCGGGCATCAGGTCCGTGATGATTGGGGTGCGCTTCGAGATCGCCATGAAGTCATCGATGTTGAGCTCGACACCGGCTTCTCGCGCGATGGCCAAGAAGTGGAGCACCGCGTTCGTCGAACCGCCGGTTGCTGCCACGGAAGCGATGGCGTTCTCGATCGACGTGCGGTTGACGATGTCGCTCGGCTTCACACCCTCGTGCAACAGGCGCATCACGCGCCTGCCAGCTTCTCGCGCGGCTTCGTCTCGCTCGGCGACGCTGGCTGGGACGCCACTGCCGAACGCTGCGAGGCCGAGGAACTCCATCGCCATCGCCATGGTGTTCGCCGTGTACTGTCCACCGCAGGCTCCGGCGCCCGGGCACGCCTTCTGGGTGATCTCATCGAGCTCCTTGTCGCTCATCCTGCCGGCGCTGTGGCGGCCGACGGCCTCGAACACGTTCTGGATCGTGACGTCGATGCCGTTGTGTTTCCCCGGGGCAATCGAGCCGCTGTAGAGCACGACGCTGGGCAGGTCGAGGCGGATGAGCCCCATGGCGGAGCCGGGAATCGTCTTATCGCAGCCAACGATGGCCACCATGGCATCGAAGCGGCAGCCGTGGCCCATCAGCTCGAGGCTGTCGGCGATCACCTCGCGGCTGATCAGCGAAGCCTTCATGGCCTGGCTGCCCATCGACACGCCGTCGCTCACGCTGATGGTGTTGAACTCCATCGGCGTGCCGCCCGCTTCCCGTACGCCTTCCTTGACCAGCTCCGCCAGGTGGCGATGGTTGTAGTTGCAGGGCATCGTCTCGGTCCAACAGGTGGCGACGCCAACCAGCGGCTTCTTCAAGTCAGCGTCGCTGAAGCCGATGGCGTGCAGCATCGCGCGGGAAGGCGCCCGAGACGGGCCATCGAGCAGGGTACGGCTCTTTTCGCGAGGATCGTGGGTCATGCATGTCTCCGTGGGGCACCGCTGGGTGCCTCGAACTCTCACGCGGTGAGGATCACCGCCAAAGGCCTTGGTCGCGCGTGCGACTCAGTGGGTGCGACTCAGTGGGCGCGGCTCTTGGTCGCGCAGCGGAAGCCGACGTCTACCTCACGATAGATCGGTGGTCGTGACTCTCGGCGCTTGCCCCGGAGCTCCTCGGGCTTCTTGCTCTTCCAGCTGCCGCCGCGCACGCTGTAGTCCTCGCCACCCGAGTCGGCTTTGCCGTAAGCTGCGTAGCTGGTGCTGGTCCACTCGCTCAGGTTGCCGACCACGTCGTAGACACCCGAGACCTGAGGCGGCAGCGACTTGACGGGGCAGGGGCCATCCGCCTTGTTCCAGCAAGCGTTGTTCGCGTTCGGCGCCTTGTTGCCCCAGGGAAACTCAAGGCGGTCCTCGCCGCCGGTCGCGAGCCACTCCATCTCTGCTTCGGTGGGTAGGCGCTGGCCCTTCCACTTGCAGAAGCGCTCGGCGTCATCGTGACTGACGCAGTTGACTGGCAGGTCCTGTTTTTCTTCCAGGTTCTTGGCGAAGCGTGCGGTGCACAGCGTGCTGCGCTGCTCCACGGTAGCCGCGCTGAGCTTCTCCTCGGTTTGGATGCTCTCCGGCGGCGCGTCGCAGATGTCGTTGGCGACGCAGGCCTTGTAGGTCTTCAGGTTGACCTCGGTCGCGTCGATGCAAAATGCTTCGATCTTCACTTCGCTTTGCGGCTGCTCGTCGGGGCGCCCTTGGCCCTTGGGTGAGCCTTGACGGAGCGTTCCGCCTTCGATTGCCACCATGCCTGGCGGACAGGCGCCTTGGGCTGGATCGCTCGGCGGGGTGTCGACGGGCGCGGCGGTTTCAGTCGGCGTGGCGGTTGGCTTGGCTACCGTGGTGGGCTTCGGTGGAGGCGCCGCGGGTGTGGGCTCGCTGCCGCCGCAGGCGGTGAACGCAGTGAACGCGGCTGCCAAAGCCGCCAGCGAGCCGAGCGCCTGTGCGCGTCCAAACGGGGTGGTCACGGCCGCGTACTTTGCGGAGTGGGCTGTGTTGGGGTCAAGCGCTGGCGTGCAGTTTGGTGCAGGCTGGCGCGGATTCTTCAACGGCTTTCCTCACCCCCAAATCCCGCTCAGGCAGCCGAAGATCCAGGGAAAATCCTTGCGGAACGTGAATTGCTAAGAAACTCGGCCGTATAACCCAGGGTTGAAACTCGGCGGTCGTCGCTCCAAGGTTGGCCCGCCGACGAGGGATCTGGCAGAGCCAAGCGGGCGTATTTTTCGGCGCCCGAGGCGTGAGCAAGAGACCCCCTCGGCTCCGAAGCAAGTCATGCGTATTCGTGCCTGGATTGGATTGATATTGGTCGCGCTGCTGCTCTCGAGCAGCAGCTTCGCGGCGCCCAAGACCCACGTCGTCGAGAAGGGCCACTCGCTGTGGTCCATCGCCCGTCGCTATGGCGTGACGGTGACCGCGCTGCGCGCGAAGAATCACCTGAAGAAGGGTGACGCGCTGCAGATTGGTCAGCGCCTCGAGATCCCGCCGAAGGACTGGAAGCCCGATGGCTCGGAGTCTTCGAAGGACGACGACGCGAAGGACGACAAGCCGTCGCGCAGCAGCAAGAGCGACCCGGACTGGGTGAACGCGAAGCCCGCCCCCGAGACGCAGACTCAGAAGACGGCCAAGGAGCGCGGCGTGAACCCGTGCAACACGCCGGACCCTGGCTGGGGCACCTACACCCGCTGGGATCGCGCGCCGAGCGTGGGTCAGATGATCATGCCGGAGCGCGGCGGCGTCTCCCGCAGCGGCGCGTTCGACGTGATGATCCACTTCCACGGCCACGAGCCGGTACGCAAGGAGTGGGTCAAGGTGATGAACGGCACCGTGCTGGTCGGTATCGACCTCGGCATTGGTTCCGGTCCCTACGAAGCCACATTCCGCTCGCCGGCGGCGTTCAAGGCGCTGCTCGACTCGATCGAGAAGGGCGTGGCGGAGCACTCGGGCAACAAGAAGGCTCACATCCGCAAGCTCGGTCTTTCCGCATGGAGTGCTGGGTACGGCGCCGTGGAGTCGATCCTGCGTATTCCTGAGTACGCGAAGAGCGTGGATAGCGTGGTGCTACTGGATGGCTTGCACGCGGCGAATACCGAGCCGATGAAGAGCAAGCAGCTCGATCCCTTCGTTGATTTTGCGAAGCAGGCGGCGCGCCGTCGCAAGTTCATGTTCGTATCTCACTCGTCGATTATTCCGCCGGGATACGCGTCGACGACGGAGACCATGCACTTCTTGGTCAACGAGCTCGGGGGCAAGCCGCGCAAGGGGCGCCCGCGCAAGAGCGACCCGATGGGGCTCGATCTGATCGACCGCTACGACCGTGGCTTCTTCCATGAGCGCGGCTACAGCGGCAACGACAAGATGGACCACTGCGCGCACATCGGGCTCTACAAGGATGTGCTCAAGGTTCACATCAAGCGGCGCTGGAATAGCCCCCGGGGCTACGCGGCCAAGCCCACTCGAACGGCGAAGAAGTAAGGGCGACGCGAGGGATCAGCCGGCGCTTCGCTGCGCCGGCCGACGGCGAACCTACATCGTCGCCGTCCAGCGTCAGCACTCGTAGACCTGCACCTCCCCGAGGCGTTGATGGTCGCCCTGGCGCTGCCAGTAGCAAAACAGCCGGCCCGACAGAAAC
>JBFXBK010000584.1:0-4029 GCA_050183255.1 Polyangiaceae bacterium | reverse complement strand
GAGCCAGCAGGATTGGGTCGCCCAAGCGACGCCCCGCCGTAAGTTCGCAGCGCTCCGCAGGAGATCTGCGGCCTTTTCCCCGATCAAAATGCAGGGTGCGTTGGTGTTGCCGCCGGTGATCGACGGCATGATCGAAGCGTCCGCGACGCGCAGCCCCTCGATCCCCCGCACCCGGAGCGCTGGGTCAACGACGGCGCGTTCGTCAACGCCCATGCGCGCCGTCCCTACGGGGTGATAGACGGTGCAGATGCGGTTCGGGATTTCGCGGCGCAGGGCGTCGCGATCGAAGAACTTTTCTCCGGGCTCTAGCTCACCCTGCAGCTCCCTCGTGATGTGCTTGCTGCTCATGATCTCCCGGGTCAGCTCGATGCCCTTGAGCAAGAACTCGAGGTCGTCTGGTTCCGCGAGGTAATTCGGGTCGATGTGAGGGGCGGCCAACGGGTCCTTCGAGACCAGGCGCATCTCTCCGCGACTCTTCGGGTAGATCAGCGTGGGCATGACCGTGAGGGCGGGGCGCTTGTCGACCTGTGGCACTCCGGGGGCATCTTGGTTCGGAGCGGGGTAGGCCCAGGGCAGACTGTGAAGCTGCAAGTCTGGGAGGCGGTTGCCCGGATCCGTCTTCACGAAGGCGGCCCCCTCGAACACGGTCTTGCCGAACCAGGTGTTCCCTGACAGGTACTCCTTCAGCATGCCGCCCAAGAAGTAGAACGGCGTGCCGCGATGCCCACCGCTCGGCGCCAAGTACACGAGCGGGAAGAACAAGTGGTCGTGGAGGTTCTTGCCCACGGGCAAGTCGGCGCGCACGTCGATGCCGAGCTCGGTCAGGTGCTCCGCAGGACCGATGCCGCTCAACATCAGGATCTGCGCGGTGCCGATCACCCCGGCGCTCAGCACGATTTCGCACGCTGCCGTCGCGACTCGTTCTTCGCCTTTCACGCTGTAGACCACGCGGCGCGCGCGGTTGCCATCGAACTCCAAGCGGAGCACCGTTGCTCCGCTTTCCACGTGGAAATTATTGCGACGCTTGTGAGGCTCCAGATAGCCTTCGGAGGTGCTGTAGCGGAGACCGTCCTTGGCGGACATCTGGTAGATCGAAGCGCCTTCTTGGCTCTCTCCGTTGTAGTCGTCCAGGTAAGGCACCTGGCAGACGTCCTTCACTGCCTCGATGAACGCTTCGGACACGGGGCGCAGCTGATCGCGCTTGGTCACTTTGATGGGACCACCAGTGCCGCGATACTCGTTAGCGCCTCCTTCGTAGTCCTCCAGGCGCTTGTAGAGCGGCAAGACGTCTTCGAAGCTCCAGCCGTCACAACCCTCCGCGGCCCAGTCGTCGTAGTTCTGGCGGTTTCCGCGCACGTAGAGCATGCCGTTGATCGCGCTCGAGCCGCCGAGCACCTTTCCGCGCGTATACGGGATGCGTCTACCCAAGGCGTGTTTTTGCGGGGCGGTGTAGTAGCCCCAGTCGAACTTCTTCTTCACCTGCGGCACTGTGTGGACGATCGAGATCATCCCGGGCTTGGTGCAGAACTGCGTGCGGTCGCTGCCTCCAGCCTCGAGCAGCAGGACTCGCACCGCGGGATCTTCGCTCAGGCGGCTCGCCACGACACAACCCGCCGATCCCGCTCCCACCACGATGTAGTCGTACTCGCTCACGATGCTCCTTCGAACCGACCCGCGCCGGTAGAACGTGTTCTAGCGGAGCCTACACGCCTTCGAAGTGGATGGGTCAGCAATACCCCAGGGATTACCGAACCTCACGACGCAGATCGCCGTGGTTCGCCCCGACGGGCTTCCCGAAAAAATGAGCAGCCGGGGAGGGGGGAAGTCGTGTGGTACCGCGTATCACACACGAAATTCAGCGCCGATCAGTCGGTGCAGCCATTCGAACCCCTCGGATGGCAACAGACTTCGGCGGCGGGCTTACGCCTGCTGCTTGCCCTGGGCGGCATCTGGGGAGGCGTCGCTCAGGGCTCTTTTTCTCTCCACCCTCTGCGGTGATTCGTGCGCTTTCAGCGCAACCAACGCGCAAGCAGCGCGACCAACAGGGCCTAGGCCCTGGGCGGCATCTGGGGAGGCGTCGCCCAGGGCCCTTTTTTTGTTTCTGTGGTTCCCTCGCAAACCGCGCCAAGGCCCTTCGCGCGTTTGGGTTTGGGGGAGGAGCGCGTGCCTCTGTCGGCCGCTCAGCGAGACGCTGCTGTGCGCCCCGCCAAGCGCCCGAAGAACGTCGCGCCGCCGATGCTCATACCGCTGGAGTAGCCCGCTGCGGAGCGGGGCAAGCCTGCCGTGGTTCGCCCGGCCGCATACAAGCCGCGGATCACATGCTTGTCGGCGCTGAGCACCTCTCCGGTTGGCAACGTGTCCAGGCCGCCCATGGTGAAGCCTGGGATGATCGCCTTCCCAACCGAGAGGTCGAGCGCCGCGAAGGGACCGTTGACCAGGGGCTTCAGGTAGTTCTTTGCCTTGTGGAATAGTGGGTCTTCGCCGCGTTCCGCCGCTCGATTGTAGTAGCTGACGGTGTGGGTGAGGGAGCCTTCGGGCAACTCGAGGGCGCGCTCGAGCTCTTCGATGCTCTCCTCCGCGGCTTTGATCTGCATGCCCGCGATGGGACGACCGAAGCACTCATTGTCGAGGATCAAATAGGCGATGCCGCCGCTCTGCTGGAGCACATACTCCCCGGTTCTGCCGTGATATGCGTCTTCGTTGATGAAGCGCTGCCCTTGAGCATTGACGATGATGCCGCTGACGAGCTTGCTCGGCGGATAGAACGGCACGGAAACGAAGCCTTCACCCATACACAGGGTGCCCGCGCCGACTCCAAGGCCCATCAAGATCCCGGCGCCGTCGTCGCCCGGGTTGCCGATCTGGATGTTGACGTTCAGCAGCTTGGGCACGTGGCGAGCGACCAGCTCACGGTTCATGATGAAGCCGCCAGCGCACAAGATCACGCCCTTGTTCGCCTTCGCGTAGCGGGGCTCACCGAGCTGCTTGTAGTGCACACCGATCACGGCGCCGGAGTCATCGACCACGAGAGTCTGGGCGCGAGCGTTCTCCTCGATGGCGGCTCCGAGGCCCTTCACCCGAGCGATCAGCGTCTCCATGATGACGCGTCCCGCGCTGCCCTCGACCTTTGGTTTGTGACCCCGGGGCGCCGCCTTCGCCGTGCGATCGAAGG
This sequence comes from Polyangiaceae bacterium, assembly GCA_050183255.1. Lineage (GTDB taxonomy): Bacteria > Myxococcota_A > Polyangia > Polyangiales > Polyangiaceae > JAHBVY01. The sequence continues at coordinate 857 of JBFXBK010000584.1, read as the reverse complement.
GCCAAACGTTTTCGTTGCCGGAGTAGAGCAGGCAGTCGTCGGTGACCGGTTCAGTCGTCTTCTTGGGGTAGTAGCTGCGCTTGAACTCGATGCCCTGAGCCTCGAACCAGGCGAAGTGCTCCAAGCTCTGCTCCACGTAGATCCGGCACTTTTCAGCGTCCGGATTCGGACCGCTCGCCAGCAGCAGGTACTTGAGCATTTCCGCGGGGTCATCCTCGAAGCCGCACGCTTGCTGAACCGGTGTACCTCCGCCGAAGTAGATGATTCCGCCGCTCTGGGCCGTCGAGCCGCCGCCTTCGCTTGCTCGCTCCAGGATCAGCACCTTGGCTCCCGCCTCGCAGGCCTCGATGGCGGCTGCGGCGCCCGCTCCCCCCAAACCCACGATCAACACATCGGTTTCGTGATCCCAGCGCGGGACTTCGCTCGCACGCAACGGGCGAGTGGGGCGGGCCCCGGTGTCTTCAGCCGCTGGTTGATACGTGGACTCGTAGCTTGCTTCCGCCATGTGACCTTCTCCGCTCCACCACCCCTGTAGAACGTGTTCTATTTGGGGTCAACGAAAGGGGAAATCCCAAGGGTTTGTGCGCGCGTGAGGGCGGATTGCCCTGGTGGAGTGAGACGCAGCGGCGGCACGCGTGGTAGAGCCGAACGCCCTCTCATCGGCGCCCTCACGGCGCCGCGCAGACTCGCTGATGGATTGGATCCTCCTCGCCTTCGCGCTCATTATCTGCCTGAGCTACGGAGTACAGACGATCACGGGCTTCGGCAGCATGTTGCTGTGCCTGACTCTCGGCGCGCAGCTCATGCCCATCGACCGCGTGCTAAACTTCGCGGTACCGATCAGCCTGCTCCAGACG
>JBFXBK010000583.1:0-4077 GCA_050183255.1 Polyangiaceae bacterium | reverse complement strand
CTCTTCGTCGTCGACCACCTAGATGGTGTGCGAAGACGTTGGCGTCTTCCGGCGCAGGTTCTCGCTGGTTTCCTTGGCTGCTGGCAGGAAGACCTTGATGCTGGTTCCGCGCCCCTCAGCCGTGTAGAGCGTGATGGTGCCATGGTGAGCGCGTACGATGCCGTGCACCGCGGCGAGGCCGAGTCCGTGTCCTGACGCCTTCGTGGTGAAGAAGGGGTCGAAGACCTTGTCTCGATTTTCCTCGGGGATACCGCAACCGGTGTCAGACACCTCGATGCACACGTAGAGCCCAGGTGCCGCCGCCAGGTTCGAGCTGCGCGCGATGACTTCGCCATCGAGTTCGCGCAGGGTCGTGGAGATGCTCACGAGTCCGCGGTTGCCCTCCAGAGCCTCGCCGGCGTTGAGCACCAAGTTCATCACCACTTGTCGCAGCTGGGTCGCATCACCGATGGTCGCCAAGCCTTCGCCGAGCTCGAGCTTCACGAGCGCGTCGCGTCCAACGCTCACGTCGAGAACCTGAGCGATCTCGCGCACCAGCTCCGAAACATTCAAGAGCTCGTCCTGGTAGCGACCCTTGCCCGAGTAAGCGAGCAGCTGGCGACACAGGTCGGCGGCGCGCCTTGTGGCGGTCATGATGTCGGTGAGCGACGCCAGCGCGTCCGGCAGGTGACGCACCTCATCCATCGCGATCTGAGCGTTGCCCAAGATCGACACCAGCAGGTTGTTGAAGTCGTGCGCGATCCCGCCCGCCATCAGGCCTAGGCTCTCGAGCTTCTGCGCTTCGCGCATCCGGCGCTCGAGATCGCGCTTCTCAGTCAGATCTTCCAGCGCCGCGGAGCTGCGCAGCACGTTCCCCTGTTCGTCGCAGATCGCGACGCCGCGCAATCGCACCGGGAAGGTCGAGCCGTCCTTGCGGACCATGTGGTATTCGACGTCGCATTCGCCGCTCGCGAAGAACGCGGGCAACACCACCTCTCGGGCATAGCGCTGGCTTTCCTCGGTGAGAAACTCCGTCGACCTGCGCCCGACCACCTCCTCACGGGTGTAGCCCAACTTGGAGAGCCAAGTATCACTGACGTCGAGGATCCGACCTTGCGGATCGATGCTGTGGAGCATCGCGGGGGAGTCGCGAAACAGGTCAGCCATCTCGACGAATCTTATCACGGGACCGCGGTCCGTAGCTGTCCGCGGCGCTCTCGAATCCCAGCATGCTCGGCAGCGCTGAGAGCAGCTCGCGGATACGCGGCACCTTGACCTGCCCCGGCTTGACCAGCGCGTGAAGCGGTGGTCCAGGCGCGGTGAATTCCGTGAGGATTGCTCGGACCCGGCCAGTACTCAGCGCTTCTCGGCCGAGGAAGCCGAACACCTGGGCCACGCCGAGACCCGCGGCGGCGGCATCGACCAAGCGTTCGCCTTGGTCGAACACGTGGCTAGTGGGCAGCGGACGCGCCTTGGCGCGACGTGTACTGCTCGCTGATGCGGTGAACACCCACTCGACGGCCACACCCGACGGGGCGCGAAACTTGAGGCAGCGATGAGAGCTCAGGTCGCTGACGCGCTTCGGTGTTCCATGCAGCTTCAGGTACGCCGGGCTCGCCACCGTCAGCCAGTCGAGGGTGCCCAGGCGCTTCGCGACCAAGCTGCTGTCGGGCAGCTCGCCTATCCGCAGCGCGACGTCGACGTCCTCTTCGAGCAGCCACACGAAGCGATCCGTGAAGCGCAGATCGAACGTTACCTCGGGGAATCGATCGAGGAACGTCGGCAAGGACTCCACGAGGAGCGCCCCCAGGACGAATGGCAGGCTGATGCGTAGGCTGCCACGCACCTCGCTGCTCGACTCGACGAGCGCAGCCTCGCCAGCGCTCAGCGACTCCAGGACTTGCTTCATGTGGGGCAAGAGACGCGCGCCGGCCTCGGTCAGTGCGACGCTGCGTGAGGTGCGATCGAAGAGCGACACCGCGGTATGCTCCTCCAAGCTCGCGATCGCTTTGCTAACCGCCGCTGCACTCACCCCCAGCTGCGTCGCAGCACGCCGGAATGACCGCAGCTGCGCGACCTGCACGAACGCCTGCACAGCGCTGGTACTAAACATGCTTCAGCGTATCGTTAACTTTTGTTCAACCATAGACTGAACCTTCCACGCATTGTGTCGGAGCCCGGACTCCCTAAGCTCTGACCTCAGAAAGGGACGAGGACATGACGACACGTAAGCACGCGGTACTGGGCACGGGCATGGTGGGTAAGGCAATCGCCAACAAGCTGATCTCCTTGGGCCAACCGACCAAGATGGGAGCTCGCCAGAGCGGCAACGCCGCGGCGCTCGAGTGGGCCAAGGGCGCCGGTGAACTAGCAGGAGAGGGCAGCTTCGGTGAGGTGGCGCGCGGGGCCGACGTCGTCTGGCTTGCGCTCAAAGGCGAACACGCCGTAGGCGTAGTCGAGTCGATCCGCGAGGAACTAACCGGCCGAGTCGTGCTCGATTTGACGAACCCTCTCGACTTTTCCCAGGGTTTTCCCCCGCGGCTCTCCGTCGTCAATGACGACAGCCTGGGTGAGCAGATCCAGCGCGCTGCTCCCGAAGCGCGGGTGGTGAAGACCTTCAACACCCTAGCGAACACCTTGATGGTCGAGCCCCAGAAGCTCACCGAGCCAACCGATGTGTTCGTCGCTGGGGAAGATGCCGAAGCAAAGCAGGTTGCTATCGACATCCTCAAGTCGTTTGGCCACGAGGCTCCGATCGACATGGGAGGCATTGCTGCCTCCCGTGGACTCGAAGCGTGGCTCCTGCTCTGGACGCGGCTCTACGGAGTGCTCGGCACGCCAGAGTTCAACCTCAAGCTGGTGCGCGTGAAGGCCTAAGCGCAGACTCCAACAGCACGCGACGCTCGGCGGCATCGATGGCTCGCCGAGCTCGGACATGCGCATCGGGGTTCACCGATATGGACGTGATACCGAAGCGCACGAGCCGCTCGGCAAAGTCCGCGCGATTCGACGGGGCTTGTCCGCAAAGAGATGAGGTCAGCCCGTTCGCAGTCGCGGTCCGGATGATGTCGCGGATTGCTGCCAGTACGGCTGCGTCCGTCTCATCAAACAATTCCGCGCAGATTTCAGAGTCGCGGTCCACGCCAAGCATCAGCTGCGTGAGGTCGTTTGACCCAATCGAAACTCCGTGGATGCCGAGCTTCGCATAGTCCGGGATGCGATAGACGATGGATGGCACTTCTGCCATGACCCAGCGCAGCAGACCCCGCTGACGTCCGAGGGGGTGCCGGTCGATGCGTTCGAGGCAAGCCTCCAGCTCCCAAGCCGTGCGCACGAAGGGGATCATCACGTGCAGGTTCGGTGTCTGCTCCCGTACGCCAGCGAGCACGTCGAGCTCCAGATCGAATAGGCCTGGGTCCTTCACATACCGGTAGCACCCGCGGTAGCCGATCATCGGGTTTTCCTCGTGCGGCTCGAACTCCTGACCGCCTGCGAGACCGCGGAACTCGTTGGTACGGAAGTCGTAGGTTCGATAGATGACGGGCCTGGGCGCGAAGGCGCGAGTGATCCGCAGCAAGGACTCGCTCATCAACTCCACGAAACGCTGGCTTCCACCGTCGGCGATCAGCTTCTTGGGGTGTACCCCGGCGAGGGCGTCGGTGATCATGAATTCCGCGCGGAGTAGACCCACACCGTCGACTGGAAGCGCGGCCACTCGCTCCGCTTGATCGGCGATCGCTAGGTTCACGTAGAGCTTGGTCGCTGTGGCTGGTGCGACGTCGACGACTGGGTTCGTGGCCGCTGCAGCCTGAGGGACGCCACCCGTGACCACTGGGGCGCCCGTCACGTCACCGGCATAGACGCGGCCTTCGCGCCCATCGACCGTCACGACTTCGTCGTTCCGCAGGCTGGTGGTCGCGGTGCGGGTGCCAACCACGCAGGGGATCCGCAGCTCACGGCTGACGATAGCGGCGTGACAGGTCACGCCGCCTCCGTCGGTGACTAGTGCGACAGCCCTGCGTAGGATGGGGACCCAATCGGGGCTGGTCATGCTCGCAACCAAGACGCTGCCGGGAGGAAACGTGGCAGCTTCGGCAG
>JBFXBK010000582.1:0-4109 GCA_050183255.1 Polyangiaceae bacterium | reverse complement strand
GTGGACACGCGGTCGAGTCCTTGCTCATTGGTTTCCGGCGCAGCGCTGTAGAAGTCCAGGCCGACCTCGCCGAAGACGTGGCGGTTGAGGTCCAAGGTCCCGAACACCCCGACACCATTCATGCGGCAGTTGTCCCAGACGCCTTCCCCATCGGCCTGGCGGAAGCCGTAGCCTCCAACGCGGGCGCCGAAGCCCGGGCGCAAGAAGCCATCCGGGTAGCTCCCCTCAGCGGCAGGCTGATCCTTGGCTGCTTGCCCCGCTGTTTCCGCCGAAGCGATCCCCGTCGCTGCCACCGTCACTCCAAACACACACATCGTTGCCAACCGCTTCATCTCGTCCTCCTCATCCCGCCCGGGCCTCCGGTCGCCCCAAACTCCTTGGAGCGCCTCCAGCATCACCAGCACTCGAGCGCTGTGCTTGCGCCAAAAGCAATCGGTGTGCCGATTCAGCGCCCTCGGACTTCCTGCACGGAAATTGGGGAGGGAAGCGGGCACTGCGAACGGGCCACCACACCGCCACCCGAGACGCCGGTTCACGCACAAAGCCGCAGAAAAACCGGGCGAATCTCATTTCAGAAATCGCCTTCGAAGCGTGAACAGTCCCACGGCGAGCGGCAACCAACCCGGTCAACTGTGCGCTGCAATCCGCTGGTCGAGAGGCAGCGGGTCGTGTAGTCAGGCCGAGTGGAGATCACCAACGCGCTGGCTCCGTCCCAGGCGGCTCCGAGCGGAGCGCCGATGAATCGCCCGGTGCCGCGGAGCGTCTGGGTTTGTGCCCTGCTGTCCGGCGCCGCACGCTTCGCACCGCTGCCGCTCTTGGATGATCTGATCATCGGGCGCATCCAACGGCACCTGGTTGCGGCGGCCCTCCGCCGACACGGGCGCAGCCTGGACCGCCATCGAGTCGCGGCGCTCTACGAGGACCCCGAGGGCTGCGTCGCCGGGTGTCTGACGCTGCTGATCGAACTCCCGCTCGCCATTCTGTTATTTCCCATACGCAAAATCTGGGGCATCGTGAAGGCCATCCGCGGCTTCTCCAAAGACGTCGCGGACACACTGCTCCTCGCGCGCTGCATCGATCGCAGCCTCGAGCGTCCCTTGATGGTCGATGGCGCCCCGGCGGAGCGCCTGGCCTTCGAGGCAGGCGCCGTGCGGCGTGCCCACTTCGAGGCCATCGCCGGCACCGACCTCGAGCTCTTGAAGCGCACGCTCCAAGGCGTCTTTCGCCGCACTGGAGCGCCTCGCCTGGCGCAGCGACTGCTGCGCAAGGTTCGGCGCCAGGATCGCGAGGTCGAGTCGCCGGAGTCGCTGCTCGAGTCGGATCCCGAGCTCGAGTCGGGGGTGAGGGAGCTCGATCAGGCGCTGCAACAAGGCGAGCTGCAGGCGCTGTTCCTGGCCTTCGATGAGCGCTTCGACGCCGCGCTCGAGCGCCAACTCGCAACACCGACGCGCTAACTCCCTCGCAGCCGCGACCTGGACTGGATATACCGACCAGATGCAGGTGAACGGCTGTGAGCTCTATGTCCAAGACACGGGGCGCGGAGTCCCCATCGTCTTCTCCCACGGCCTGTTGTGGTCGGCGCGCATGTACAACGCGCAGATCGCTGCCCTCGCTGATCGATATCGCTGCGTGGCCTACGACCACCGCGGGCAAGGTCGCAGCGAGCGCCCGCGCGGCGACATCCTGGATGGCCATGGCATCAGCATCGAGCAGGTGTACTTGGACGCGGTCAGCCTGATCGAGTCGCTGAAGCTCGGCCCGTGTCACTTCGTCGGACTCTCGATGGGTGGCTTCGTGGGTCAGCGCATCGCCGCGCGGCGGCCTGACTTGTTGCGTTCCTTGGTCTTGCTCGAGACTGCGGCTGACCCAGAGCCCCAGAGCAACGTGCCGAAGTACCGTACGCTGAACAAGATCGCCCGCTTGGGCGGCCTGAGCTTCGTCGCTGGTCAGGTCATGCCGATCATGTTCGGCGATAGTTTCCTCAAGGATCCAAAGCGGAAGAAGCAGCGCGCTGAGTGCGAGCGGCAGCTCAAGAACAACGGGCGCAGCATCTACAAGGCGGTGAACGGCGTGATCGAGCGTGAGGACTTCGAGCCTGAGCTGAGAAAAATCGAAGTGCCCACCCTGATCGTCCACGGTGAAGAAGATCGCGCGATCGTGCGGGAGCGCGCAGAGCGCCTGCACGCCGGGATCCGCGGGTCCGAGTTCGTGCTGCTACCGAAGGGTGGACATAGTTCGACCATCGAAGAGCCTGAGCTCGTGAACGCCGAAATTCAGCGTTTCCTCGCGAGCCGCTGAGCGTCAGCTGAGCTGCTTGAGCAACGCGCGCGCACGCTCGCGCCCCATCGCCACGCCCTCGCGCACTTTCCCACGGTCGCGCGTCAAGCGCGAGAGTGGCATACCCTTCGGGGGATCCACGAGGATCACCTCACCGCGGTCGACCGCGTCGCGCAGGCGGCCCATCACACCGTTGTGCAGGTGGTGCTGATTCAACGACAGACCGCGGATCGACTTCGGCACGATCAAGCGCACTGCCAGGCGCTCCCACAGCACCGGCGGTGGCTTCGCTGTTTGCATGGGTCGAGTCAAGACCACGACCACAGGCCCCTTGACATCGACGTCGATCGGCTCCTCGAAGCACGCGGGGCAGCTCACGCCTCCATCGATGTAGCCGCGACCCGCGACCTCCACCACCCGGTTGTAGCCGACCGGCAGAGCCAGCGCGGCGCGCAGCCACTCGATCAAGTTGCCCGCGTTGGGGCGCACCAGGCGCATCCTCGCGTCGGCGACATCTGTTACCGTGAGGAATAGCGCCGGGTCACCGCGGGTCGCGCGCTCGAGGTCGAGCAGCTTGCCCTGAGTGATCACATTGTCGAGCATGTCATCGACCCCAAGGCCCGGCGCACCCCACGGCGTGAACTGGCGCCGCCAGCTGATGAAGCGCGAGCTCGGCACGTGCTCCGACCAGAGCTCGACGGCGGTGTCCATCTGACGCGCTGCGAAGAATGCGGCGTTGATGGCTCCCGAGGACGAACCAATCACTGCGTCCACGGGGACATCCGCACGCTCGAGCTCCTGGAGTAACCCAGCAGCATAGGCCGCGCGTACCCCGCCACCTTCCAGCACCAACCGCATGGCGGGTGAAGCTACTGAGTGCGGCGTGAGCGCGGCAATCGAAAACACACCGACCAACTGTCCGTTTGGTAACAAGACTGGTAGCTTTCTGGCGTGGCGTCGGCTTCCCCCTCTCGCTTGATCGCGCAACGTGTCGGTCTGCTGTGTGCGCTGGGCGCTGCTTTGCTGAGCGCGCCAGTGCGTGCCCAAGGCGTGCCCAACCTGACCTACCAGCCCAGCGAAGTGGGCACGGTGCTCGCGCGCATCGACTCGAGCATCGGGGCACCCCGGGGACATGGAAACGTGATGATCCACCGCGGCTACCTGACGGTGATCTTCAGTCGCGACTCGGGCAAGGGCGATGGCGGCTTCGCCTTCTTCGACATCTCGGATCCGCGAACGCCCACGTTGGTCTTCGCCAAGGACGACGACGAGACCGAGGACATCCGCGAGGCCCATGGCTACGGCGTGGTGCGCTTCGAGGGCCGTGATCTGTTCTTCATGCAGGCGAGCTTCGGCTTGCAGGTGTGGGACTTCACTGACGTCACCGCGCCGTTCCGCGTGAACTACCTGAAGCTCCCGGGCATCACCGACTCCGACTACGGCACCGGCGCGTGGTTCGTCTTCCCGCAGTGGCCATACCTGTATCTCGGCGGAAGCAGCAACGGACTCTACGTGGTCGACATCCACGACCCCTCGGCGCCCTTCCTGGTGGATCGCGCAGGGCTACCCAACCCCATCCCGCCGACGCTGCTCGGCGACTTCAAGACGGGGCCCGTCTATGCCGCGGGGAACCTGCTGACGATCACGGGCATGGATCAGCCGGGTTACTCCACGTTGGATATCTCTCGCCCGGAACAGCCGCTGCTGCTCACCACACGGCGTGACGGCCTCGACTCCATCTACTCGGGGCTTTTCAACGGCGGCTTCCTCTATGGCGCGGGGACGCAGAGTCACGTGACCGTGCACGATGTGCGAGACCCAAGATCGGAAGA
>JBFXBK010000581.1:0-4122 GCA_050183255.1 Polyangiaceae bacterium | reverse complement strand
TCTCACCATCATCGACCTGCGAACCGGTCAGCAGCCTCTATACGCCCGCAACCAGGGCCTCGTGCTCACCTCCAACGGCGAGCTCTACGACTACAAGAAAATCCGCGCGGAATATGTCTGTGAAGGGCAACGCTTCTCCACCAAGAGCGACAGCGAGACGGCCCTGTTCCACTACATGCGCCACGGCTTGGACTTCGTCGAGCGCCTGCGCGGAGAGTTCGCCATCGCGATCTTCGACGAAAGAGAGAAGCGCCTCGTGCTCGTGCGCGATCGCTTTGGCATCAAGCCGCTCTACTACCACCTGAAGAACGACCTCTTGGTCTACGGCTCGGAGTGCAAGGCGCTGCTCGCGCACCCGGAAGTCCCACGCAAGTTGGACAAGCGCGCGGCGCTCAACCAGATGATGCAAGTAATGGTCCCGGGCACGACCTCATTCGAGGGCATCCATGCGCTCGAGCCTGGCTGCATGTTGATCGTGCAAGAGCAGGCGGGTCGCCTGGTCGGGCGCGTGCACCGCTACTGGGACATGGACTTCCCCGACGCCAAGGATCACGACCCGGATCCGGATCCGCGGCCTTATATCCGCGGGGTACAGGACCGCCTCGTCGATGCGGTCAGTGCCCGCCTCGAAGCCGACGTGCCCGTCGGATGTTACCTGAGCGGTGGTATCGACAGCTGTTCCATGCTCGGTTTGGCAACCGCATTGCAGCAGTCGCCGGTCAAAGCGTTCACCATCAGCTTTGACAACAAGGCCTACGACGAAGCCGCCATCGCCACCGAGATGGCGATGAGCACGGGTGCCGACCAAGAGATCCTGGAGCTCGGCGCCGACGAACTCTACGGCGACAGCTTTGTCCGCACGGTTTGGCACTCGGAGCGCACCTTCTACAACACGCTGGGCGTCGCCAAGTGGCACATGAGCAAGCGCGTCCGCGAGTGTGGCTACAAGGTCGTGGTGACGGGTGAAGGCAGCGACGAGCTGTTCGGCGGCTATGTGTTCTTCAAGCGAGACATGTTTCGTCACGCGCCTGAGTTCGCACACCAAGGCAAGGCCGCCGAGTCCGCCATGGCGGAGCGCAACGCGGTGTTCAAAGGCTCGGTGCTGACGGAAGCAGATGCGTCACATCCGGCGTTCGATGAGCTGGTTGGCTTCACGCCGTCTTGGCTCCAGAGCTGGCTGTTGACGCTAGCTCAAGCCAGGCCACTGCTCGCCGCTGACGTGCTCGAGGAACTGAAGGACTACGATCCGGTGCAAGCGATCGCAGACAAGATCGACCCCCACAAGCTGAAGGGGCGTCACCCCCTCGACAAGGTCCAGTACACCTGGATCAAGACCATGCTCGAAGGGCAGATCCTCACCTGGGGAGGCGACCGCGTCGACATGGCAAACTCCATGGAGTCGCGCCCGGCGTTCTTGGATCAACACGTCGCGGAGTTCGCGCGCACCCTGCCGCCACGCCTGAGAATCAGTGAACAAGGCGTCGAAAAGTGGGTGCTGCGTGAAGCCATGCGCGGTGTGCTGCCCCAGGTGCTCTACGAACGAGAGAAGTTCGCCTTCATGGCGCCTCCAGCTCACACGGACCGCAAGAAGCGCCAGGCCATCGATGAAATGCTCAGCGAACGCCTGACGCCAGACCACGTGCAAACCCTGGGATTGTTTGACGTCGACCGCCTGACGCAGTTCCTCGAGGATTCAAAGCGCGAACAGGATCACGCCAAAGCCGTGCGCAACGATATCCTGCTGAACCACATTCTGGGCTTACACCTGATCCAGCAAGAGTTGCTGGATCGTGCCCTGTCCTGACGTGAGGGCTAGAACCGCACGCCGAGGCCAAAACCGAGGCGGAAGTCCCACGAGCTCTGCGCGGTGACTTCGTAGCTAGTCACCTGCCCGGATGCGTCGCGCTCCTTCACGTTGACACGGTCCTCCCAGTTCGCTTCTTGGGTCAGGTTCTTGGCAGCACGCAGCTCGATTGGCACTTCGATAGAGTCGGTCGCATGAATCACGATGCCGAAGCCCATGTCGAGCAACGTGGAGTTCGTGCCCTTCGCTTGAACAGCGCCAGCGTCGACCGGGATGTCCTTGCTATCCAGCTTGGCTTCGTTTGTGCTCGGGTTTACGAACTTGGGGCCTAGCCCCACCCAGAACCGCCCGAACTGAGTCGGCACGACGCCTTTGATCAAGAAGCCAAAGTAGATCCCCGAGGATTCAAAGCTCTCGTCGCCGTCCACGACCTTGTCGAAGGTCACCTGACGGCGCAGCGTGGTGTCATCGTAGCCGAGGTCGAACTCGAGCCCCAGGTAGGTGGCGATACGACCCTCTGCATACAAGGCACCACCGTACGCAAAACCGCCCCCAACCCCCGAGAACCCAAGACCTTCGTAGCCATCGGGCACGTTGTCCGGCGCCGACCAGACGCTCCCACCGAGCAGCACCTTCAAGCCGATGGAGCCTTCAAACTGGCGCTCCTCAGGCGCCGTGGGCGCTGGCGCGCCAGGTGGAGGTTGCTGTTGGCCATACACCTGAGGCTGGGCGCCGTAGGGTTGCTGCGGATACTGACCTGGATACGGCTGCTGGCCCGGGTACGGCTGCTGACCCGGGTACGGCTGCTGACCAGGATAGGGCTGCTGACCAGGATAGGGCTGCTGACCAGGATAGGGCTGCTGACCAGGATAGGGCTGCTGACCCGGGTACGGCTGTGGCGCAGGTGCCTGCTGCGCCAGCGCCGGAACACTGAGAGACGCGCTCCCGGCCACGAGGGAACCAACTAAGCAAAGGCGTTTCAACGAACCACTCCTCACGCGGCGCTCAGAAGCGCGCGCCAACGCCCAAACCCAGGCGGAAATCCCAAGAACTCTGCGCAGTCACCTCATAGCTCGTGACCGTATTCCCCGACGTGTTCAGCTTGACGCGCTTGTCCCAGTCCGCTTCTTGGCTGAGGTTCTTGGCGGCACGCAACTCAATGGGGATCTCAATCAAGTCTCCAGCGTGAATCACCATGCCGAGGCCCAAGTTGAGCAGCGTGGAGCTCTCCGCCTTCGCCTGGATGAATCCGTCAGGAAATGGTGCGCCTTCCAGCTTGCCGTCCGCACTCCCCGCGCTCTTGAACTCGGGTCCCAGACCGAACCAAGCACGACCAAAAGGCGCGGGCACCACGCCCTTGATGAGCAGCCCGAACAACATGCCAGAGGTTTCCACGCTCTCGTGGACGTCTACGGTATTGTTGTAGGTCACCTTGCGCTTTAGCGTGGTGTCGTCATAGCCGACATCGAGCTCGAGTCCGAGGTACTTGAAGAAGCGGCCCTCGGCGTACACGGCCCCGCCATAGGCAAAGCCACCGGCCGAACCGGCAAAGCCGATCCCCTCGTATCCGCCCGGAATATTCTCGGGCGTGCTCCACAAGCTGCCGCCGAGCAAGAGCTTGAGCCCCGCAGAGCCCTCGACGATCCTATCATCGGCGACCACGTACCCGTCGGGTGGAGCCGCGGTAGGCGCAGCCGCTGGCACTGTACCAGAAGCGTCGTCAGACTGAGCGGCTGCACGCCCGCTCGTAAATGTCAGCGCGAGAATCGCACCCAGTACCCCAAGCCGTGTTCCCATAAGCCACCTCCTTCGCGAGGCGGAGTCTGCCAGCAACGCCCGTCGCGTTGAATAGGTTGTCTCAGCGGAATGGGTTGTCGTCGAACGGAGTCTCCTTCTGACGCTTACCTGTCGTTGTGGGAGCGGGTGGTGCCAGGCTACCCGTGTTCGTTGGAGGCGGCTTCGGCGGCTTGGCCGTCGCTGTGGGTTTCGGTGGCGCTGCAGGTGGGGCGCTCGCTGCTGGTTCTTCAACACTCGCTGGGGGCGCGACGTTCGTTTCGGCGCTGGGCGCTGAAACGTCGGCGGAAGCTTCCGTCCCTCCAGGCGCGCTCCCAATGACTCTGGGTTGCAGCGCCTCGGACGCCACGGGCGGCTCCGCGCCCGCATCAGGCACTTCGCCGGCTCTGCCCGTTGCCAGTCGCCACCCCAGGACGCCGAGCAGCACTAATCCAGCTAGCCCAGCTGCAGCTAGGCCACCCCAACGGGAGCGCCGGGGGACGCTCACGTTCAAAGCGGCGGTGTGTTGCGTGGACTCATAGGGA
>JBFXBK010000580.1:0-4191 GCA_050183255.1 Polyangiaceae bacterium | reverse complement strand
TGTCAGGCGCCGCATGCGGCCTGGAGGTTCGGCTTGCTTGCGGGGGGGAGGCGGCACCGCACTGGGGAGAAACGGCGAACCTCACCCCAAACCAGGCGTTGAAGTCAGCGCTTGATGCGTGAGGTCAAGCGCTTGCCAGCGCGCAACGCACGGCCCAGGTAATGGTAGAGCGGAGTCTTGCTCTGCTCGTCCTTGATCGGGAATTGTTCCGTGAGGAAAGGGAAGTACAGCGTCCGCCGCAGGCTACGTAGCCCGGTGTGCGGTGACTGCTCAACCCGATGCCACGTGCGCCCGTCGTGCAGCGTCAGATCGCCAGGTTGAGTCTCGATGGCGACTTCGTGCGCGTCCTCGCCGTGGGAGAGGAAGTAAACCTTACGGAATAGAAAGCCAAGGGGCCCCTGCTTGTGGCTCCCGGGAATCACGCGCAGGCCACCGTCTTCGCGCTGCACGCGGTCCAGGTGCAGGCCGACGTTCAGCATGCGCTTTGGCATGCGCAGGTAAAAGAGGTCACGCAAGCCGTCCGTGTGCCAGCCGAGGCGAGGGTAGGCGCTGCCGGGTACGTTCAAGTTTCGGTTCGCCACCAGGCCATCCATCTCGTGGTCGCCGACATGCGTTTGCTCACCGATCATGCGCCTGACGGGGTCGAAGCGTGGATCACGCAAAAATCCGTGCAGATATTCGCTGAAGCATGACGTGAAAGGCAGGCGCTGCAAGAAGGGCTGCCCTTCGCTGCCCTTGCCCCGGAAAATCGGGATGCCGTAGACCTCTTTGCGACCCTCTGCCAGCCACTTGGCTTCGATCTGGTTGAGCTCTTCCGCGATGCGTTCGACCTCGTCGGGCTTCGCGACCTGAGAGAAGATGATGAACCCGTAGTGGTCGAGGAAGGCATGCTGCTCGGGTGTGATCTCGGCTCCAAGCTCGAAGCGAGTCGTGATCGGTAGGATCTCGCTCGGGCGCGCCGAGGTTGAGGCGGGACGGGAAGAGGCAGCGTTCGTAGTTTGGGTTTGCATCATGCTTCTCCTCAGCTTGCTCCCAGTTGGGGGAGACCGAGCAGGCTCAGCGCAGCGCGCGCCAGGTGATTCTCGACTGCGGCGAGCACGGGCTTGAAGCTGCCCTTCGGCAGCCCAGTGAGGACTCGCAGCTCGTGATCGCTGCTCAGCGCGTAACGTGAGACCAAGAACGTGGTGCTCTGCGTGGCGAGCCGCAGCTCAGTCAGGCTCTTGCCCGTGGCGCTTGCGAGAGCTCCGGATATTTCCTCAAGGAATGGCAGCTGGAGCGCCTGTTGCTGCACGGGGCCGAGCTCGCCGTGCTCCACCACGGTGCGCATCAGGAGGCGGATGCTCGTCTGGTGCTCTCTGGCGAAGTGAAACGACACGCGCACCGCGTCGCTGATCAGCTGTTCAACCGAACTCGCGGTCTTGAGCTGTGCCATCAGCTCGGCCCGCATGCTGTGGAGCTCTTGATACATCGAGTCCACGCAGGCCTGGTACAGCTCGTCCTTGCTGCCGAAGTAGTGATGCACCATCCCGAGGCTCACCCCGGCGCTGCGCGCGATGTCACGCACGGAAACACCGCCGAGGCCGAGCTGCGCGAAGTGCGAGCTTGCGCTGTCTAGGATGCGGGAGCGGGTGAGCTCAGCGTTGGCGCCGGCGGGACGAGCCATTGCCCGAGATTAATTAATCAAACGTTCGATTACAAGTGAGAGTGTTGTGCAACACAAGTGTGTGATTCTCGGCACTTAGGAGATCCCGCGCGGGTTGGCTCTGCCTGAGGGTGCGGGTGCGAAGCGACGTACCGCGCTCAACGCGAGCAGTGTGAACGCGGTGTGGCGAATCGACCGCAGTTGGCGTGGCCGAAGTGTGGTGGCCTGGAGTCACTCGTGATGAACGCGGCGCAGGTGCGGCTGGTACGCCAGTCGTTCAAGCTTGCTAGGACTGCGGCTTACTCGCGTTCTTCCGCCCGCCCACGATAGCCAGAAGTTTGCGCTTTGTCAGCGCGATAGTCGTTTCGCTGTCTGGTTACGTGCGGAAGCGCGCGACGAGATCCGAGCTGCGAAACCAAGCTCGGCCCGCTCCGTGGCACGCGCGTTGCTGATGGGGATGTCGAAGGCGCGTACCGCCGGGGAGCAAACTCCTGGCTGAATCGCTCCGCTCACACCTCTCAGGAGACACAAACATGAACAAGGCACTGCTTGGTATGATTGGGCTTGGATTGATGGCGACGGTGGGCTGCAGCTCGGGACGCGACATCGAGGTGACGGGTAGCGTTTCCGCGGCGTCGAGCGCCGCGGTAGACGGGGAGATCCTCCTGTCGTTCTACGAACTTGACGCCGAGGACGCTACCTCGCGGATTCACATCGACGACCGCAAGCTATCGGAGCTGGGCGACTTCAACGAAACCATCTCCGTTGAAGGCTCCAAGATCGTGATCGTCGCCATCAACGACCGCGATGGTGATGGTGGCTGTTCCACCGGAGAGGCCTGGGCGGAGGTCGAAGCGGAGGTCAACGAAGACGACACCATCGAGCCGGTCTCGATCGTGCTGAACAACACCGCCTGCCCGGCGACCGGCGAATAGCGCGAGTTTGGAGGCCTGGGTTGGGCGCATGCGGGGCGCCCAACCCAGTGGCGAGCGCGACCTTCTCGTGGCACCTCTGACTTCGTGGACGCGAGGTCGTCGTGGCCCTAGAACCCGGGCATGCGCCTCGAGCAGCAAGACTCCTACCTGCGAACCTTTGATGCCCGCGTGAAGGCGATCGGGACCTTCGAGGGGCGACCGAGCCTGATCCTCGAGGCGAGCGCCTTCTACCCCGAGAGCGGCGGCCAGCTCGGGGACACGGGGCACGTCGGAGACACGCGCATCATCGACGTTCAGCAAGACGAGGCTGGCACCGTCCATCATCTGTTCGAGGGCGCGGCGCTCGAAGTTGGGCGAAATTACTCTGCGGAAATTGATTGGGAGCGTCGACGCGAGCACATGGCGCTGCACACGGGCCAGCACATGCTGAGCAAGGCGCTGCTCGATGTTGCGAAAGCGGAGACGGTTTCGTCTCGGCTGGGCGCGACCGACTGCACCATCGACGTGAGTCGCGCGGATCTCGGGGAGCGTTGGTTGGATGAGGCGCAGGCGCTGGTGAACGAGGTGATCGACGCCGCACGTCCGGTGCGTGCGTGGTTGCCAACGGCGGCTGAACTGGCGGAGCTCAGGCTCAGGCGCGCTCCGAAGGTCAGCGATGGGATCCGCGTCGTGAGCGTCGAGGGCTTTGACGACACACCCTGCGGAGGGACGCACGTCTCGAACACCGCCGAGGTCGGGTTGGTGTGGGTCACCGGAAGCGAACGCTACAAGGGTGGGACGCGCATTCACTTCAGCGCAGGGCCGCGTGCTCGTAGGGAGCTGTTCGAGCGTGCTCAGTTGCTTGGCACCATGGCCAGCGCGCGCAGCATCGGTGTCGCTGACGTGCCCAGTGCGCTCGAGCGCAGCGAACAAGGCTTCAGGGATGCGCGTCAGGAAGCGGGCCTGCTGCGCGCGCGCTTGGCCGATGCGCTGGTCCAGGGCGTGAAGTGGGAAGGCGCACGGGCGGTCGTTTCGCTCGAGTCCGAGCTCGAGCTCGGGCGGTCACTCTGCGAGCGCTTGCTTCAGCAGCGCCCCGATGCGGAGGTTTTCCTTGCCGTCTCGGTACCCGACAAGCAAGCGGTGCAGGTGATGATCGCACGCGCTTCGGGATCGTCCCTCGATGCGGGTGCGACGTTCAAGCTGCTTGCCGCGGCTCTTGGTGGTCGCGGTGGTGGCAAACCGGAGCGTGCCGAAGGGCGCTTCGATTCGGCGTTCGGCTGGGATCTCGCACGGCGGGAGTGCCCGACGGTCTTCGGCGGATAGCGCGTCGTGTGCGGTGCGACCTCGCCTTAGGCGTTGTCTTTTTCCTTACGGATCCAGCGGCCGTCCACCAAGCGCTCGTGCGGCAGATACTCCGCCTTGTAACGCATCGCCCCGCAGCCTTCGACGTAGAGTCCGAGATACAGGTACTCCAGGCCCCAATGGCGACACAAGGACAGCTGCGTGAGGATCGAGAACACCCCGGGGCTCAGCTTGGAGTAGTCGGGATCGAAGAAGGTGTACACGGCGCTCAGCCCGTCCGTTCCACGATCCGTGACGGCAACGCCGACCAAGAGATCATCGTGGAAATAGCGG
>JBFXBK010000579.1:0-4204 GCA_050183255.1 Polyangiaceae bacterium | reverse complement strand
GCTGCGGCGGGCGGCCTCGTCGGTCCGCTCCTCAAAATACCCAAGTATTCCTGCGGTGCTCCCTCCTCGGGCGCCCGCCTCGCGGCGGTCTCAGCCGCGATCATCGATCGACTTCCCCGTTCGCGGGTCCTAAGCTCGCCGCCACAAAGGGGTTTTGATGCGTTGGTCACTTGTGAGCGTTGGGATCGCGGGCTTTCTGGCGCTGGCAGGTTGCAGCTCCAGTGATGGCGGCGGAGGCAGCACCACCAGCGGAGGCAGCACCAGCGGAGGCAGCACCAGCGGAGGCACTGGTGGCGCGAGCGGTGGCCACGGCGGAAGCGCCGGCGGCGGCAGTGGAGGCCTTGCGGCTTCTGGCGGCGACGCGGGCTTCGGTGGCAGCGCGTCAGGCGGCGCAGCGGGGACGTCCCCTGGCGGTACGGGCGGCGTGCAGGAACCAGGCCTACGCTTCGTCGGTCGTCACGTCATCGAAGACGACATGAGCGTGCGCTTCGGTTGGTCAGGCAGCGGCCTGGTCGCCCGCTTCAGAGGCACCGCCATCCGCGTGACGCTGGATGACCCGGCGCACTACTACACGGTCGTGGTGGATGGCGAGGTCGGCCCGCGCCTCGCGACGACCTCCGGTGCCCAGCAATACACACTCGCCGAGGGCCTCGCGGACGCGGAGCACGTCGTTGAGCTGTACCGGCGCACCGAAGGCTCTTACGGCTCTACCCACTTCATGGGCGTGGACATTGACGGGGAGTTACTCGCGCCGCCGCCAGTGAGTCGGCGCATCGAGGTCCTGGGGGATTCCATCACTTGCGGCTACGGCAACGAGGGCCCCGATCAGTACTGTAATTTCTCCGCGGATACAGAGAATCACTACCTCACCTACGAGGCGATAGCCGCGCGCGAACTGGGCGCTGAGCTATCGACCATCGCTTGGTCGGGTAAGGGCGTGGTCTACAACTACGGCACCGATACGAATCAACCGCTCCCTGAGATCCACCGGCGCGCACTGCCCACCCAGGCGAGCAGCACCTGGGACTTCGCGAGCTGGCAGCCCGATGTGGTGCTCATCAACCTAGGCACCAACGACTTCAGCACCGACGGCGATCCTAGCGAGAGCCTGTTCGTGGGCGAATACGTGAAGCTGCTGGAATCACTGCGTGGGGATTACCCAGACACGCTGATTCTGTGCACCGTCGCGCCGAAGCTGTTTGGCAACGACCAGGTCCAAGCCGAGACTTACATCGCAAGCGCGGTTGCTCAGCGCAACGCCGCGGGCGATTCCCGGGTGAAACAAGTGGACATCTCGACGGACTCCACCGGATTCGGCTGCGACTGGCACCCGAGCCTCGCCACACATCAGGCGATGAGCCAGCGACTGGTGACGTTGCTCAAAGCCGAGCTCGGTTGGTAGCGGCGGCGAGTTCTACTTGATCACCGGCGGCTCGGAGATCAGCTCCAGATTCAAGCCGCCGGGGTAGTAGTAGGACGTCGCGTGTCCGAAGCCCATGACCTGTAGGCCTACGGGGCGATCGCTCTCTAGTCGATGGGCTCCGGCGCCGGTCGCGTCGAGGAGTACACGCACTACTGACCAGCCCGTGGTGCCGATGGCCACTGGGCTGGCGCTCAGCGCGTTCCCATCCAGGGTGATCTGAGTGCCTTCCTCGAGCAGGATGTCCGCGTAGTTCTCCAGGTAGTCCGCGGGAGCCAGGAAGGTGTACTGCCTGCGGAACTGCTTCGGCGTGACGAGCACGCTGAAGGCTGGGTCGCCGCGCGTCTCGACATCGTTTCCTGACGGATCTTGAAGGGTGCCGCCGAGCATGAAGGAACCGACGCCAAACGGCTGAGAGCCGCTGACTCGGAACGCCTCGCTGAGGGGACCGAGCTCGACGACCTGCCCGGCATCGATGCTGGTTGGCGCGCCGCTCGGCGGTGTGGATCCAGGGTAGCTCAGCTGCGTCCCGTCCACGTTTCCGTAGAGCCTCACCAAGTGACCCACGACTCGACCATCTGGGGCGCTCGGCGGCGCAACCAGGTAGTCGTCCCCAAGCACTTCGCCTGGCAGCACGACCTCCTCGAGGTGATCGGCGTAGCCGGCCGTCTCGTTGGGCACACTGGACAAAGCGTTGCTGGCGATAACCTGCACGGGATGATTGGCGATCACGACGCTTCCGCTGAGATCGGCGTGAGGCTCGTCCCAGAACGCGCCCCAGGCCCCCAGGAGCTCCAGCACGTCGCCTTGCTCGAGGTCGAACGTGAGGGTCTGCCCAGCGCTTCCTGCGCCTACGCCGCTGCCTGACGCCGTGGCCGCGCTGAGCTGGACCTTCACTTGAGTCCCGGCCTCCGTCGCAGTGATCGCGTAGGAGCCCGGCGTGCTCCCCCAGGCGTCCCCGCCGTTGACCGCCGAGCGCCCAAACAGCCGATAGGACCCGGTCATCGCGCTCGCGGGCAAGAGCAGCGCCGCGTCGTTGCTAACCGACAAGCAGCGCGTGCCGTCGCCGTAAGTTGGCGTAACGGGACAGCTCGACATGGGCTTTTCGTACTCGAGCGGATTGAATTGCCATGCGGTTATTGGTGCGGTGCTCGTGAGGTGGTACGCAGCCGCGCGGGCCAACACGGATTGGTTCACCCTGCCGCCAGTGGTCTGGGCGTCGAACATCGGCCCCTTGAGCTCATCTACCCAGGGGAGGGGAATGCTGGCGAGCGTCCCCGCAGCAACGCTGACACTGGTGACGGAGTTCCCGCCGCGAGTCACGCTCACCTCGGCCGTCTCTTTGCCGCCATTGGCGACAACCACAGCGAAATCGAAGTTCGTGTACACCGGGTTGAACGTGACAGTCGGCCAGAAGTCGCAGCCGATGTAGCTCCGCTGGGCTCGGGCCTCGTCGCAGGTCTCCGGGTTGTCGCTGTCGCCTCCCGACCCGCCCACAGACGCGTCAACGTTGAGACCGCCGCCGCTATTCGAGTTGCCGAAGCCTCCAGCGTCGCTGCCGGCGTCGCCGCCTGCGCCTTGCCCTGCGGAACCAGACGCGCCGCCTTTGGCGGCGCCGCCGCTTTGAGCGCTACAGCCGAAGGTGAAGGAAACGGCGCAAACCAGCGCGAGCGACGAGAGCGAGCGGGACATCACGCTCGAGTCTTCGCTCGGGCAACGAGCCGCTCAAGCGCTTAGCCATTTGCGCCATGCTTTGGAGAAGAACGTGTGGCCGCGCGACGTCTCAGCGTCTCGCTGAACTCACTCTTTTTCCAGCTCTTCCGACAGCTGGACGCCGACCGTCTTCCTGCCGTCGAATCCAACGATATCCGCATAGAACTCGCGGATGCGATCCATGTCGGCTTTGATGTCGCCGCTTGGAACGATCGCGGGGCCCACACCACCGAGCTTCTTCTTGTAGTCGAGGAAAGCGCAAACGATGGGCACGTTGGCTGCGCGGGCGATGTGATAGAAGCCGCTCTTCCAGTGGGTGTTACCCGAGCGCGTGCCCGAAGGAGCTACCGCCAGGTACATTGACTCGCTGTCGTTGAAACGCTGCACCACTTGCTCGACCAAGCCGTGGCGCGCCCTGCGATCCACGGGGATACCGCCGAGGGCGCGCATCATTGGGCCCATCGGGCCTTCGAACAGCGTGTGCTTGCCCAGCCAGTTGATCTTCAGGCGGAACACACCGGCCACCGCGAGCATGAACGGCAGGTCCCAGTTGCTCGAGTGCGGTGCGGCGATCAGCACGCCCTTTGGGCTGTCGGGGAGCGTCCCCGTGGTCTTCCAGCCGACGAGCTTGAGGTAGCTCGACGCGGCACTACGGGTCCACGGGGCACTCTGCGGTGGAAGCGCTTGCAGGGGGTTATCCACGGCGTCAGCTCAACCGAAGCCGCGGTTTCCGTCAACGCCCCAGGGGACAGCTGACGAGATTATGACCAACCCGAATTCGCGCGCTGGTGCGGCTTTTCTACGGGCAAAAGACGATGTCGTAGTCCTCGCCGAAGCAGGTGTAGGTGCTCGTTTGATCGTCGTAGGCGTAGCTGTACGCCGTGGGACACGCGGCCTTGAACAGGTCCGAGTAGCTGAACGGCGGACACGTTTGCGGTGTGTTGTGCGCGCCGCGACAGCAGTATTCGTCAGTCTGAAAGATTTCGCAGGCGCTCGCACAACCCACCACGCCACCCTGCGCGTTCTTCTTCTGCAGCTCTGGCGGGCAAGTTTGGTTGAGGTCGCTGTTGC
>JBFXBK010000578.1:0-4243 GCA_050183255.1 Polyangiaceae bacterium | reverse complement strand
CCACAATCACCGGACATTTCGCGCTCCGCAGCACCGACTCGCTCACGCTGCCGAGCACCAGACGCTCTACGCCGCTTCGCCCGTGAGTGCCGACGATCAAGAGCTCAGGTTCGAGCTTCTCCGTGAGTTCGACGATCGTCTTGACGATCTCTCCGTCTACGACTTCGCTCGTGTGCGGACTGCGACAGCCCTGGGCGAATTTTTCCAGTACTTGTCGCGCCTCTGCTTTCTGCTGCTCATACAATGCTGGTTGCATCGGCGGCAACATGCCGGGTTGGAGCGTCGGTATCGCAGTAAGCGGGGGCATGACATGCACGATATGTAGCCTCGCGGAAACTCCGAGCGCGCGTTCGTCTGCCCAAAGTAGCGCGCGCCGTGAGCATTCTCCAAAGTCTACCGCGACCAGGAACAGCTGCCCCCCTCCTGTTGGGGCAGAATCAGATTGAGTCATACATCACCTCACTCGAACCGGATGACGGCCTCTGGCCCGGTCATCCGAAATGTGAATGTTTCCGTAAGATAAAGACGCAGATGCGTCGCAGTGTGAGCTTCGTAGCCCAGACTGCAGTCTTGACCGATGGTGGTCTTGAAGTCTCCTCCCCTCAGGCTCAGCAACATGGGTTTTGGCGCGTCCGGAGCGTGAACGATTTCGCCTTCGAGCGTCCTGATCAGGAGTTTCCGCGGGGGATAACTCTCGCCAGCAGCGCTGAGTTCACGGTAGCTCTTGGTGTCGAGCACGAGCGCGTAGGGCCCATCGACACCCTGTTCTCGGAAGCGCGCTAGACCGGAAGCAACGAGCTTCGGTAGCGCCTCCGGGTCGCGGCTCCAAGCCAGCGGCTCGTGGTGCTTCGCCGAGGTGAGCCCGCTGATACCGCCGGGGGCGAAGCCGTTGTACACGGCTCGCTCCTCGAACGAGGCGAGCTGAATCGCAGCATCCACTGCCGCGTCCAGATCCACGTCGTCGGCGCCACGCGAGAGGTTGTCGAGCTCCCATTGCTCGAGCTCGAACGGCACGCGCACTTCGACCAGCGGTTGGACCTGGCGCACGCCGTATTGCACTCGCGCGCCTTGGTTCTCAGGTGTGTTCACGCGCCCGAGGTTGAGCGCGGAAAAGTCGAAGCCTTTGGGGCCGTCCACGTCAACGAGCCGCCGCGTCGAGAGGCGCGTGCGCAAGACGCTAGCGACCTCCGCCTCCACGGCTGCCCATGCGGCGCCGCTGATCGGCGCCAAGCGCTGTCTCAGAAAATCCATGGTCATCCTTTCAGCCGAACCGTGTCGGCGTGCGTCAGTAGGGGCGCTTGATCTCGAGCTGCACCACGTCGACGCGCCGGTCGTAGCCTTGCGCGATCAACGGATCCTGGCCCGCGCGAGCCTGGCTCTCACCAGCAGACTTCAACTCGATGCGATCAGCGGATACGCCGTACGCGATGAGCACGTCCTTCACGGTCTGGGCGCGCTTCATCCCGAGCTCTTGGTTGTACGCCGTGCTGCCACGGGTATCGGTGTGCCCGATCAACAGAATCTTCGCGTCGCGATGATTCGGATCGTTGAGACACTCCGCGAGACTCGAAAGCTCGAGGTGGTCTTGAGGCCGAGCCTTGGCTGCGTCAAAGTCGAAGAACGGAATTTCCGTAGGACAACCTGCTTCCGCCGGCCCAACGTCGAGCTGGATGTAGCGCGCGCTGTACTGCGAGGGCTCACCGAGGGACGGGTTGTATTGTTTGTCAGCCCCTGCGGGTGGCAGGTTGGGATCAGTATTCTCTTGTACCGGGGCAGCACACGCCACCGCACAGATCAGCGCGCCCAAAGTCGCGCCCAGAATAATTCCTCGCGGATATTTGGGACGTGGCGACGCGGCGCGACGGTTGTCAGCCTGTCTATTCATCACTCCTCCTTGCAGGGCTAGGAGTGCAGACGACGTGCCAAAGCCTGGCGGCGCTGGGCCCCGCGAAGATGGGCCTTTGAAGGCAAGAACTGCCGTCTCCGGCCGAGGTAGCGCGGCGACTGTGCGTGGCGAGTTGCCTCGGAAGGCGCTTGTCAGCCCCAAAAGCCGCCCCCGCTGCGCCTCGCGCCCCTGCGGCGCGAGTTCTCACACCAGCGACTACTTCTTGCTCTCGACGCGCAGCTTCTCGGAGTCTCGCCGCGCCGCTGCTTGCAGGCGCGACTTCAGCCGGCTGGCGTAACCGAGCTTGTTCTCCTGCTTCAAGCGAGCGATCGCGAGCGCGTTGTCCGGGATGTCTTGAGTTACGGTGGTGCCCGTCGCGACGTATGCGCCTATGCCGATGTTGACCGGCGCCACCAGCTGACTGTCGCTGCCAATGAAGGCGCCGGCACCAATCACGGTGCGGTGCTTCTTGAAGCCGTCGTAGTTACAGAAGATGGTTCCCGCGCCGATGTTGGCGTTCTCGCCCACGTCGCCATCACCGAGGTACGCGAGGTGATTGGCCTTCGCCCCCTTGCGCAGGCGCGTCTTCTTGATCTCCACGAAGTTTCCGACGCGGGCCTTCTCCTCGATCACGCTCTCGGGGCGTAGGTGTGCAAAGGGACCAATCTCGGCCCACTCACCCACGCTGCTTCCAATCACCACCGAGTACGGCTTGAGCATGGCGTTCTTGCCGATGCGAGAGTCGGTCACCACGCAGCCGACGTCGATCGTCGCGCCCTCTTCGACCTGAGTGCTACCTCTCAGGCACACGCCATCTTGAATCGTGGCGTCCACGCCGATTTCGACCGCGTCGTCGATGCGCGCGTTGCCCCGGATGTTGGCGCCACGACGGCCGTGGGCGACCGCAATGCGTCGAAACAGGATGGCCTCCGCCTCCGCGAGCTGGGCGCGGTCGTTGACGCCGAGCATCGCCTCCTCTTCACCCACGATGCCGAGCGCGCCGCCGGCCTCAGTCGCTCGCGCGACCACGTCAGTCAGGTAGAACTCACCCTGGGCGTTGTTGCTGTCCAGGCTAGCCAGAGCGTCACGCAGGAACGCGGTGCGCGCGACATAGACGCCAGCGTTGATCTCCTTGATGGCTCGTTCGGCGTCGCTGCGCAGGTCCTTGAACTCACGGATCTCTTGGACGTTGCCCTCGGCATCACGCAGGATCCGCCCATATGCTCCCGGTTCCTCGAGGATACAGGTCATGAACGAGACTGGCGAAGACGGATGCTGGTCGAGGGCGCGCGTGAGCTGCGTGAGGTCTTCGCTACGCAGAAGCGGCGTATCGCCGCACAGGATCATGACTCGTTCGGCGTCCAGCACCCGTTCAAGCCCAACCCGCGCGGCGTCCCCCGTGCCGCGGGGCGGGTCTTGCGTCGCAAATGCAACGCGCTCGCGACCAAACGCTGCCTCGATATAGCTCTGAATCGCGTCCCGATTCTCGGGATTGACGACGATCACGAGGCGTTCAGCACCGGCTTGCAGCGCGGCGCGCACCGGGAAGTGGACCAGCGGTCGCCCCGCCACCGGGTGCAACACCTTGTTGAGCGCGCTCTTCATGCGCGTGCCTTTGCCTGCCGCCAAAATGATCGCCACGAGCTCTGACATGGGCCGAGGTTTTGCCATCCTGACGGCGTTCTGACTATGGCCAGCCGCGCGCTCCCTCAAACTCCTTGTTTAGCGGGGGGACAGCGAGCGCCACGGGCGACTTCGGATGCAGCTCATCGCCTGTAGACCGCTCGAGCGGGGTTCGCACACCGGACGCTTGCCCTACGCTGCCAAAAGCGCTCCGCGCCCCACGCGGCCCTCCGCGCCTGTTTCGAGCCCATCGGCGGGCGACCACTCCACTCAGCGCACGACATGGCGGGGGTCGCCTCCACAGGGAAGTAGATCCGCGGTCAATTGCTGCGCGCGCTTGAACACTCGAAACCCGTTACGCTTTTCAGCAGGCGCTTGGTCGGCTGGAGAAGCTGGCTCAATTGGCCGTCCAGGATGGCCTTCCGACCGCCACCGCCGAAGCGTTGTGGGGCTCTCCCGCAGAACCGCTCGGCACTCCGCCGCGTCGCGTTACAAGTGAGCAGGATTGACGATTCACGCCTGCCTTCAAGGCGATACACTTGGGAAATCATGGGTATTGCTTCGCGGGGCGGTAACGGTCGGCACTCCAGACGTGGCGGGGCAGGCGTGGAGCCACGACCTCGGCGCACGTTGCGCGCGCCGTGCTCGGCAGCGGGTGCGTTGCCCTGAGCGTGCTGGCCTGTTCGAGCGACTTCGACACCACCCGGCGTGCCCCGCCGCCGTCCACCCTCGGCG
>JBFXBK010000577.1:0-4252 GCA_050183255.1 Polyangiaceae bacterium | reverse complement strand
TTGCTAGGACGTTCAGCGCGTACTCCAGCGACACGCCGTACTCGTGGCTGCGGAGAGTCACTGCGAACAGACTCGAAGCGAGATCTGCCAGGAAAACGTCGCGGGCGAAGCACGCGGGTTCGAAGCTGCTATCGATGGGCCGCACACGCCGCAGCACTTCAGCCAGCGCGCCGCCCGAGTCTCCCGCTGCGTACACGAAGGAAACGACGCGACTCAGGCGCTCGAGATCGAAGCGCGGAAGCGGATCGGCGAACAGCAGATCGGGAGTGCTTTTCAGTGCCAATTCACGCTCGTTTTCGCCTGCCCTGCAGCCTGGGATGAGCGACCGCCACTCGCCCCGCGCGACCGGTTCCTCACAAAAGGTTACTCCGATCTAAGTCTTCGCGCGCCTCTGACACAGGGGTGATGCAGCGCCGCCTTCAAGTTTCCTTGAACTGAATGGGTGTGCGGGTGGCAATCAGCGGAGGTAGCCGTTAGGGTGCATCGGAGTTTGAAAGGGAGAGCGACCGATCCTTTGTGTAAGTTCCGTTCGAAGTAGCCGCCGAATCAGTTCAATTCTCGCCAATCAGAGTGTTCGAGCCGCGGTCCCTGCCGCGCTGCTTTCGAGTAGCGGACGCCCCCGCTGTACGTCCGTTTCCCGCGGTTTGCGGGCTTTTTTTGCGTTTCTTGCGCGCTCCGCGCTGCTCTTGACGCTCTCGGTTCTCGCGTTCGCATACCTGGGCGCGGCCTCGGCGCTCGCGAGCGACGCGCCAACACTGCAGGCCGAACTACTCGGAGAAGCTCGCCTCGAGTCTCAAGCAGGTAGCGCCACCCTCAACTGGACGGCGGAACACGCGGGAGGGCCGGAACCCACGTATCAGCTCCAGCGCTCCGCTGACCCGAGCTTCAGCGATCCAAAGACGCTCTACACCGGCCCAGACCAGGGTCGCTACGTCTCGGGTCTACTGGACGGCTCCTACTATTTCCGCGTGAGAGCGCGCCAGGGCGACACCGAGTGGAGCGCCTGGTCAAAGCCTCAGGAGTTGGTCGTCACGCACTGGCCGGAGAGCAGAGCGTTGAGTCTGATGGGCATCGGCGCGCTGGTCTTCCTAGCAACCGCGTTCGTCGTGCTGCGCGGCACAGCGAAAACGGAACCGAGCTGAGATCATGATCAACGAGACCATCCTGCCCGAACACACGGGCTGGCTGCTGCTGGCGCTCTTCAGCGTTGCGTGGATTCTACTCGGCCGCTACTGGGGCAAGAAGGCGTCGGGACTCGACGGCTACATGCTCGCGGGACGCAGCGTTGGGCTCGCGCTCGGAACCGCAACCGCGGTCGCGACGTGGGTGACGTCGAACACCACGATGCTGGCGCCCCAGTTCGCGCTCGAGTTCGGCATCTGGGGCATGCTGGCGTATTCCACGGCTTCTTTTGGCCTGTTTCTGTTCGCACCGATGGCTCAGCGCATTCGCCAGTTGATGCCTCGCGGATACACTAGCGGCGAGTTCGTGCGCTTACGTTACGGCCGTACGGCGTACCTTCTGTTCTTGCTCATCAGCCTCTTCTATGCGCTCACCTGGATGATCAGCATGGCGATGGCCGGCGGCACATTGCTCGAGGCGCTGAGCGGCATTCGCTACGAGTTTGGGATGACCGTCGTGCTCGGAGTCTGCGTGGCGTACACGCTCTTCGGCGGCCTCTACGCGGTGATTGGGACAGACTTCATTCAGAGCTTCATCATCTTGATCGGTGTGGTGGTTGTCGCCGTGGCCACCCTGAGCCACGTCGACCTCTCACAGGTCCACGCTCACACCCAAGCGACTCGCCCTGCGCTGATGCATGTGATGTTCCCCGCGGCAGTGATGGCGGTGTTCAACAACCTGCTCTTTGGTTTGGGGGAAATTTTCCACAGCAACGTGTGGTGGAGCCGCGCGTTCGCGATGCGCGAGGGCGTTGGCAAGAAGGCGTACCTGCTTGGTGGACTCTTGTGGCTGCCGATCCCGATAGCGGCCGGCTTCATCGCCCTCGCGGCGCCGCTGCTGGACGTGAACATCGTGCGTCCCGACATGGTGGGCCCGGTCGTAGCAGGCAAGCTGCTCGGCTCCGTCGGCGCCATCGTGGTGTTCGTCGTGGTGTTCTCCTCGATTGCCTCCAGCATCGACAGCCTCCTGGCGGCGACCGCAGACCTCATCACGAAGGACGTGATCCAGCAGTTCTTCATGCCCAAGGCGCGCGATGCGCAGCTCGAGAAGGTCTCGAGCTGGGTCATTGTCGGGCTCGGCGTGGTGACGTGGCTCGTTTGTTTGCCTCGAGTTGGGACGCTGGCCACGGTGCTCTTCTTCGCTGGAGCACTGGTGGCGAGCACCATTTGGCCCATTGCGATGGGCCTCTACTCCAAGAAGACGAATCCGCGCGGAGCTGCTCTTGGCATGCTCCTCGGCAGCATCGGCGGGTTGTGCGCCTACTTTCTCGTGGCGTGGTATGTCGCGGCGCTCGTAGGGACGGTTATTTCCATGACCTGCGTGCTGCTTGGCACTTGGTTCGCGCCCCATAAGTTCGACTGGGCGACGCTCGACCCGAATCTGCCAGAGGACGACGACGCAGATACGGCTGGTCTCGAGCCTCAACCCACCGGAGGTGCCGAATGATATTTCCCCTCGGATTTTTTGAGTTCCTCGTATACGGGGGCGTCGCCTTGACGGCCATGGGCGCAGTGCTCGTCGTGGTGCTGCTTGCGCGCGATTTGAAGGAGGGGAAGCTGTGGTAGAGCTAGCTGACGGTATCCACTCGGGGCCCGGACCCTTTCACTCCAACTCCAAGGGTCAGCGACTCGACCCGAGCGCCATCCTGAGCACGAACGCCAAGCGCATCGATTTCGATCTGCTCGAGACGCTAAACGGACAGTCGGTGGTCCATGCGGGTCAGTTCAACCGAGAGACGATCGTGGAGCTGGCCCGCTTCGCCGCGCTGCTCGAGCTCTCAGAGGTGGCGAGCCATCACCCTCTCGACGGCAAGCTCGTGATCACTGCGTTCTTTGAAGCGAGCACGCGCACACGGCTCTCGTTCGAGAGCGCCGTACTACGCCTCGACGGCAAGGTGCTCAGCGTCCCCGACGGGCGCACCACGGGCGCCGCGAAGGGGGAGAGCCTCGAAGATATCGGTGAGATGATGAACACGTACGGTGACCTCGTCATCATGCGCCATACGGAAACAGATGCGGTACGTCGCATCCGGACCAATCTGCAGCTGCCGCTGATCAACGCAGGCAATGGCTCGGGAGAGCACCCGACGCAGGCCCTCGTCGACTGGTACTCGCTGCTCAAGTGGCGCCCGGCTCTCGCTGCGCCGGAGGTCCCTGAGGCGCAGCGCATTCACCTCGGCATCGTCGGCACACCGGGAAACATGCGCGCCGTGAAGAGCTTCATGCGCATGGCGCTGACATTCGCCGCGGGAATTTCGAAGATAACCGTGGTCTCCGAGATGGCGGATCCGCTGGGTGCCGAGCTGGCCACCTGGGTGTCTGAAAGCGACGTGAAGGTCGAGGTCACGAACGACATCGAGGACGTAATCGAGTCCCTCGACGTGATCTACATGAACTCCATCGCCCTCCTGGGAGACAGCTACAAGACCTTGGACAGCCGCTACCGGCTCCACGCGGAAAGCAAGCTCCAGCCCGACGCGATCATCCTGCATCCAATGGCGCGGCGCTCGGAGCTCGATATCTCACTCGACGGAACGCCTCACAACCTCTACTTCGCGCAAGCGGCGGGGGCGGTGTTCATTCGCCAAGCAATCTTGATCTGCCTCCTCGGTCGCGTCGCCGCGATCCCGGGTGGCATTCGTCTGCTCACGCAGTGAGCAATCGCCCGCTCGACGGGCCTCAATCTCGCGCCCAGCTCGCGCGCACAAACACCAAGACATAGGAGGCCACCCATGTGTGGAATCGTTGGGTTCTGGCAACCCGCAAAGCTACCCGGCAACGCAGACGCCTTGCTCGGACGAATGATGGCTCGACTGCATCATCGCGGCCCAGATGGCAGCGGCAGTCACGTCGACCGCGAGCGCGGCCTTGCGATGGGACACACCCGTCTCACCATCATCGACCTGCGAACCGGTCAGCAGCCTCTATACGCCCGCAACCAGGGCCTCGTGCTCACCTCCAACGGCGAGCTCTACGACTACAAGAAAATCCGCGCGGAATATGTCTGTGAAGGCCAACGCTTCTCCACCAAGAGCGACAGCGAGACGGCCCTGTTCCACTACATGCGCCAC
>JBFXBK010000576.1:0-4270 GCA_050183255.1 Polyangiaceae bacterium | reverse complement strand
CAGCAACGGCCTCGAAACGGAGATCACCGCGGGGCTCGAGGCAGGCACCGTCGTGATCCCTCACCCCAGCGATCGCGTGACCGATGGAGCCAGCGTATCGACACGCTAGCCCAGTCGGTTCTTCCACTATCATATCCCTGAGGAAAATCAGCGTTCAGCCGTTGGGCGGTGTCTCAGCTCTTCGCCTTGAGCAAGTCGCGGATCTCCGTCAGCAGCTTTTCCTCTGCCGAGGGCTCCGGGGGAGCCGCAGGCGCCGCCTCCTCCTTGCGCCGCACGCGGTTGATCACGCGCACCATCAGGAAGACCGCGACGGCGATGATCAAGAAGTCGAAGATGTTCTGCAGGAACATGCCGTACTTCAAGGCGACCGCCGCCTTCTCGCCCTCCGCCGCCTTGAGCACGTACTCCAGCTTGGAGAAGTTGACGCCGCCGGTGACAACACCCAGCGGCGGCATCACCACATCGGCGACGAAGGAGCTGACAATCTTGCCGAAGGCGCCGCCGATGATCACACCGACCGCAAGGTCGACCACGTTGCCTTTGACGGCGAACTCTTTGAACTCGCTAACGATGCCCATCTTGGTCCGGCTGTATGAGGCTAGCTAGGCGGCGCCGTCAATCCAATTGAGTCCGGTGTCAGACCCGTGCGGCACCGCCTGTATGTTCGCTAGCTTGCGTGTCCCGTTTTGGTACGGAAATGCTGGTCAGGTTTCAGCCTGCGTTCGCTGAGCCGCTGGCCGAAGCGCTGGCCTTCACTGACACGTTGATGCTCACCGCGGCATCCGCTTGCGCCTTCAGCGAAGCGGCTACGCACGCACCCGCCTTGATGGCAGCCTGACCGCCGCCACTGATCGCAGCCTTCGCGCCTTCGAGAGTCGTCTGCACGTTGGCCACGGCGCGCTTGAGCTTGCCCTTCAGTCCGAGAGTGACCTTGAGCAACGCTGGCAGGTGTGCCTTCAGCGCGGCCTTCAACTTCATCGCGGCCTGAGCGTCTGCAGCGCCTTGGATGTTCACTCGCACCTGCGCGGGCACGCACTCCACCTTGCCGCTGACTTGAGCGTCGCAGCTGGCTTCGCACTCGGCGCTCATCTTCGGTGGCTTCACCTCGCCGCTGCACTTCGGCTCTTTGATCTCCACGCTGCAACCACCGGAGCACGAGCCTTCACATTTGGCTTGGCCCTTCATCTCGCACTGGGCGCTGCAGCCACCCTTGCAGGTGCCTGCGCAGCTGCCCTCGGCTTCGCCCTTGCACGTGCCGTCGCAGGTGCCGTCGCACTTGCCACCGCTCATCGCAGCGCCGTCACATTTGCCTTCGCAGGTGCCCTTGCACTCGCCGCTGAACTTCCCGCTGCACTCGCCTTCGCAGCTCGCGGTGCAGGTGCCGCTGCACTGCGCGCCAGCTTCGACAGTGCAGGAGCCCTTGCACTCGCCGTCGCACTTGCCGCTGATCTCGCCACCTTCACACTCCACCTTGGCTGAACCCGGCTCGATCTTCGCGTCGCACTGCGCCGCGCAGTCCGCCATCGCGCTCATCGAGGCCTCGCACTTCGGCGGCACGACTTTGACCTGCAACGTGCCCTTTGCCTTCGCTTTGAGATCACCGATGGCCTTCGCTGCTGCGTTGCAAGCGGCCTCCGCCTTCTTGCCGGGGCCTTCTTCCTTTGGCTCGATGTCGGTCGCGCCCAGGTCCTTCGCCAGGTCTCCGCACGCCGTCGCCACGTCGGCTTCAATTTCCACGGCCATATTTTGCAGTGCCGCGCCGGCGGCTAGCGCTGCCTTCACCTTGCCTTCGGCTTCCGCTGCGAGGCCGAAGTTGGCCTTCATCGCCCCCTCGGCGCTGTCGGGGCAACCACCGCCACCGGGGAAGCCAGGCACACACTGTACGAACGCAGGAGCGACCAGAACCGAAGCGATGACGGGCCAGTATTTGAAGGACTTCATGCGGGCGATTGTCACCCGAGCCTTCGAGATTGGCCATGCAGAAACGCGGGCCATACGCCGCGCTGCGTTTCCGCCGTGTGTTGAACTGAGACGCCCCTAGCGACAGTAGCGGTCTTCACAAGCGGTACGACAAGGACCCCGAGTGTCCGCCTGTGGCGGAGTTGCGTTGCTCCGATCGGACTCGGGGGAGTTCTCTCCGCAGCGCTGCATGCACGCGTCGACCTCCGGTGTGCAGCTCCGCCGCGGCGGGCCGCAACCTCCAGAGCTGAGGAAGGCGAGGAACGTCAGACCGCTCAAGATGAGATAGCGAAACACGTCGAGAACCCTAGCAGAGCGACAGAACAATCAGGGAACGCACACGCCAAAGCTGCCGAGTACGATCTGGCAGTGGTAGCCCTCGCTCACCCGGCACTCCTCATCACGCATGCAGGGCGGAGTACACATGCTGAGGGTCACCGTGGTCATCCCGCCGGAAACGGAGGTGGTCGTACAGCCTGCATTCTCGCCGCATTCGTTGCCCCCCTCATTGGAACAGGCCTTGCCGCAATATCCTCCGGGAAACGTAACTTCCGGCACCGGGCCGCCGCCGATGGTCGTCCAGCACTCGCTGCCCTCGACGATCGTACAGTCTGCGTTGTCGGTACACGGATCCCCGATGTCACCGCCGCCAGTGGTGCTTCCGGCGCTGCCCCCGTTGGCGCTTCCGTTGCCGCTTCCGCCGTTCGCGCCACTACTACTGCCGCCGTTGCTGCCCGCGGAGCCGCCTTGTCCCGAACCGCCCGCGCCCGGACTGCCGTCGCTCGCGCTGCAGCCAGCCATGATCGCAAGTCCTGCCAGAACCACACTGGCGCACACCCGGAGCCACACCATGCTCCTCTGTACCGCGTTTCCGCGAGGGGTTCTAGGTCGCGCGACCGGTGCTGCTCTCCCCCCAAGAAATACTCACTAGGACTTGTCTTTGCCCCGTCGCCGCGACTCGAGTTCTTCCTGCAGCTGCTTGTGCTTCTCCCGCTGTTGGGGGGTCAACAGTGCGTCGATTTCCTCGGTCATTTTGATCTTGAGGGCCTCGTGCTCTGGACGGCACTTGTCGAAGGCTTGCTTGCGCTCGCCTTCGTGAGCTTCGAAGACCTTGCGCACGCCGTCGGCTTGTTCGGGGGTGAGGTCCAATCGACGGCGCATGACCTCGACCATGAAGTTCCGTCGGGCTTCCGGCGTAGGGCGATCCATCAGGCGCCCAACACGGTCGAGCTGCGTGGCGCGCATGCCGAACGCACCGGCGACGCCTCCAAGCCCAAAGGCCACGATCAGCGCCAGCATGTTCTTTCCGCGGGGAGTCACTGCGAGAGCTCCATACTGTCGATCAGCGTGAGCGTGGTCGTGTCCGCCTGCCGTTGCTCGATTTGCGCGACCCAAATTGCGATCGCGGCGGCCGCAGCGAAGCAACCCAGCAGGATGCGGCGCGACCTCCACGTCTCGCGTTCGACGCGCTCGCGAACGCGAGCCATGACGCGCCCTTCGAAGCCCGGACTCGGCTCGAGGCTGTCCGTGGCTCGGGCGAGAGCCGCTAGCTGCTGGAGATCCTCGTCGCTGTTCATGTCTCGCCTCTTCGCTTGCTCAAGTTGGCGCGCGCCCGGATCAAGCGTTGCTCTACTGCGCCCTCGGAGCAACCCAGGATGTCCGCGGTCTCCGCGGTGGAGAAGCCTTCGACCGCTCTCAAGATCAACACCGTGCGTTGTTCGACGGACAGCTCCGAGAGCCATTCATCGAGCTCGCGCAGCGCGAGGCGACCGTCGGGATCGACGGCAGTATCTGCCTCGGGTTCATAGTCGTCAGTATCGCTGACCGGTCGCGCCTTGCGCCGGCGAGTGGCATCAATCGCTGCGTTGCTGACGATGCGATAGAGCCACGTTTGCACGCTGGAGCGCCCATCGAAGCGGCCGTCGGTGAGCGCGTTGAAGGCCTTCACGTACGCCTCCTGGAGGACGTCTTCGGCGTCATGAGTGCTGCCAGCCAGGCGTGCGGCGAGCCGGTAGAGGCGCCCTTGGGTCTGCTGGACGATCCCCGTGAACGCCTCGACATCGCCCTTGGAGACGCGTCGCGCCAGCAGGCTGAGGTCGGGGTCAGCCATCGGTTCGGGCGAGCGGGGGTTCGAGCGGACATGTCAATGCAGCGCGCCTCGTCCCCCGCCGGACGCGCAGCTGCCGGAGCAAGGCTCGAGGTGTGCTGTTTGGACGCGCCGTCACGGACTTTCCCTACTTCGAAATGACAGTTGGCAAACTGGGGTGTTAGGCACCGAAGCGAAAATGGACACCGCAAGCAAGCGCGATGA
>JBFXBK010000575.1:0-4281 GCA_050183255.1 Polyangiaceae bacterium | reverse complement strand
AGGTCGAACAAGAACGAGGCACTGGAAGAACATGCGAGCAATCTGGATTCGAAAGCACGGCGGCCCTGAGGTTCTCGAAGTACGCGAGACGCCTGACCCGGAACCGAACGCCGGCGAAGTTCGTGTGAAGGCCCACGCCTGCGGGCTGAACTTCGCGGAGATTTCCGCCCGGCAAGGGTTGTACCCAGACGCGCCCAAGCCTCCCTGCGTGGTGGGTTATGAGGGCGCAGGGGTGGTCGACAAGGTTGGCCCCGGCGTCACGGATCTCAAGGAAGGCGATCGCGTCGTCTACCTCACTCGCTTTGGTGGCCACTCGGATACCGTGGTCGTCCCCCATCGCCAAGCGCTGCTCATGCCGGCGAGCATGACCTTCGAGGAAGGCGCAGCGCTTCCAGTCAACTACCTGACGGCCTATCACATGCTCGACCGGATCCATCGCACACGACCCGGCGAGCACGTGTTGATCCACATGGCCGCTGGCGGCGTCGGCACCGCGGCTCTGCAGCTATGCCGTCACATCGGCAACGTCACGACCTACGGGACCGCTTCCGCAGGGAAGCATGACTACGTGCGTTCACATGGCTGTACTCACCCCATCGACTACCGCAGCCAGGACTACGTGGAAGAAGTAAGGCGCCTCACGAACGGGCGCGGCGTCGACTTGGTGCTGGACGCGCTGGGCGGGCTCGACTGGAAAAAGGGCTACGAGCTACTCAAGCCCGCAGGCATGCTGATCGCCTTTGGTCTCGCGAACACCAACACCGGCGGCAAGCGCAACCTGTTCCACGTCGCGAAACAAATCCTGCGCGTCCCCAAGTTCGGCATGATGAAGCTGCTCGACGAAAACAAAGCCGTCGCAGGCGTCAACGTCGGGCACATGTGGGGCGAGCTCGATCTGCTCACGCAGGAGATGAGGGAGCTCTTGGAGTTGTTCGAACAAGGGGCGATCAAGCCGCACATTGACCAGGTGTTTCCCTTCTCTCAGGCGGCCGAGGCCTGGGGCCAGATCGAGTACGGGAAGAACAAGGGCAAGATCGTGCTGCGCCCGGACTGAGCTGGTGCTGGTAGAGCGAGCGCCATTGCGCGTGCACCGAGCGGCGGCCTCGGACACACTCGGGCCATGATGACTTGGCTTGGTCGTGGCTCGAGCGCCGTCTGCTGTCTCGCAGCACTCCTGACAGTCGCCTGCAGCTCGGATTCCGAGGGTGGGGGTGAGGGCGGCACCAACACGGCTGGCAGCGCCGGCGCGTCGACGGGAGGTGGTGGCAACGGGGGAAGCGGCGCGGCTGGTAGCGGCGGAGCAAGCGGCGGCACTGGCGCGAGTAGCGGCAGCGGCGGAAACACTGGAGGCTCCAGTGGCACGGCCGGCGCAGGGGCGACTGGCGGTTCCGCGGGGATAGGCGGAGCGGCGGGCGCCGCGGGCAGTGGCGGTGGGCCGCCTCAGACCGTCACTGTCGACTTCGATTTCAACCAGGGCCTGCAAGGCTGGAGCACGGGCTTCGCCGACTACGCAGACGGCATGCTGGACCTGCAACTCGACTCCGGCTCGCGCACGCTGCCTGCGGAACTTGGAAGTGGCAAAGGCTTGATGATCCAAGGGCACAACCGCTCCGACGATCTCTACATGTTCATCAAGCGCTCCGTGGGCCCCGAGGTCGGCTTGCGCGCGTATGTGAAATACCACACCACGATGCGCGTCGAGTTCGCCAGCAATGCTCAGTCCGGGTGCACGGGCATTGGCGGCGCACCGGGAGAGTCCGTGTTCTTGAAGTTCGGCCTCACCCCCGACAACCCTGTACCGGTCTTGATGGGCGGTGTGTGGCGCATGAACGTCGACAAGGGCGATCAAAGCACGGCAGGTCCCGTGGGCACCTTGGCGGGCAATATCGCCAACGGGCAAATGGATTGCCCTGGCAACGCCACGTACGAAACCCTGAGCCGCACGCGCATCCTCGACGTCGACGCACAGGCAGATAAAAACGGCATCCTGTGGTTCCTGATCGGTACCGACTCCGGCTACGAAGGGTTCACGCAGCTCTATTACCGCACGGTTCACGCTACGCTCGAACCGGTGTTGTAGGGCGGCGCCAGCCTCCCTCTGGCCAAGCCATCGCCCCGAATCAATTCCGCACGGTACTCTTCAGGCTCCGTCCGCCCACCCTCGGGAGCCAACTCCCGCGCGCACAGTCGGTGTATGGGCGATCCCGCACTGACCGATCGGCGCTAGTTGCCCCGTTCTGCGGGCGTAGCGCGCCCAAGACGTCGAAACTCCTCGACTACCCGGCCGCCTCGTGTCACTCACGCGCGTGACATTTTCTGAACTGGGGCTACTCCCCAAGCTACTTCGCGCGGTCGAGGAAGCCGGCTACGAAACGCCGACTCCGATCCAGACCGCCGCAATTCCTTCATGCCTCGAAGGCCGAGACCTCCTCGGCTGCGCCCAAACGGGCACCGGCAAGACTGCCGCCTTTACCCTACCGCTGCTCCAGCGCGTCTACGGCGCCTCCGGCAAGCAGCCGAAGCTCCGCGCCCTCGTGCTCACGCCAACCCGTGAGTTGGCGGCACAGATTGGTGAGAGCTTCGCGACCTACGGCAAGCACCTCGATCTCTACCACACGGTGATCTTTGGCGGCGTCGGTCAGGCTCCTCAGGAGAAGGAGATGAAGCGCGGTGTCGACGCGCTGATCGCCACGCCTGGGCGCCTGCTCGATTTGATGGAGCAAGGCCACATCAGCCTCAGCGACATCGAGATCTTCGTGCTCGACGAGGCGGACCGCATGCTCGACATGGGTTTCCTCCCGGCAGTGAAGCGCGTGGTGCGTGCGCTGCCCAAGAAGCGTCAGACGCTGTTCTTCTCAGCCACGATGCCTCCGGAGATCCGCGAGCTCGCCGAGAGTCTGCTGATCGACCCGGTGAGCGTCGCGGTCACCCCCGTGTCTTCCACCGCCGAGCGTATCGAGCAGCGACTGTTCTTCGTCGACAAGGCCAACAAGCGCAAGCTCTTGACCCACGTGCTCAAGCAGCCCGGGGTGGGGCGCACCCTGGTCTTCAGCCGCACCAAGCACGGCGCGAACCGCATCGCAGAACACCTGGAAAAGTCGGGGATCCGCGCTGCCGCCATCCACGGCAACAAGTCCCAGGGAGCGCGCACGCGCGCGCTGAACGGTTTCCGTGACGCGAGCATCCCCGTGTTGGTCGCGACGGACATCGCTGCTCGCGGCATCGACGTGACCGGCGTCACTCACGTGATCAACGTGGACCTACCCAACGTCCCCGAGACGTATGTGCACCGCATCGGTCGCACCGGGCGCGCCGACGCAGCCGGCGTCGCTTGGTCTTTCTGCGAGGCGGAGGAGCGCCCGTACCTGATCGACATCGAGCGCCTGATCCAGCAGCACATCCCGCGAGATGAAGACCACCCGTTCCCCCCGAGCCAACCGCCCCCTCCCATGACGGAGCTCTCGCGTCGCGGTGGCGCGTCGCCTGTGAACGGTGCGAAGCCAGCACGCCCGAGCAATCGCCGCCCCAGCGGTGGTCGCAGCACTGGAGGCCACGCGCGCCCCGAGGCGGGTAAAGATCGTCGCCGCAGCCCCGGGCCGAGGACGAACAAGGCCCCGCAAGGTCGCGCTCGCGCGAACTAGTAACCGTATCCGCGCGGTACGCCCTGCCAGCCCCACCAGGGCGCCCGGGCGGCCGCGCACCTCCCGCCGATTGGCAGCGTGGGTATTGCAGCGCAACAAGCGCTTCCTCGCCGCCCTTCCTGGAGCTCTTTCCCAGCCTATTGCCCCCCCGAACGGCGATCCGCAGCGCGGGGCTGCCACGACCCGGCAGCCTATGTTAGGCTGCGAAGCCGTTGGGGTGTTGCACCGCAAAAGGGCCCTTCGGCTGCGGTCGCGGGCGGTGCTCCCAGCGGCTTGCAGCATGATCGTCAAGAAGTACAGCAATCGCCGGCTCTACGACACCAGTGAGAGCCGCTACATCACCCAGGAAGAGCTCGCCGAGCGGATCCGCGAGGGTGCTGACGTCTACGTCGTCGACGCCAAGTCCGGCAAGGATCTCACCCAGGCGACGCTGACGCAGATCATCATCGAGAGTCGGGGCGCCGCCAAGCTCCTGCCGGTGCCGCTGTTGATCCAGCTGATCCGCATGAAGGACGAGGCCCTCGCGGAGTTCTTGGGGCGCTACATGTCCACCTCTCTCGAGCTCTACCTCAAGGGCCGCCAGAGCGCCGAGGCCATGAGCGGCGTCTTCCCTTTCGCGACCTGGCCATACACGGCCTCC
>JBFXBK010000574.1:0-4292 GCA_050183255.1 Polyangiaceae bacterium | reverse complement strand
CTTCGACACGCCACGGTCCGTAGACCGAGCGTCCCTGTTCCAGGCGACCGAGGAGTGAGTCGGCGATCTGCCGCTCGTCAGCGACCAGGCCCATCACCCGTCGCCCCGCCTCAGCGCGCTTGTTCATCGCCCGAGCGACTTCGAGCATCTGGCGCGCCTGGGTCAGGCACGTCAGTCCCGGCTGGGGAGGACACCCCGCCCACGCCGCGAGGCTCGTGCGAGACAGCGACTCGACCTCGCCCTGCGCGAGCAACGGCCAGGCGATCGACGCGACGTCCACGCGATGCTCCTGAATGTGCGGCGCATCGAGACCTGCACGTCGGAATGCGCGCTCGAGAACTGCCCACGTCCCGTTGATCTGGTGACCCACGATCATCGCTCCACGCACTCGCCAGCTCAGCTCCGACAGCGCGTGCGCCAGCGGCACGGAGCCATCGCACGGCTCGAAGTCAGTAGCGTCACACTGCGACTCGATGCGCACCGAGTACTCGGCGAGCACCTTGAGCGTCGTCGGGTTGCAGCAGATGACGGCTAGCTCGCAGATCCCGAGCTGCAGCAGGTCGTGCTCATCAAGCTTCACCTCGATGAACGCCAACACGCGCTCGGTGAGCTGCTGCTTGCCGGGCAAGCGACGCGGGGGGCACGCAGCTGCGAGGTGCGCGGGTGCTTCGATGGCCAACATCACGCCACCTCCCGCTTCGCCCACACGCGAGGCGTGTGCGTCTTCTTCGCGCAGCTCTCGAGCTCCGCCTTGAGCAGCGTCAGCTGCGGACGGCCGATGTGCTTGCCCGTCTCTTTCAGCAGCCGGTCGAGCGCCTTCTTGTCCACGCTCCCGAGGGACGCCGTGAGTTCCTCGGGGGAACGCCCGGTCGCGTCGCTCAGCACCTGGACGGTGCGCTCGAGTGGGTAGTCGAGGCTCGCCGCGTTGAAGAGCCGGTAGCGAGTGCCGGCGAGCACCAGCTCGTCCTGGTGCTTGAGGTGCGTCTTCAAGATCTGGTCGAGCTCATCCTTCCGCCCAAGCAACACCTTGCTGACGCGAGCGACCTCCTCACGCTCCTTCGCGACAGCCTCGAGGTCTTCGAGGTCCGTGCACACCTCCTCGCGCTTGCCCTCGAGCGCATCGGCGTACGCTGGGCACTGGCGACGGTGGTCGCAGTAGTTGCAGTTGGTGTTGAGCCGCGCGGGGAACTCCGTCGCGCGCTCAGTCTGCTCGCCGAGCGTCTCGACGTAGGCCAGGGCGTCCTCGAGCTGCTCGTCGGTGCGCGCGGTCTGCTGCCACACACCGTGACGCAGCATCCAGAACACCAGCTCGATGCGCTTCGCCCACGGATAGAGCTGCTTCGCAGCCACCTGGTAGAGGCTCAGCTGCAGCGAGTGATCGACGTCGTCGCGCGTGAACAGCTGGCGGTTGGTCTTGTAGTCGATGACTCGGATGGTGTCGTCGTCGACCCAGTCGATGCGATCGATGTAGCCAAGGACGGTGAAGCGTCCGGCTGGGATGCGGAACTCCTTCTCCGTGGCGAGGAT
Organism: Polyangiaceae bacterium; assembly: GCA_050183255.1. Classification (GTDB taxonomy): domain Bacteria; phylum Myxococcota_A; class Polyangia; order Polyangiales; family Polyangiaceae; genus JAHBVY01. The sequence continues at coordinate 2,765 of JBFXBK010000574.1, read as the reverse complement.
GTCGCGGTGGTCCACGGGACCCTGCACGCGGACGAACTCGCGCAAGATCTGGAGCCCCTCCTGGAAGGCCTCGATCCCTGTGAGCGCTTCCTGGTTCCACGCTTCACGGAAGAGCTCGATGGCTCGGCGTGTGGACAGCGGGCCGGTGTGTTCCTCGCGGATCACCTCGAGCAACAGTTGCTCGAGCACCGCATGGACGAGCTTCCCGAACTGCAGCGCGATGCCCGGTTCGGAGTGTTGCTTGTCGATGTAGTGCAGCTTGTAGCTGAGCGGACATTGCTCGAAGCGTGAAAGCCTCGAGTACGAGAGATACGGGTTTGCAAATGCCAAGGCACGTCTCCTGATGCTTGGCACCTCTTGGGCGTCTGCTTGCTTGCACCTCTCGGGCGTCTGGTCGTTCCGAGCTCTTGGCCGTGACCCGGCTGAGTTCGGGGTTCAGGGAGACAAGGCCAGGGTGGATCTCAAATGGGACAGAAATCTGATCTCGGTCCGAACGATTTCAGCGTGGCCTCCGGGAACACGCCTGAAACCGCGACCAAGAGCATCGCGTGCTCGACGCTCAGCTCCTTCCGGTCCTGGCCGGTGTACTCCGGCACGAGCCACAGCTCGCCGAAGTCCTTGGTCGCGAAGCACGCCTCCACACCGAGCGTCTTGAAGCTGTCGATGTCCTTCTCCGTGAGGCAGCGGATCCCAACCAGTCCGTCGACCGGAGGGATTGTGGGGGAGAGGACCACTGGCGCAGACGTCCGAGCTGGAGCGCTCGGCTTTATAGGCTTCGGAGCCACCGGCTCAGGCTCATCGAAGAGCTGGTGCTGCATCCGCTCAGTCGGCGGAGCGTCCTCTGCGCTCGTCGCCGGAGCGTGCTGAGGATTGTGCTTTAGCCACTCCCCACACATGAAGTGCTCGACACGCTTGCAGCCTCCGTTGACGAGGTAGTGACGGCATCGCCTGCTGCCTGGGATCGGGTCGAAGTCAGGGCATGTGATCGGTAGACGCTTGGGCACGCCCAGGCAAAGCGGGGACGGGGGACGGATGGGGACGCCCTGAATCGAGCCAGCCAAGCGCCGTTCGGATCCGTTCGCCCGCTTCAGGACCACAGCCTCTTTGGAGGCCGGTCCTGATCGTTTTCGGCGCTACACCAGCGTGCCTCGCAGCGGCCCGCAGAGATCCAGCGACCTCAACGAGTCGGGCAACCTCTGCGGCTTCTGCTCGAGTTCGCCGAGGCCTGCCTCCAACACCCGGCGAGACGGCCACGGCTGCTCGAATTCGACCTGCGTCTCGCTCGTTGATCGCGAAGTTCTGCGTCCAAGCATGAACCTTCAGTGCGTTCTCGCCCAGAGCACGAGCAAGCGCGCTCTTCGAGCCAAGGCGCCGGATGTGACTCCAGAGCTCGTCCTTCGACATCGCGGACTGCCTCGACCGTCTGCGCGCGGGTATTGGCCTAGCTTGAATCAGCTGTCGTAGCTTCTCGCGCGCTAGGCCTGGATCGACCAGCTGCGTTGCAGCGAGGTAGTTGCGAAGATTGTCACGGTCGAGACCAACATCTCGGGCTAGGCGCTGAAACGCGTCGAAGCCGCTAACGAGTTGGGGGATCCGATCGAACAGGGTTTCCTCGTCGGGAAGCGGAAGCTCTGCGCGTGCGATGCGACCTTCTGTGCGGGCGATGTCGAGGGCTTGCTGGAACGTCCTAGGCGGATGCTCTTGCGAATCAGTGGGGGAGTTCACGACCACGCAAAGGGGCGCTCGCTCAGAAACGGGGACAGCGCGAGGTTGTCGGACGGAACGCAGCCCTGGGTGTAATTAACCCCGCTCGATAGAATCCATGATCTACTAGAGGGTTTGGTTGCACCCAGCTTCCGTATGGATTCTATTTTAGGCCGCTCGACCAGTGTCGACCTACCTGCCTTTCTAGTACTAGGTACTACCTAGGCAGGTAAGTCGACACCTCGAGCGTCGAGTGAACCCGTGAGCACATCGGCCACCTCGTGAGGGATGCTCGTTCGCCCATCGCGATAGTTCGCGACTGCTTTCGGCGACTTACCGAGGAGGCGAGCCATCTTGCGCAGGCCTCCCAGCGTTTGAATGGCCTCGCCAAACTCCTCAGCCGTCATCGCACTCGGCTTGGCGAGCTTGCCTCCCTCAAAGCTCTTCACCACCACGCCCCCAGACTCCCAAGCTCGTCCACTCGGGAGCACCTTCCCGATGTGGAGCGCTCTCCCTGGTCGTGTTCGGTGAATCGTCCGGAGTCGGCCATGCGCCTGCTCTAGCTCCGCACGGCAGCGAGCTTCGTATCGAGCCTCCCACTGATCGGGGACGCCCAAAAACCCCGCATCGTTCAGCGCGTCGCTCAGGTTCATCCATGGATCGCCGAGCGTGACGAGGTTGTCGCACTCCTTCATGCCGTCGAGCCCTCGTACGGCTCCATAGTGGCCCGTCAGCGGCGTCTGAGGCAGCCGCGCGAGGATTGGCCCGAGCTGCTCCGAAAACGCGTCTAAGAGCCCGTCAGGCCACTTCTCGGATCTCGCCTTCGCACGAAGCTCATCGCGCTCGAGTCCGAGGGCGTAGCGAATACCGACTTCGAGCTGCGAGAAAGTGATGATCCCCGTGTCCCCATTCCCCGGTGCAACTAACACCCAATCCACGAGCGCCTGCACCGCCAAGAGCAAACTGGGTGCGAGCTTCGGGTGACCACCCTCGAACCAGCGCTTGCGGTTCGCCTGGGATGTACGAAGCACGGTGCGTTCGATCGGAGCGCCGTCCGGCGC
>JBFXBK010000573.1:0-4333 GCA_050183255.1 Polyangiaceae bacterium | reverse complement strand
CGCTATCCCGACATGCCGTCGCTGATCGCCGAGCTCGAAGGGGGCAGCGGCGTCAACGCCAGCGCGCACATCACGGCGAACTCGATCCTGCTCGGCGGCTGGTCGCTGTTGCACCTGTTCTGGCTGGTCGTGATCCTCTGGGCGGGAGTCAAGCTATGGCTCGATCCGAGCTTCATCGAGGAACCCAAGGCGGCGGAGAACGCAGCCTTTTCCCCCGCGGAAGCGGAACAGCCGCGTCAGCTCGAACCAACTCAGCTAGCCGCGTTTCGCCTCGACGCCCTGCCGCCTCGCGCCCAGCGCAAAGCCACGCGCTCCGAGGACGACGCCGATCGCCCCAGCGACCCGCTCGACGACGATCCAACTGACGACGAGGCAGACGCTGAGCCCCTCACCCTCAGCGATGCCGCGATCCTGACCTACGCCATTTACTGGGCAACCTGGGTGATGCTCGGCGTGCTCTGGGCACCGCTCAACGCCATCGGCTTGTGGCGACGTAGGCCGTGGGCGCGTGTCTCCACCTTGCTCTATGCGGGCTTCACCGGCTTCTCGATCCTCGGCCTGCCTTACGCGGGCTACGCTATCTACAGCTTGACCCGCCCAGAGGTACGGCGGCTCTTCGCACAAGTGCAGACGGCGCGTGCTCCCCTGCGCGCTGATTCCGTGGTGAAAGGCCAGGTGCACTTGATGATCAACGCGCTCGTGCAGCTCGGCCTGTGGCTCCTGCACCTTGGACTCTTCTGGCTGAGCCTCGAGTTCTTGCGCTTCGGCAGCGAGGACGGCTCTCCGGAGACGCCGCTGATCATCGTGATCGGCCTCGTGATACACGGCCTCGGCATCCTGTGGACGCCGCTCAACGCCTGGGGACTCTACAGGCGCGCCACCTGGGCGCGTTGGTCGAGCCTCGTCTACGCGACCCTCGTCTCGCTCACGGGCATCGGCTTGCCGTACACGCTCTACGCCTGGGCGAGCCTGAACTTCAGCTCCGTCAAGGCACGCTTCGCTCACGCCTAGCCGCTGGGCAAACAGCAGAACGCGCGAGGCGCCGTGGTTCAAGTTGGCGCGCCGCGCGTTTCCGCGTTGAATTGAGATAGAGCTACTTCTTGGCGCTGAACAGCGGGTAGAACTTGTCGGTGTCGATACTGGTCGCCATCTCGACCTGGGGCTGCCCACTCGCGGCGCCGCTCGCCAGCCCACCGTAGAGCAGGTTACCCCGCAGCGCGACGTTCAGCTTCTTCTCTCCCGCTTTCCGCAGGTCACCGCTCAGCTCCACCGCCGCGTCCCAGGCGAGCTTGATCAGCTCCTTGCGAATGTCCCCCGAGTAGGTGTCGAGGTTCGGCACGCGCACCAGGAGCAGCACGTCGCTCGCCGTCTCCTGGCAGTAGGTCATGAAGTTGCCCTTGGTGGTGGCGGTGTTTTCATCTTCGCCGCCTTCGAAGTTCTCCTTCTCGTCAGCTTTGATCCGCACGGCAAATTGCTTCGCCAGTGCGCTGCAGGCTGCGGTGTTCCCGAAGCCGGCCTCTCCCTCGAACACGTTGAGCTTCGCGTTCGCTTCCTGGAACTCCTTTTCACCGGGCTTTGGCTCTCCCTTGCAGCCAACCAGGCCGAAGAGCGACACCAACAACAGCGCGAACACGAATGACAGACGAATTTGCATGACTTCTTTCCTTTGGTCTTCAGGCGAAACGTGGCCTCAGCGTGAAGACCCGAGGGCCGCTCTCAGGTCGCGATCTTTTTCGCGACTCCGCACGCTTTCGTTGCGACCTCGCGCAGCCTCAGGACAAAGCTCGCAGCAACGCGATCGCGACGATTTTCTTCCCTACGTCGACGCGTGTTTTTTTGGGGGGGGAGGCGCACCGAAGCACACTCGCGCCAGTCGACCGTTACCGCATCGCTCAGCCGAGCACGCGCGCCAGGTGCCTCATCACGGCGCCAACATCCCCCGCAGCCAAGATCGCTTCGCGCTGCCGCTCGTCGATGCGCGTCCCGGCGAGGCGCTGGCTCCAGCCATCGATCTCCAGGGCGACGATGGGCTTGTCGAGCTGCCAGGCCATGGCCAGTTCATTCAACGTCCCTGCGCCGCCCGCCACGGCGACCACCGCATCCGCGGTGTTCACGACCAACGTGTTGCGGGAGTAGCCGAGCCCCGACGGGATCACGATGTCCACGTAAGCGTTCGCCCGCTCGGCGTCGCCGCTCGGAATGATGCCGAGCACGCTGCCTTCGGTGTAGGCCGCTGACTCGTGAGCGCCGCGACTGGCAGCCTCCATCACCCCGGTCATCCCGCCTGTTACCACGCGGTATCCCGCATCGACCAAGGCGCGGCCGAGCTCCCTGGCGAGGGCATACGCCTCCTCACTGGCAACGCTATTCCCGACGACCGCGACCACCTTGCGACGCATGGGAGCACTTGTAGCACGCTCCGCTTTGCCCCAGATTGCCCTTCGGCCGGACCAAAGGAGACGTTCGTGAAGGATGCTTGGATTCTCGCACCGCTGCTGGTGCAGGTACTGTTGACGATTGGCATGTACATCCGCCTCGCGGGAGCGAAGAAGCGAGCAGTTGCAGCCAACGAAGTCAACGAGGCACGCCGCGCGCTCCACGATGACGCTTGGCCCGACTACGTCATGCAGATCAACAACAACATCCGAAACCAGTTCGAGGTGCCGGTGTTGTTCTACGTCTTGGTCTTTGCGCTGCTCAGCCTGCAACGGGCTGACCTCGCCGCCCAGGCACTGGCTTGGCTATTCGCCCTGAGCCGGGTCGGTCACGCGCTGGTGCACACCGGGTCGAACTACGTCCCGCTGAGGCGACGCATCTTCACCGTCGGCGTGTTGGTCCTGCTCGCCATGACGCTGCTCACGGCGGTGCGGCTCGCTCAAAGCGCGATTCCGTAGGGTTACGCAGAGCCGACGTCAGGTCCCGATGGGCTTGAGTCGAATCAACCCCGGGCCCGGCTTCACCCGCGCCTGACACGCGAGACGCGAGTTCTCGGGGCCGTCGAGGATCTCGAGCAGCTCGCGCTCTTCGTCGTTGGGCTCTTCGAAGCACTCCATCCCAACGAGCACCTCCACCTGGCAGGTGCCGCAGCTCGCGGAGCGACACGAGAATGGGATCGGAGCCAGCACTTGGTCGCACAGATCGACCAGCTCGCCGCCATCCGGCGCGTCCACATGCTTCTCGCGGGCCATCCCGACGCCCTGAAACTCCACCTTCGGCACGCGAATCGCTTAGCGAATACAGGAGGGCGCAACAAGTCGCCCCTCAACACAAATACCGCAACCGGTTGCTGGGGTGGGCGATTGGACGCCCATGACTCACACGAAGTTACACCGCACACCGCGTATCCTGCCCCGTTCCGCGCTCTCCGCGCTCGCGCTCATGGCGTGCATTGGGTCCGCACCCCACGCCCTCGCGGCCCAGCCCCCGCCCCAGAACGGGTCTCCTACACTAGTCGACGCATCGACCAGCACGCCCGACCCGGCGGACACGGCTACAGCTCCACCTCCGACGGGCGCCCCACTGGGTGGCGACGTGGCGGCCTCTCCAGCGCCGTACGGAAACGTCGCGAGTCCCGGTGCCGTGGCCGCGCCTCCCACGACGCAGGACTCTCCCCCGCGAGACCAAGGGGCCGTGGAGACCGCACCTCAGGAGCCCCGCCACGGTCTGGTCCCGTTGCTGCGCGTAGGCTACGTGGTCGGCGGCTCGGGCGACCTCGAGGAAGAGACGCCAGATGGCAAGGCGAAGCTGGAGTACGACGACCTCAGCACAGCAGTGTTCGAGTTCGACCTACTTGGGCATCTGAGCCCTGGGTTGCGCCTCGGCGGCGGAATCATCGCCCTGCCGTCGAGTTCGATCCACCCCAAGGGCGGCTCCGATTTCGACCTGGGGAGCGAAGGCGCCTTGGTCTTCATCGTCGAGGGCATCCTCGATCTTTCTCCGAAGGTCGCACTCACCCTGCGCGGCTACGCGGGGTTCGATGCCTTGAACGTCGGCGGGGACTACCAGGACGGTCGCGATGCGGCCTGCGAGGGCGCCAACTGCAGCTGGGACGACCAATTCACTGGCGCCACGGCAGGTCTCGGCATCGGCCTCTTGATCCCCCTCAAGGACGTAAATATCCGGGCGGATTTCATGACTCAGGCCTACTCGGTCTCTGGCACGTTCGCGAGCGTCGGCTCCACGAAGATCGATGACACGTTCAGCGGGTCACGCACGTTCTTAATGGCCGGCCTGGAACTCTAGTCGTCAGGCCGCTCGCGGCACGAACGAGGCGCTCAGAGCCTGGATCTCTTCGAGGCCCTGAGCCATCGCGTCCTCCAGCATGTCGATGTCG
>JBFXBK010000572.1:0-4333 GCA_050183255.1 Polyangiaceae bacterium | reverse complement strand
GTACTTCGTGGACATCCGCTTCCTAGCCCCGTGAGACGCAGCGTTCAGCGATTCCGCCAGCTCTGCTGGGTTTGGGGGGGAGGCGCGCTGAGCGCCCTCTCGCTCTCGGGAGGTGTCATTGGTTCGACGCTCAACCGGAGTCACGACGAAACCAGTCGTGTGCCCCCTGAACCGACGCGCAGGGATGCACAAACGGTGCTAGCAGGTTCGCCGGAGACCTCAGGGAAGCAGCATCCCGAGGCCGAACAGTTGCAAGAACCGGAGAACCCGCAAATCGAGTGCAGCGCTCCGACCATGCGTCCTGGCTACTGGCACTGGTCGGGTGTTGAGTGGGAGTGGCACGCTGAGCATCGAGAATGCCCCCACGTCTGGCGACGCTGAGGGCGGGGGTAGCAGGGTGTCGGGCAGCGCGCGTTCACGCGGAACACGCGGCGGACCAAGCCCAGCTTGCTGTCCATGCGGAAAAACTCGGCGTGTTTCCGGCGCGGAAACTGACACGGGAGCGAGCTTTCGCAAGCGCGCGAAAACAACAATAGCTGCAAACGAAGCACTCTTGCGCCATCGGGTGCCGGCCTGCCTTGATGGGGCACGTCTGACGTTTCGTTGCGTAGAGTTGGCGTGTGCTGCCTCGACGTCGCCGTCTCGAGTCTTAACAACTGCGCGATGCCGTGCTCAGTGCGCCCGCGGAGCTTTTGGGCGAGTACTATGACCTTTGATCCCATGGGTGGGTTCACTTGGGGTTGTCTCGTCTGGCTCCGTGATGGGAGACGAGATCTCGACGCTGTTCTTGACGACTCGTGATCTGGCTGTACCTCGTCATCGCTTCGTTCGTACTACTGACTACCGGCCTGTGGCTGCGCGTCAGGAGTCTTGGCACGCGTGGTCAGCGCTTGAACGAGCAAGTTCTCGAACTCGAGCGGCGCCTTCAAGAGAACGTTACCGCGGGGGAACGGACTAGTCGCCCCAGTGTGAGTGAAGCCGTTCCGGCGTTGGTGTCCCGTTCGGAGACGTTGCGCTCCGCGCTCGCGGAGTTTCCGGGGGTGGTCTGGTCACGACGTGCGGATGGGGGCGTTGGTGACTTCCTTGGGGGGCGTCACGAATCGCTTTGGCGTGGCCAAGGCGTTACAGAGCGCGAGGAGGTGGTCGCTGGATTGTGCTCAGCTGAGCGCGACCAGCGGGTCGCGCGCTTCGACTTGGAAGTGAACGGAGTCTCCTTCGACGTGAGCGTTGAGCCGCTAACTGACGGCCACGGCGGCAGCTTGCTCGTCGCGCTCGATGTGACGGAGCGACGCACGCGAGATGAGAGCCGCTTACAAGTGGGGCTGGCAGACGCGCAGCGAGTGGAGGCGCTGGGGCTACTTGCCGGTGGCGTGGCGCACGACTTGAACAACCTGTTGGTCGGCGTGCTCGCCAACGCGGCGCTGGTGCTGGAGGAGACTGCGGACGACTCGCCCCATGCGGCGATGCTCTCGAGCATTCTCCAGTCGGCTCAGCGCGCCTCAGAACTGACCCGCGGCATGCTCGCCTATGCGGGACGTGGGCGTGGTGAGGTGCGACCCCATGATCTCTCGGTGGTGGCACGCGAGACGGTGCAACTTCTCAGCGCTTACGGATCGAAGAAGGTCCATGTCCAACTCGAGCTGGCGGACGCGCTCCCGCCTATCGACTGCGACAGTGCACAGCTTCGACAGCTGGTGATGAACCTACTGACCAATGCGATCGATGCGGTGGGCGATCAAGAGGGTCGCGTGCTGATCCGCACGCAGCTGATCGACGTGGGGCCGGCGCTGCTCGCCGATCCATCACTTCGCGGCGACATCAAGCCGGGGCGCTACGTCTCGCTCGAGGTCGAGGACACCGGCATCGGCATGAGCAGCGAGGTCCAGTCTCGCATGTTCGATCCGTTCTTCACGACGAAGCCTCGTGGTCACGGCTTGGGGATGAGCTCCGTGTTGGGCTCGATGCGCAGCCACGGAGGTGCGCTCACCGTGACCTCTCGCCCTGGCGAAGGGACGCTGTTCCGGGTGATGTTCCCGCGCTCGAACCTCGAACTGCGTCACGAGACGACCAAGCAACGTCAGGCACTGCGCGTCGAGGGCTATGCCTTGATCGCCGACGACGAGCCGGAGGTACGTCGAGCGGCGGCCCGCATCTTGAAGCGCATCGGCTTCGAGCTGCTAGAAGCTCACGATGGCGCGAGCGCGTTGGAACACTTCGAGCAAGCTGGGCCCCGCATCTCCCTCGTGCTGCTCGACGTGAACATGCCGAAAATGAGCGGTATCGAGGTGCTCGGCGCGATGCGCCTGGTCGACCCAGAACTCCCCGTCGTGCTGACGAGTGGCTACCCCGAGGAGGGCCTCGAGCACGTGTTGAGTCAGCGCACCCGTTTCTTACAGAAGCCTTACACGCCGAACGATCTCGTGAAGTGCGTTGCTGTCGTCATGAGTGGCTGGCTCAACGCCGTGGAGTCCCAGGCGCGACTGCGCCCCGGCGCCAAGCTGGTGGATGAGGGACCCGGGCGCCAGGCGAAGTGACGTCGCGCCCGGAGGAGCAGGAACATATTGCCTCGAGGAAACGCTACTTCTTGACCTCGCCAGTGCTCAGGTCGATGGGTAGCTCGCGCACGACCTTGGGATCGGCGCACAGCAAGACGGGAACGGAGCCTTTGACCTGCTTCTGGATGTGAGCGACCAGGCGCTTGCCGAGCTCGTAGTCGTCGGGGATGGCTCCGAAGTACTTCTTTCCGTTGTCCTCGGTGACCACGAAGCGCGTGTTCTCGAGCCAGCCTTGGCCCTTGATCGCCTTGCGAGTCAGCGGAAAGTCGTAGTCGTCGGGAGTCACCTTGGTGAAGCCATACAGCAACGCATACAGGTGCTTGCACTCCGAGTTGGCTGCCTTGGGTAGGCTCAGGTTGCTCGGCTTCTGGCCGAACTCGGCTTGATAGGACTTCACGCCCTCGCTGGGAGCGCTGAGTCCGTAGAGCGTCCTACCGACCTGCACGAAAGCGTGGGCGTCGCTCGGCACATACAAGCCACTCGGCGATTCATTCGTGGGCAGCGCGATCGACTCCCACTTGCCGTCTTTGACTTGCTTGTAGAGCTTGTCCCCGCCGTTGACCCACAACGTGCCCTCCGCGCTGATCGCTACCTGAGCGGCGACGGGTACGTCGCCTACCTTCGTGATCGACTTGCCGTCGAAGTGAAGCAGCGGACCGTTCCCGACGCTCAGGTAGACGTCGTCCACGGCGCGTGCCACAGCGCTCAAGTCTTGGAGCGCGGGGACATCGAGATCGAACATCTCCGACTTGGCGGAGCCTGGGGCGAAGTACTCGAGCTTGAGAACCTGCGACTCTTCCCCGCACAGCGTACCGGTGACGAAGACATGTCCAAGGGTCGTCGCGGCGAAGTTCGAGGGCACGATCGCGCTCAGGCAGCCCGGGCTGCCGTCTTTTGGCAATGGGACGGACGAGCGAGTGAGCTTCGGCACGGGTTGCTTCGGCGTGCCTGCTACCACGCGGAAGGTAGGAGGCTTGCGGTCGAAGCCGAACTCATCCATCGCTAGAGTGAGGACTCTACCTTTGTCCCAGCGCTGGACACCGACGTCGACCCAGCGTGGGGAGTTCGCGCTGATGTCCTTCCATCCACGGCTCGTCGCCTGGGCGGTCTGGCTCCAGCCAACGCGGCCATTGCCGGTGACGAAGCCGATAAAAGCGGACTTGGGCCACTCTCCCGCCGCCGCGCGGAAATCGGCGAACTGTGGCACCTTGAGGTTCAGGCCTTCTGGCGAGGTGATCTCGCCCGTGCTGCCAAGCAACAAGAAGCTGAACGAGAAGCTGCCTTCTGGGTGGGGGCCGACGATGAACGCCGCGTCTCCCACGGGTTCCAAGCGGACTTCCGTGGGGAAAGTTGCCCAGGGTTTGAGTGGGCTCGGGGCGGCCTTCGGCGACGGGTTCTCGTCCGATGCTGAGGCGGGCGTCGCACTGGCTGCGGCCGGCGAGGAAGTCGCCGGGGGTGACGCGGCCGCTGCGCCCAGCGCCGGTGTGTCCGATGGACTGGGTGCGTCGGCGCTCGGCGTGCCCCCACCGCACGCCTGTAGGGGCAAGCACAGTGCGCACACACCCGCCGCGAACAAGCTGCGTCGATGGGAAACTGAAGTTGGTTGGTCTTTCGGTGTCATGGCGAACTTCTCTCGTGTGTCTACTTCTCTAGTGTACTCGTAGCGCGACTGATCGAAGAAACTGCTGTCCGCGCCTGCCCCCGGTTGGGCGCAACGGGTGGTAGCGTTCCGCTCGCGAGCAGGAGTTCCTGCTCGATTTCGGCGTCTTCTTTGTTTG
>JBFXBK010000571.1:0-4345 GCA_050183255.1 Polyangiaceae bacterium | reverse complement strand
CGGCGAACGTCGAACCGAGAAGCTTCCAATCCATCCGGCTGACTAGCACGCGCCAGGTCGGCGGGAGTGAGCGGTCTTCACCACGGAGCGATGATCTCCGGGGGTGAGGCAAAGTCCGACGGCGCGCGCCCCAAGAACGCGCGAAAGGTGCGCGTCAGGTGCGCGTGGTCCGCGAAGCCGGCCCCCTGAGCCACGCTGGCCAGGTTGCCGCCACGCAGGGTCAGCGCCCGCCGCAGCTTCGACCAGAGCACGTGGCGCCTGAGCACCAACCCGGTCTCGCGGCTCACGAGGCGCGACAGGTGGTCCAGAGTCAACCCCGTGCTTGCCGCCAGCGAGCGAAGTCCTTGCCCAGGGTGCGCGTGCAGTTGATGCAAGCAAAACGCCACTCGAGAGTCGACCAAATAATTTCCACACGGAAACAACTCTTCCGCACACAGCTCGATTAGGTCCGCGCCCCGGGCCCCCTCCCGCGGAGGTTCGCTCGGCGGTGCTCAGGTGGAGCGCCGCGTGGGAGAACATGCGCGCAACGCCTCGCTCCCCGGAAACGTTCAAGCCAGCGAGAGGCGTCCCTGCCATGTAGCCAATATGGCTCGCGACCCTTTGGTGTCCTGTCTCCGTAGTTCGCTGCAAAACTCGCCCGCCCCCCTGAGGGTGTGGGCGCACGAGTTTTGCGCCTTCGCGCTACTTTTGAGACGAGGAACGCTGTGTTGATTTGTTCGGCGAATCACAGATTCGCCTCACGAGTTGCCTACCTAGATTGTGTGATGCTGCTCGTCCTGAAGTTTTTCATGACCATCTCGGTGCAAGCGTGGGTGCGTCTGAACAGCAGGCGCTTCCAGTACCCGGAGGACGCGCGAGCGTTCAAGGGTGAGCTCGTCGCCGAGGAGGCTGACAGCGTCGTGCGCGCTCAGCGGGTGCTGCGCAATGACGGCGAGAGTCAGCCCTTCTTTCTGGCGGCGGCGGGCCTCTACGTCGCGGCTGAGGTCTGGCCCAGCGGCGCCTGGCTGTATTTCGGTGTCTACGTGCTGAGCCGCTGGCTGCACGCTGTGTGTCTGCTCCGACCCACGCAACCGCTGAGGAACTTTGCGTTTGGCGTGGGCCTCTTGTGCTTGTTCGCGATAATCACGCATATCGGCGCGACACTTTACTTCCGCACGGTTTAACCAGCCAAGGCGGGTCAACCAGCCAAAGCGGCTCAACCAGCCAAGCGGCTCAACCAGCCAAGCGGCTCAACCAGCCAAGCGGCTCAACCGCGGCGGCCTAGCTCAGCCAGATCAGGGGGTCGCCGAGGGAATAGCCGTCCTCGGTAGTGATGAAGCGTGTCGGCTTGCTCGGGTTGTCCTCAATCGCGCGACGCAGCTTGCGAACTGCGGCTTGAAGGCGATTGTCGTGGCGCAACGGGTGATACTCGCGCTCGCCCCACGCCTCGAGCACGAGCTGCTCCTTGCTCGCGCGACCCCCGTGGTTGATGAGCACCATCAAGAGCCGCCCCAAGAGCTCACGCTTGCTGAGATCGACGGGGCGACCATCAGACAGCGTCAGCGTCAGTGAAGCGGAGCGCATCGCCCACGCTCGTTGCCAATCGACGTCGCCCTCTCCACAAACCACACGGATACGCTCAACTCGCTGCAGCCGTCGCACAGCGTCGATGACCAGGGCGTCATAGGCATCGAGATCCACCCGAGCACCGAGCAGCGCGCGCACGCGCCGACTGGTGGCGGGTGAGACCAATGACTGACTCGCCAGGCGGCCCCAGAGGGCAATGTCAGGCTGGTCGCCCGCCGCGATACCCGCAAAGAACGCCGCGTCGGCCTCGGAGCGCGGCGAACCAAGCCTGTCGGCGACCTCTCCCAAACGATCCGCCTCGAGGGCGAGCTCGCTACGCTTGCCAAGCACGCACAGCACCTCGCAGCGTCCGGCGCGCGTTGAACCGAGCGCCACGCCGAGATCGAGCTCCAGTGCGAGTTCGTTGGCTTCATCCACCAGCTCCAGGGCGCGTTCACCACGCCCCGCCAGCAGCGCGGCTTCCGCGGCGACCCCCAGGCTGACGACGCCGACCTTGGGGAACTCCGCTCGCTTCACGCGCTGCAAGATGTCTTCTACGGTCGTCTCGTCGGGAGCGACGCGCCGCGCTGCAGCGTCGGCGTCGTCGACCCCCGCGGGCACATGCATCTGGGCCCGCAGCCGGTAGAGGTAGAACATGCGCGCGTTGAGTCCCTGAGGGTCCGACACGGGGCACTCTCGCTTGACCGCCTCGGCGGCCCGACCGCAGTCCACCGCCAGCAGCAAGCGATAGTTTTCCGCCACGCAGCTCAAGTTGCTTGCCCCAACGCGTTTGCCATAGGCGCTGACCTCACGCAGCACGTCGTCAAGCCCATCCAATTCCCCAAGGAAATACCTGCAACGCGCATCGAGCAGCGACATATGTGGTCGCAACATGCTCACACTGCCCACGAACGGCCAAAGCATCGCGAGGATATCGCGACAGTCGTCCAGGTCTCCTCGTGCGTGCTCGATGTTCGCGCGAGCAAATAGGGCTTGCCTGCCTTGCTCGCTGTACAGCGCCGGGGCGGGCCCCTCGTCGACCTCGTTCAGGAGCTTCGAAGCCTCACTGACGCGTCCGATCTCATACAAGGCAGACGCCAGCGCACACTTCGTCTCCGCTTGCAGCTCCGCGGGCAAGACCGGCAGCAGCTCCGCTAGCGCCTCGAGTTCGATCTCCGCGGCGTGACGCTCCCCCGCCAGGGTCCAGCTCTTCGCGAGCAACAAGCAGCGCCTGGCGCGGCTGACCGCGTCGTGGCCTGGAAAGTTCCGGAAGACTTCGGCAGCGCGGGCCCACTGCGCGGTGTTGGCATAGCAGCCAGCGAGGAGCAGCGCGGCTTCGAACCCAAGCTCTTCGCGTTGTTCGGCACTCGCGGCCGCCCCCGTGAGCTCCTCCATCACGAGCGCGGCATCCTTCAGCGCTTCCTCGAATTGACCGCGGCGGAACAGGATGCGCCCCCAGAGCAGTCGATCCTCCACGGCTCGGCTCGCAGGCGGCGCCAATACGACCAACTCCTTTGCGGAAGCAGCCTCCAAGGCTACCCGCAGGCGCCAGCGCTCGAGGTGCGCACCGCTCGCGCCCTCGAGCAGCTGCCACAGACTTCGACCATACCCGCGCTGGATCCAGGTTTGTCCCCGTCGGTCCAACACACCCGCAATGCGCGCGTCGAGCCCAAGCTCGTTCATCAAGCGCAGAGCAGCCAGCGCTGCCTCGGGATCTTCGGCGTCGATCAACGCCGCCGCGACCTGCCAGTCGAAGGCGGAGTCTGGGGCGCAAACCTCAGAGCGCTGCAGCTCTTCACGCACCAGCTCGTGGACCCTGAAACCATCGCCCTGCCGCTCGAGCATACCGCGACCTTCGAGGCGCGAGAGGCTCTCCTCCGTGCAATCGATCCCCATGCTCTCGAGCTGGGCGTCCGTCAGCGGCACTGCCGCGCGGCAAAGCGCCAGGAGCAGCGCCCGATCCGCTCCCGCAAGTTGCCCGAGGCTGCTGCCAGACTCGAGGGCAACACCTTCTTCAGCAGCGACGAGCTCCTGCTGTAGCCGCCAAGGCGAACCTTGAGCCGCGGACACCAGTCGTTCGCGCGCGCTCGCCTCGAGCGTGGGAGCCCGCAGCTCCAAGATCTGTTCGAGCTCTGGCCGGGTCAACTCGAGGAGGCGCATCGTCTCTGCCCCCAACCGAGCATCGAACCCCGCATCGTCGTGAAGCGCGATCCAGCGACTGCGGCTCGCGTAGCGCAGCAGCAGGTGACCAAACTCCCGCAGGGAGCCGGGCTCCGCGCGCTGGGCGTCGTCGATCACGACGCACATCTCGTACGCTTCGGTCAGGTCGAGCAACACCGCACTCACGGCGTCGAGATCATTGAGCGCGCTGCGCCACGTTTGCTCGTCCAGTATTCCCATGCGAAAAAACGCACTCCCCAAGACGATGCGCAAGTCTTCGGGCGGGCGCGTGGCGGCTACGGGCACGTAAATCGCGGGCCCCCGCGTCGGACTCTGCTCGTGCAGCGCGCGGGAGACGAGCGCGGTCTTGCCCATACCTGGAGCCCCGAGCAGCAGCGTGAACGGGAACGTCAGGAGACGTTGACCCAGCCGCCTCAGCTCGACGTCGCGCCCAGCGAATACCGTCGGGGCATTCGGCACGCGATAGCGCAGCGGGATCCGCGGTAGCGGGGGCAGCGTCGAGCGCGCTGGTTGGGAGAGTGTCTCCACCATCGAGCTTGAGAGTAGGGCTCCGGCCACCGCTGCACAATCGCCAGCGCCGCGTTAGCGCACGGCCGCGCAGCCTAATGTTCCTTCGAGC
>JBFXBK010000570.1:0-4370 GCA_050183255.1 Polyangiaceae bacterium | reverse complement strand
GGCGCAGAGCACCTCCCAGTTGACCCGGGGAATGAGCATGCTGCCGCTCATGTTTGGCTGCATCACTCGGCACCAAGCGGAGTCCGTGTCGAGGGGTGCGGAGCCCTGGTCGCGGCTTCCCGTCGCGCCGCGCCGGTCGGCGTGCTGGCGCAGCTTCACGCGTAGCTGGTCGTCAGGGTGGATCTCGCTGCCTTCAGCGCCAGTCACCTGGGAGCTGGTGATGAAGTCCGAGGCCACGCTGCTCTGGGCGGGGCGGTAGCCTGCGGCCTTTGGCACCGCCTTGAACTCGCACACGAACGGCTCTGCATCTCGCTCCGCGGGCGACGCGCCCTCCTCCGCGTCGTCCTTCAGCCCGCGTCCCGAGACGATTTCGGTCACGAGCCAGGAGCCGCGCACGGCCGACTCTTCGGAGTCGACCTCGATCACTCTACCTGGCGCGAGCTCGCGACACGGGGTTTTGCCTTCGAGCACTCGCGCGTCCCGACGCAGGGACTCGAGGGTGAGTTGGGCCAGCAGCTTGCCCTCTTCGGGTGTTCGAAAATCTGCGTGGAATGCGTAGTGCTCGAGGCTCGATTGAGCGTCGCCTGCAGGGGACGCGAGGTCCGCGGAGGGCGCTTCGTAGTTCCACTCGTTGAGCAGCACGCTCTCCGTGCGACGGCGGAAACGCACGTGAGCGTCGTGCACGCGCCTGGCGGCCCCGAGCATGCCATGGGTTCGCACTGCCAGCAGGGGCACTTCATCGACTTCGAACACCTCTGGAGAGTCCACCAACACCACGCTCTCTCCACCGTCGAACGCGCAGTGATAGGTGATGCCCTCTTCCGCGAGGATTCGCGAGATGAACGCGAGCCTGGATTCCCAGTGCTGCACACACTGCCGTCGAGGCTGGAGCTTGCGCGTGCAGCGGTCGTCTACCGCGAGGCTTGCCTCTGAAAGGAGCTGCGTGACGATTTCAAGCGTCGTCTTCTCGACGAAGACGCGCTGGTCTTGACCTTCCCCCAGGAGAGCGAGCGGGCTCACCAGCTCGAAGATCACGTTCAAGTCTGCGACGTGAACGCGGCGTACGACTCCCTGCTTCGTCACTGCGGGCAGCTCGAGCTCTCCCGAGAATTCATCGCGCACGCGCAGCGAAGCTCGTGCGCCCACCCAAGCGCGAGCCGCCTCTTCCGCTGACATGCCGCTCGCGTCCGCCACGCTGTCGCGGCCGGCGGTGAGGGTCGCCCGCCACGGGGCGTGCAGTTGCTCGTGAGACTGACCGGAGACGACCAGGCTCGCGCCGGCTTCGAGATCCAATTGAAAGTCCATCATGCGTCCAGCTCGCTGACTCCCTGACGGGTGATTGAACCGCTCACTTCAGAGCCCACGACCTTCAGCGTGCCGCCGGACATGGAGCCTCCGGGCGCCGTGATGCTCGAGGCGCTGATGGTGATTGAAGCGCCCTTGAACACCACGTCCGCAGCGGCGGTGGCGGTGAGCGCGCTCATCGTCAAGGCGACCGACGCAGCCTTGGTGACGTTGGTGGCGCCCGCTTGCAGCAAGCTCGCTCCAGACGTGATCGCCTTGATTCCGAGCACCTTCTCTTCGTAGCCCACGCAGTTGATGCCGCGCACAGCACCGACGAGGTGCTGGCGAGCACCGAGCACCGTTTCGTTGGCACCAGCTCCTGCGGCGTGAATCATCGCGCCGCCAACGGTGTTCACGAGCGCCGCGCACTCCAGGTTGGAGCTCACACACTGGGTCGCTTGGAGCGCGCCAACGACTTCAGTGTAGGCGCCCGCCTTGACGATGCGGGAGCCGCCCACCTTGTTGATCTCGACACCGCCGATGGTCTCGCTGCGGTCTCCAGCCTGGATCGAGTACTCCGTACCGACGTCGACTTTCTGAAGTCCACCGACGGTGCGAGTGTGATTGCTCGCGGTCTGTGTCAGCGACAAGGCGACGGTGTGATCCTCGCTGCCGCTCACGGTCGTCAAGGAACTACCTCCGACGACCACGTCCTGGTCCTGCGAGGCGTTGATCCCCATGGATTCTTTCCCTGCGGAGTCGCCGAGCTTGATCTCGTTGACTCCGCCACCGCCGGGTGAGGTTGCGGTCTGGAACGACGTGGAGGCGCTCTCGCCTTTCGGCGAATAAGGCAGCGCGGCTTCGGCGTTGTAGAGTCGGCCCAGCACCCGTGGCTGATCGGGGTTGCCGTGAGCGAAGGCGACCAGCACCTCCCAGTTCATACGCGGGAGCAACATGCTGCCCCCCAGGTTTGGTTGCAGTGTGCGCGCCCAGTGCGACGTGGTGTCGTCCACCTGCGGGGTACGGTCCCAGGGGAACTTGAGCTTCACGTCGCCCAGGTCGTTGACGTGAACTTCCTCGCCCGCCGGGCCCGAGACGGTGGCGGGCTCCGCGCCGGGTAGCGTCGGCCACTCGGGGATCGCAGGGCGAAACAGGCGGGTCGCGGGGACGAGCATCACTCGGTTGCTGTACGCTTCTTCCGCTTGACCGGCTTGCGTGGTGTCGGAGAACCCGTGCTCCACGGAAACGACCAAGTAGCGCTGATTGAAATCACCTTGCTCCGACGCGATCTCCAGGACACGACCTGGCTGCACCCGTACGCAGTCCGAGGCTCCACGTGCGACGATCTCGTGGCGCCGCAGCTGCTCCAGGCGTACCTTGGCGCGCCGCGCCGCTTGAGCACCGTTCACGAGCCGCGCTGGATAGGCGAAATAGAAGCCTTCGCCGTCCTCCAGCTGGCCGTCGATGGGGACATCGGGCTGGCGCGGGTCATCATCGCGGAGGAGCACACTCCCGGTGCACCAGTTCGCTTCCAGCTCAAAGGAAGTGAAATGACGCTGCTGGGTCAGCGCGCTACGCGCCTCCAGCGGGACGACGGCGTCGCCCTCGATGTCGGTGCACGCGTCCGGGCCGTCAGCGAGCACCCAGCGCGGCGCGTCGTTCACCACGTCGAACCAGCAGGCAACGCCGTCATCAGCAAGTATCCGTGCGGCAAAATTCCACTCCGTCTCCGCGTACTGCACGCACTGCGGGCGGGGTTCGTAAGCTTGGCTGAGCCGAACGTCGAGCTCCGGGCCGCCTAGCGCCTGGGCATCTACCAGGGCAGAGACGATCTCGACGGTCGACTTCTCAACCCACATCGCGTGACCGGTTCGGTGCGCCAGGACGTGCTGACGGGGCTTGAGGTCCAGCCGCAGCACCAGCTCCCCCTCGGGCGTTTGAATCTCCAAGTCCACGCCGTCGACCATCAAGGGAATGCTCCGAGTGTGCCCCTCGAGGTCGTCGACCAGCGCGATGGTAGCCGCGCGGCCAAACAGAGCATCTAGTCCGCACGGATCCAGCCCGAGCGTCGACTCGTCGATGCAGAAGCGAACGCTGAAGCTCGAGAGTTCGTTCATCGCTTCCCGCCCATCCAAGCGCTGTACAGGGATCGGCGCGTCCACACATTCGAGCACGACAAACACCTTGGTCGTTGCGATTTCACTCATGTGAGCTGGCTCCTGGTGCAGGTGCTCCGTAAGATGCCCTGGTGGCGCGCCTCACTCTGGATCAATACGCTCGAGTCAACCTCGCCTTGACCTTGGTGCGCCTCCCCGCCGACAGCGTGTTTGCGGGGGAGCAGATCACCAGCGAGGAGTGGGAGGCGCTGAAGGCGCCCATCGAGGCGCGGTTGATGGAGGCTGACGTCGACGATCCCATTCAGGACGAGTACGGCGCGGCGAGCGAAGCGGCGCTCGAACACTTCCGCAGGCCTCTGCCGCCCCTCGACAACGACGCGATGGCGTGGTTCGCCTTCCTGAAGGCTTACGGTGAATCTCCTGACCCGCCGCTGGTGCTCCGGTCCATCGGCCTGTGTGAGGTAGATTTGATGAACCTCAATCGCCACTGGGCCAAGCAGCTGGCCGAGTTGGATCCGGCGACGCGCAGCAGCGCGGTTCAGGCGCCTCCCGGCCTGCCCAATATCCGGGCGGAATCGCTGGAGTACCCCGTGGTCACTGACCCGATTGGCCCCCTTCGCAAGCTCGAGCTGGTCGCGCCGGAGCCGACCCAGGCACAGGTTCCAGTGTTCGCGGCCTTGCCCACCGACGAGGACGACTGAGTGGCTCACGCGGCCACCGCGTCGACTTGAAGCTCGCGCAGCGGGTTGCTGCGCAACAGGCGGTAGCGCTCCCGCAGTACCATTTCCACGCGGCTATTCTCGGGCTGCACGATCACGGTGTCAGGCGCCGGTCGGCGCAGTTCGGTTGGACCCTGATCGCGAAAAGCGCGGATCGTGAGCGGCCACGCGGGCAGCTGAAAGCGCAGCAGACGCTCAGGAGTCACGCCGAGCAGGTTCAGCGTCTCACCCGCCTGCAGACGGCGGTTCA
>JBFXBK010000569.1:0-4388 GCA_050183255.1 Polyangiaceae bacterium | reverse complement strand
TGCCATCACGCTGGTGTCTACCTGGGGCAGCCCCGGAGCGCGCTCCTGCATGCCGCTCAGGATCTCGACGCGCTTGATGGAGTCGATGCCGAGGTCGCCTTCGAGGGTCATCTCCGCGTTGAGCATTTCCGTGGGGTAGCCGGTCTTCTCGGCGACCACCTCGAGCAGCAGCGCGTGGAGATCGATGCTCTGCGCCGCCGCGGGAGCTGGGGCAGCCACGGGAACCGCGGCTACGGGCGCAGCTGCCACGGGAGCTGGCGCGGGAGCCATCGGCGCTGGCGCGGCCGCTTGCTGCGCGACTACCGGTGCAACGGCAGGCGCTGCGTACGCCGCAGCTTCCCACGCGGGTTCCAGGGCGATCGGCGGTGAGGGCGCGACGTAGGGCGCCGCTGCAGGAGCTGGCGCTGGAGCCGCGGGGAGCGCGGTGTACACGCGCTGGCTCATTTCCGTGGGGACTCCGGAGAGCGCGAGGAAGCTGCGCTCTACGGTGTCGAGGAAGGCCATGTGGGAGGCAGCCATCGCGTTGAGGTAGGTGGCGTGGGCCTCTGCCGTCTGGCGCTGGACCTCGCTGTAGGCCTGTGCCCACTCATCGCTGATGCGCGCGCTCGGCTGAGCGCTGGCGTGGACCAGCGGTACCGCGGAGCGACTCGCAGCGACGGCGCCGTTGCCCCCGGCTTGAGAGGCTTCGCCTGGATAGGCTGCGCCGTTGGGGCCTGGGTGAAGAGCGGCTCCGTTCGAACCGGCGCCGTGCGCTGCGACAGGCGGTGAATTGTCAGGGGGTGAAGCGACAGGGGTTGAAGCAACAGCGTGCGCGTGAGGCGCGCCGTGGCCGTTGCTTTGGGATCGAGTGGACATGCTCTCAGCCTGTTTGGGGTTGGGGGGAGGAAGCGCCGCGGCGCCGCCTGCGGGTGGATACGGCTTCTGATAGTTGCTGCCGTTGAGTGGGAGAACGAGCCTGGGCTCGCTGATGGTTGCCGGGTCGATGGGCGCGGCGAAGCCGCGCCACAGCGCAGAAAGCTCGAGGCGCACACCAGCCGCGGAGAGCGCAGCGAGGCCCTCAAAGAAGGCGGTCACGCCGTGCTTGCCCTTGCGATCCAGTGCGATCGCGCGATGGGGTCGATCCCCGAGGATACTCCCCACGAGGCCGCTCAGCACCGCACCCGGGCCCACCTCGAGGAAGGTCCGCACGCCGCTCTGATACATGGCCTCGACTTGCTCGACGAAGCGCACCGGCAGCGACAGCTGAGCGGCGAGGGCACGCTTGATCTCGCTTGAATCCGCGGGGTAACGCGCCGCGCTGGAGTTGGCGTAAGCGGCCAGCTTCGGCGCGCCGAGCTCGATGGCTTGCAGGAAGTCGGCGAACTCCGCGCTCGCGTCGGACACCACCTCGGAGTGGAACGCCGTCGCAACCGGGAGGCGCCGGGTACCGATGCCTTGGGCCTCGAAGAAGCGCTCCGCGGCCTCGATGCCTTCACTGCGCCCCGAGAGCACGACCTGCTTCGGGCTGTTGTGGTTGGCGATCACGACGCGCGCAGCTTCCGGCGCGCTCCCTTGAAGCTCCTTGAGGAGTCGCTCGGCCGTTTCGCTGTCCGTTGTCAGCGCGAGCATGGCCCCCGGGTGCTTCGCCGCGGCTGCCATCAGCTCTCCGCGGCGACGCGCGATGCGTACGGCGCTCTCCGCGTCGAAGCAGCCAGCCGCGTGGAGCGCCATCACCTCACCGAAGCTATGCCCTGCGACTTGCTGCGC
Organism: Polyangiaceae bacterium; assembly: GCA_050183255.1. Classification (GTDB taxonomy): domain Bacteria; phylum Myxococcota_A; class Polyangia; order Polyangiales; family Polyangiaceae; genus JAHBVY01. Next base: position 2,642 of record JBFXBK010000569.1, on the reverse strand, counting down.
GCTGAGCCCGAGCTCCGAGAGCAGCGCGAGCTGCGCCAAGGACACACAGGCGATGGCCGGTTGCGCCCACTCGGTGGCGTTCAGGCGGGCGCGTTGCGCTTCTGCCTGTTGCTCCGTGAACGCCGTGATCGGAAACACCACGGAGGCGAGCTGGGTGTCCCAGCCGCCGGAGACGCTGGCGGCGTCGTCCCAGGCGCCGATGGCTGCATCGAAGTGCTGCGCCAGCTCGGAGCCCATGTCGAGGTACTGGCTGCCTTGGCCGGGGAAGAGCAGCGCGACGTCGCCCTCCAGCGGGCCGACGCCGTAGTGCGTGCCGCTGGGCGTGGCGAACGCTTGTTCAGGCGCGCCCTCGATCTGAGCGGCGGCGCGAGTGAGCTCGAGCTCCAGCGCGTCTGCGTCTTTGCTGACGAGGGTGACGCGCGCCGCCTGCGTCGCGTCGAAGCCTTCGCAGCTCTGGTGCGCGAGCCAGCTCGCCAAGCGCTGCTTGGCAGCGGCCTTCTTCGCTTGCGCTAGACCCTGGGCGTGTTGCCGCAGGGTAGCGCACAGGGCGCTGGGTGACTCGGCGCTGAAGGCATAGAGCTCCGTGGGTAGCGTGCGCAAGCGAGGCGCTGTGCGGGCGCTCGGTGCGTGCTCCTCCAACGAAACGTGGAAGTTCGAGCCGCCGAAGCCGAAGGAACTCACCGACGCGCGGCGCGGGTGGCCGGGGCTCTTCACCCAGGGCCGAGCGCGCGTCGTGAGGTTGAACGGCGATGCTTCGAGCTCGAGCGCTGGGTTCGGCGCCTCGACCTTCGCCGTTGGGGGCAGCACGCGGTGGCTCAGGGCCATCACGGCCTTGAACAGCCCGGCGGCGCCCGCCGCGGACTTTGCGTGGCCGATCTGCGACTTGACCGAGCCGAGGCTGCACCACTGCTTGTCTTTCCGCGAGGTTTCACCGAACACCTGAGAAAGCCCAGCGAACTCGGCGGCGTCTCCCGCTTTCGTGCCGGTGCCATGAGCCTCGACCAGCTCAACCGTCTCAGGACCGTAGCCGGCCTGCTCGTAAGCACGGCGCAGGCACGTCGCTTGGCCTTCTGGGCGCGGCGCATACACGCTCTTCGCGCGGCCGTCCGAGGACGCACCCACTCCATGAATCACTGCGTAGATGCGGTCACCAGCGGCTTCCGCGTCGGCGAGCCGCTTGAGCGCGATCATGCCGAGGCCTTCGCTCAGCATGGTGCCGTCCGCCTTGTCAGAGAACGGCCGGCAGTCGCCGCTTGGGGACAGCGCGGGCGTCTTGCTGAAGCACACGTACATGAAGATGTCGTTCATCGTGTCCACGCCACCGGTGATCACGAAGTCAGACTCGCCGAGCTGCAGCTCGTGCACAGCCATCGACAGCGCACTCAGCGTCGACGCGCAGGCGGCGTCGGTGACGCAGTTGGTGCCGCCCAGGTTCAGCCGGTTCGCGATGCGGCCAGCGACGACGTTGCCAAGGAGCCCCGGGAAGTTGCTCTCGCGCCACGGCGTGTAGCTTGCCGAGATGCGATCGCACACGGCCTGCACTTCGTCTTCAGCCATGCCCGACTCGCGCAGCGCCTTGACCCACACGGGGCGTTGCAGGCGACTGACCATGGAGCCCATCAGCTCCTGGCCAGAGGTGCAGCCCAGGATCACGGACATGCGCGAACGATCGAGGGAATCGGGTTGCCCCGCGGAAGCATCTTCGAGCACCTTTTGAGCAACGATCAGCGCGAGCAGCTGTGAGGTGTCGGTCTCGGGCACCAGGTTCGGGGGGATCCCCCAGCCAATGGCGTCGAAATCGACGTCCGAGAGAAAGCCTCCGCGCTTGGCGTAGGTCTTGTCTGGAGCGCTGGGGTCGGGATCGTAGTAGTCCTCGATCAGCCAGTGGGACGCCGGAACGTCAGTCAGGAGGTCGCGCCCGGCGAGGATGTCGCGCCAGAAGCCGGTCGCATCGATGGAACCGGGGAACAGCGCGCTGGCGCCGACGACTGCGATGGGGGAGCGAGACGGATGCTGATTGGTCACGAGTGCTTTCTCAGGTCAGGGTGTTTGGAAGACTTGGGCCTCAAGCCAGGGGGCGAGGCCGAAAATCAAAGGCTACGGATGGCACGGCGACACCGTAGCTGCGGAGCTGCTGTGCGCGGCTGATGCTGGCGGCACCCTCGAGCAAGTTCTTCGCTATTTGGACGACGCGACGATTGCCGGGTTCCGCGAGGAAAGTGCCCTCGCTCCAGGCGTTGAAGGCGCCCATCGCCGGTCCGCACCAGATCTGGTAGTCGGCCTTGCGCGCGGTCAGGCCGTCGATCGCCCAACGGCTGGCGAGGCCGAGGTAGGAGCGGAACACGAGAGCCATCTTGTGCTTCGGATCGGCCTCGGCTTTCGTTACCTCTGCGGGATCACGGCGACTCCAGAACTCGCGAGTCTGGCTCCAGGCGCCCTCGAAGGTGTTCTGTAGAATGTCGCGTTCGATGCGGGCGCGTTCTTCCGCGGGGATCGTGTCGAGGGAGGCGTAGCTCTTGTAGGCCTCGTAGAGCTTCTTGGCGCGCACGCCGAACAGGCTGCCGCGACGCAGCACCTGGACTTCGACCCCCAGCTCGAACATGTCTGCCGCTGGGGCCATCACGACGTCGGCCACGCCGGCC
>JBFXBK010000568.1:0-4391 GCA_050183255.1 Polyangiaceae bacterium | reverse complement strand
CATCGCACTCGCCCGCCGTGGCCCGGGCGAGCAACGTCTTGCCACAGCCAGGCGGGCCGTACATCAGGATGCCGCCGCCGACCCGCTTCTTGAACTTCTGGAACAGGCTGGGCTTCTTGAACGGCAGGATGATGCGCTTCTCGATCTGGCGCTTGACGTCGCTCAAGCCTCCCACATCGTCGAACTTGAGCTTCTTGGCGTCCGGGGCAATGAAGCGCACGACGTCAGCGTCAGAGGTGTCGTCGTTGGAGATCACCCTCAGCCGCGGGCCGTTTCCCTGAGGTTTTGCGGCAAAGGCGGCTAGCCGCTGCTCGAGTTCCACGTCCTGCAGTGTGGGGTTCGCGTGGATTGCCCGCTCGTAGGCCTTTTGCGCGTCCTCCTGGCGGTCCAGACGGTCGAGCACCCGCGCCTTCACCAGAAAGAGATCGGGAGTGAGCTCCGACGCACCATCCAACAGCCCCAGGGCGCGCTCGAACTGCCCCGACTCGTACAGCACCTTGGCGAACGTCACGCGATGTCCGGTTTGGTCGAGCTGGCCCAGTTCGGCTCTGTCCAGGTGCTCCAGGGCCCGGCGCGCGTCTCCGGACTCCAGCAGCGCCGCACACACCACGCTCAACAAGTCGTGATTGTTCGGGCTGCTCGCGAGGGCAGCCTGAAGCGCGATGAGGGTCGCTGGGTCCACTCCGCCTATCTGCCAGAGCGTCCGAAGGAAGCCAAGCGTCAGCAGCCACTCTGCGCGCGCAGGGGCACGACCTCGAGGCAACGCCGCCCGAGCGTTTGCCCGCACCAGGTTTGGGGGGGAGGAGCGCTTGAGCAAGGCGCGTCCGGCGCGGACGATGTACACTCGCGAAACCGCGAGACCACGGACGAGCCCCGAATGAAGACAGCGCGCCTCACCCCCGTCCTCCTGCTCATTCTCACTCCGTGCGTAGCGACTGCTGGCTGCGTCGTCAGCAAGAGTTCCGAAGGCTCGGGAGGCAGCGCTGGAGCAAACGGCGGCAACTCCGCCGGCGGACAGACCACCGGCGGCAGCAGCGCAGGCGGAAGTACCGCGGCTGGCAGCGGTGGCACGGGAGCCACGACGTCGACTGGCGGCACCCAGAGCGGCGGTAGCGGCGGCGTGACGTTCCAAGCCTGCGGTTCTGAGCAACCACGCCTGGAGGCGGGAGGCGAAGCCTTCGATTGTGGGAGCTCCGGTGAGATCCTCGAGGATAAAGGGCGCCCGGACAATCGCGTCAACTTCGTGATCTTGGGTGACGGCTACACCGCCGATTTGCTGGACACGCTGTTCATGGAGCACGTGAAGAACCTGCTCTACAACACCGAGCAAGGCTACCTGACGGAGCTCGGCGAGCCGTATCGCCGCTACTGGAGCTACATCAATATCTGCGCGTTGAAGGTGCCGAGCAATGAAGCCTGCGTCGACGACGGCGACACCGGGCAGCTTTGCGACACCGCGTTCAACGGACGCGGAGACGACACCTCACGCCTCGGGACCGTGAACAACGGACTCGTGCACAGCGCGGTCGCTGCCCTGATGCCGCCGAGCATCGACGTCGACTGGGAGGCCGTGGCCCTGAACGCCGGCGCAGACAACTGGTGGGCGAGCGGCGGCGAGGTGATGGTGTGGAGCGGTGGCTATTCCCCGCAGAAACACGCGTCGAGCCAGGGCATCCACGAAGGCGGGCATACCTTTCATGGGCTCGCCGACGAATACGCCTACTTCAACCCCAACGCAGACTGCACCAAAGCCGTGGAGCCGAACGTGACGACGGACCCGAGCGGAGCCAAGTGGACCGAGTGGATCGACTTCGATCACACTCCCGGCACTGGCACCCAAGGCGTCTACGAAGGCGGCCGCTACTGCACCCAGGGGATCTACCGGCCTTCCCCCAACTCCCAGATGAATCAGCTGCCCGACTACTTCAACATGCCGTCGCAGCAGAAGATGATTCACGACATCTACGCCATCGTGCGACCCATCGACGCACACACGCCGAACGACACCCCGCTGAATGACCCCGGAGTCTTGCAAGTCAGGCTGGTCGACCCGAGCGTGCTCAAAGTCGAGTGGCTAGTGGACGACGAGAGCCTGACGAACGATGGCGGGGAGTGCTTCGATGTCGCGAGCTTGCCGAGCGGCGAACACACGGTGGTGGCGCGCGTCTACGACGACACGCCGTGGGTTAGAGACTCCCGTGACGACCTCGAGCAGTCCGTGACCTGGACGGTGAGCATCCCATGAACAAGAAGCACTTCAAGCTACTGCTGGGTGGCGCCCTCGCGGCGCTGTGCTGTGGATTCGTTGGCAATCTCCTCGCGGAACCGAGTGACGATGCTTCGCCGCCGTGGAAAGCGCCGAGCATCGCCGAGCGGGTGCAGGCCCACCCCATGACTCCTGCGAGGCAGCGCCTGAGCGACCAGCGGCGCTTGTTCACCCGCGTCGATCAGGCGCTTGCGCGCAGGGACTTTGCTGAAGCGCGACGCTTGCTCGCCCGACATGACAGCGAGTTTAGCGAGCCGGAGGCTTGGCAAGACTGGCGCGCCGGCTACCAGGCGCTGACGGACTGCCTGGAGCACCCCGGGGCTGAATCCACTGCCGCGGGGCAACGCTTCGTCGACGAACAGCGCGGCTCTACGTTGCGCCGCCGGGTGCGCCACGCCTGCTTGAGGTAGGCGGGCTTAGGCGAATGCAGTCTGAGCCATGGCTTGCTCGGCGCTCCAGTCGTCCGGAATCCACTCGAACGTTTCGGTTTCATCATTGAAGCGCAGCCGACGGTCCGGGCCCGCCTCAGCACTCCAACCGTTCGCCAGCGCCCAGCGCATAGCACGCGCGTAGTCCCGAGGCCGAATCTCCAAATCAATTACCTCCACGCGCAACACGTAGCGACCACCCGACTTTCCCATCAGGAACGGGACCCCAGCGGTGCACTCGCAGCACTCCTTCCGGTGCCACATGAACTCCACGCCATCGACGACGAGCTTGCGAGTCCCCTTCTTCGGCCAGGCCATGGTCGAACCGCAGCACCTCGTTGCGGCGAGACCACAGGGCAACGTCCGCGGCGAACGGGGTCAGGAAACTCTGGAGTCGGCGGTCATGGTGAAGCGAGCGTTTCCAGGGCGTGCCCAATCTGGGTCCTGAGCTCTGGGTCCTTCATCGCAGCGAGGTCCTTGAGCGACCGGGACCTTCCCAGTACCTCCGCCACCTTGTACCCCAGAAAGTAGCCCATCCGTACGGGCATGTCTGTCCGCTTTCCTGCCCCGCGGAACCAATCGGTGTAGAAGGCTTCGTCGCCGGAGTCGAGGTTGGCGAGCATCTCCGCCGCGAGCTTGGGTAGCTTCGCCTCCCCTTGCTCGACCATCTCGTCAGTCAGCACCAGCTGGCGATTCGTCGCCGCTGGGTTCAGGCGTTTGGCTACGTACACCGCGAGTCCCTCACCCCAGAGCGCTTGGTACATCCGGTCGGGGTGGGCAGGGTCGAACGGAGTTCGGGTGACCAAGTGGTAGACGTGGAATAGCTCGTGGTGAAACAGCGGAGCGAGGTCGACATCCGCCCCGTAGAGCCGCGCGATCTTGTCGACCCCGAAAAGCAACACCGGCTTGCCATCCACTTCGCGCACGGCTCCGTCGAAGGCGTCTAGAGAAACTGTGAAATACACCGTGCCGTCCCAAGCGAAGTCCGGGAACGCCCGTTGAAAGCTGGCTTGGTGATCGGGCAAATCCCTCCGGATATTTCGACTGATCGCGCGCATGCTCGGGACCAGTGGTTCCGCTCCTTCCAGGAACTCGCTGACACGCGCATTCAGATCGAAGGGCACGCTTGGATCCTTGCTCAGCACATTCGCTGAAAACACGGCTGGGTGCTGCTTGGGCATCCCCTCCAGAAACAGTTCGACCCTCCGAGCTGGAGGCTCCGACTGAGCAGCTTCCCAGTAGCTCCACCACTCCGGCATCAGGTCGACGACCTGATAGTTTGACGCAGGGCCCTGGTGCTTCACGTCGGGCGCTTCGTCAGCGGGTGAAGACGGCGCTGGGCTCGTCTGGGGCTGGGGCGCTGAGGAAACAGGTCGTGGGGAACAGGCCAAGGCCAGGCAGCCGACGCACCCCAGTAACCCGGGCAATCCATTCCGTCCAGCTGGTGACATTTCCCTCATGCGCAGCTCTTCGCGGCGGGTCGCTGAATATTTCATCGGAGCGGACGAATTGTCTCACCGCCTAGCTGCGTTCTCCAGCGAGACCACAGGGCAACGTCGACAACGCGAACCGGGTCGGGTACCAAGAGTCCGACACAGTAACTCGACGGCAGGTGGCACGTGACGGACGCGATTGATGAGTTCTGGGCATGGTGGTCCAAGGCCTCGCAGGGCTTGGCTCGCACTCTCGACTCGCGG
>JBFXBK010000567.1:0-4394 GCA_050183255.1 Polyangiaceae bacterium | reverse complement strand
GAGAGTGGCCTGCGAGCGGCCAGCTCAAACCCGGCGAAGCTGCGCCAGACGGCAGCGCCGTGACCCTCGAGGGCACCCAGTTCGCAGCCCTGATCAGCTTGACGGATGCACCCAACCCCGCCTCGGATCTCGAACCCGCGTACCGCGCAGCGCTGCACTGGCCGGAGGCGAAGCAGAGCATCGAGGGGCACGTCGCGCACCTGGTCGTCACCGTCATCAGCGACGAGCTCGACGCCATCGACGTGATGCTCGAACTGACCCGCATCGTCGGCGCCTGCCTCCTCACCAGCGAGGCGGCGGGCGTTTATTGGGGGGGAGGTTCACTGGTCAATGGCGTGGAGGCGTTCCTCGACGACGCACGGGAGATGAGCCGTGAGTACCTCCCGCTCTACCTGTGGGTGCGCTTCGGTCTGATGCGCGACAAGCACAACACGGCCACCCTCTACACCCTCGGTATGGACCAGTTCGACCTGATGGAAGTCGAGTTCGTGCGCTCGAAGCTCGACCTGGAGACGCTCACCGACCGAGCATTCAACGTGGCCCATCACCTGCTCGACAACGGTCCCATCCTCGGCGACCGCGACACCATCGGCCTCACCCCGACTGAGCGCTTCCTGGTGCGCCACGTCACCTCGGTGGTCGATCCCGAGCGCACCGTCTACTCGCTGTCGCCAGCGAGAAGGTGAAAAGAGCGCACACGCCGAGTGGCATGTGCGCTCCTCCATGGGTCAAGCGCGTCCGCGATAGATCGAGTCGATGTGGAGCACGCGTTTGGGGTGTTTCAGCAAGCGGCGCTCGCGCTCGCTGTGGTTGAAAGCGTGAGAGCCCACGCCGTGGAGTGACTGGTGCGGACCAAGCGCGTCCACGAGTTGCTCTAGGGAGCCCTCCGGCAAGCCGCAGAGCGACACGTCGAGGAGCTCGAGCGCTGGATGCTGCTCGAGCAACGTAACCCATGGGCTTACATCCGCGCGGAGCAGATTGGCTTGCTCCTCGAGGTCGCGAGTCGATAGGTACGTGCCGAGGTCGAAGCTCTTCAACTTCGGGCAGTGCTCGATCAGCGCCGCGACCAAGCCAGACAGATCTGGTGAGTCGAGGCCAATCGAGCCGAGGTCCAGGCGCTCGAGGTTCCCCAACGCGCCACGGCGCACCAAGGTCTCGAACAGCTCGAGGCCGCGATTGCCCAAGCGATTGAGCGACAACGAGAGCGAGACCAAGGAAGACGCGGTAGCTCCCCCGTGCGTCAAGACGGACCCAAGCAGCTCGATGCTGCGCGGGCCGAAGCCGTTCGCCGAGGCGTACAGGTGACGCAAGCTGAGCTTGCCATCTGCTTGCAAGAAGCCGTCCGCGAACGCCTGCATGCCCTCATCGAACAAACCGGTGTTGTGGACGTCGAGCAGGCAGAGCGTTGAGTTCAACGCGAGCAAGCGCCCCAGGTGGGCCGCGCCCTCGGCGTGCAGCGGATTGCGTTTCAGCCATAGGGCACGTGCATGCACGTTGTGCTCCAGAGCCGGCGCCATCACACCCATGTCCGCGCCGTTGATGCAGTTGCCCGCGAGGTACCACGTCTCGATCTCGAGTAGTGGGTCCCGCATCATTTCGGCGAAGGCAAGCGCACCCTCACCCCCAGAACCCTCGCAAGCGATGTTATTTCCGAGGAGAAAATGTCGGATGGAGAACGCATCGGAGGCTTTGCGGTGGCCGTTGGCAACTACGGCGTCGCGCAGCTTACCCACGTGAGCCGGACCCACGACTTGCTTGCACAAGTCCATGCGCTGGTCGGGAAAGTACGCGCCGCGGGTGAACAAGAGGGGCGCCGTGCGCGGCCCGGTGGGAGCCGCACCCAAGCGCTCCGGCTCAGCCAGGAAGCTGAAGAACGGCGCGAGCTCTGACGCGGGCGCTACCTCCACCGGCATCGGCAGAGGATAGCTGATTGCGTTGGAGACCGGCTGACCTTCGACGAAGCGCTGAGGACCTGGTGCGACGTGAGCACCCGCAGAGCAGCTCAGCTTCTTGGTCTTTGGCTGACCTTGCAGCTGAGCCATGGCTGCTGAGCGCAGCTGACGCACCAGATCGCGGAAGCGCTGGTAGCATCGCTCGGCGCCCGACAGCTGATCCTCGGGGAATAACTCTTGGGCAATGCGATTGGCCAACGGGTGCGTGAGGAGCTCCCGGTTCGTTCCAGCAGGCAGTGAGAGCGCGGCGCTGGACACGGGCTCCCCGCGACGTAGCGCCGCACGGTCAGCGCGCAGTCGAGCCGCGACGGCGCTCACGTACTCATCCGTGTCGATGATCTCCGACAGCTCGCTGCCCAGCGTGGGCGTGACGTGCTGCGGATAGAAGCGCACCGTCTTGGCGCCGTAGTAGCCATTGATCTCCGCCATGTCCCGCGGCGACAGCTCGAAGCCACCGCTCACCACGTCGATCGCCTCGGCCAAATGCGCCGGCTGCGACGAGTGGATCACCAGCTCGGCTCCGAGCTGATGCGCCCAGCGCAGCATCACGGCCGCAGGCGTCACGCCCAGGCGCTCAGCCAGGGTCTGAAGCGGCGCAAAGTTGAACAGCTTGCCCCGCGCGAGCACCGTGTGCGCCTGCACGCGAATGCCTTCCGTGCGGCACAAGCCGAGGAGCGCTTGCACTGGACCCACGAAGGGATGCAGCTCGACTTGGTTCACCGTTGGTCGATGTCGCAAGTCGGGCGTCGCGTCGCACGCCAGCAAGAGCTGAGTGAGGCGCTCGGTCGTGTAGTTCGACACACCAATCTGGTGCACCAAACCTTGCTCCTTTGCGGTGCTCAACGCGCGAAACATCGCGAACGGCAGCGGACGATGCAAGAGCACCTGATCCACAGGGCGCCCCAGGCGCTGGGCCAATTGCTCGACGTGACGCAGCGTCTGCTCGAAGAGCAAGCTCTTGTAGATCTTCGTCGAGACGCGAACCAGCCCGAAGTCCGGGTGCGCGTCCTCGAACGAACGCACCGCGGAGAACACGGCCGCCTCGTTCTTGTAGAGCTCTGCTGTGTCGATGCTACGGATCCCCGCGGCAAGCGCTAGCCGCACGAGCTCGCTGACGCGCGGCCCCTCCAAGCGATAGGTGCCGAAGCTCAACGTCGACACTGCCGCCTGCGTTAGACGCAACTGCGCGAGCGCAGGATGCACCGGCGCCCGCGAGCTCCCAGTTGATGATGGCTCAGACTCCGAGCTAGATATGGATTGATGCGTGGTCATGTTTCCCTCCTTCAAACGCCGGGTAAAAAGGCCCAGGAAACGCGACGAGCCCGCTCCCTGATGGCCGTGAGGCTGTGGGGGCGGGCTCGCGAAAGCGCTGTATTTACACGCCTATTGCTCCGCCAACATCCCGCCTCGCTCGCCGCATTCGGCCCAGCTCGCTGCTCGAACTCTGCACGCACCGCCGCCTGCGACGACCGGAGCGGACGCGCAAACAGAAGGACGGGAGAAGTCGAGACGGGACATACGAGCCGCAAAGGATGAACTGAAAGATTCTTAAGTCAAGGCCCCCGTGTCGTGACTGCGCCGATGCGTCGTGACAGCCTCACCCGATGAGAGGGGAACTCTGGGCTCAACGGCTCGGCTCAGAACGGCAGCCTGTACGCGCTCGATGCCAGGCGGCGCGCTCGATGCCAGGCGGCGCCCCGTAGTCCCGCACGACCGCGCTCTGAAGGGTGCCGCTAGTAAAGTTCGATACGATTGACCCCTGATGAGCGCTTTAACGTTTCCGCTTGGATACGTTGAACGCGACCGCTGCCTTGATCAGCGCCGCGAACGCTTGCTTCTTGAGGTTGTCGCCTTCGGCGAAGTCGATGGCGCGGCGCAGATTGCCTTCCAGGCTCGAGTTGAAGAGGCCTGAAGGATCGGGCAACGAGGCACCCTGGGCGAAGGTGAGCTTGACCTTGCCCTTGTAGATCTCACCGGTGCAGATGATGCCGTCGTGGGACCAAACGGGCACGCCCGGCGATGTGGCTTTGGCCCATTTCCACTCTTCGACGACGGCTGGGTCCGTCTTGAGGATCAGCGCGCGCACCTCGCCGAGCAGCTTGCCCCGCCAGTCGTCGAACTCATTGAGCCGCGCATCGATGATCTGCGAGGCGGACCCTTGCTCTGCTGCAGCCTTTTTGGGCGCAGCCTTCTTGGGCGCAGCTTTCTTGGGCGCAGCTTTCTTGGGCGCAGCTTTCTTGGGCGCAGCTTTCTTCGCTGCTGTCTGCTTTGGAGCGGCCTTCTTCGATGTCTTTGGATTGGGGTTGGTCATGGTGCGATGGGGGGTGATGGTGCCACGAGAGCTGGGTTAACGTCTGCGTTGAACTGCGTGTTGAGGGAGTGTGCGATGCAGAAGAAGCACTGGGCGGCTTGGGTGATGTGTGGTCTCGGTGCCTGGGCGAG
>JBFXBK010000566.1:0-4432 GCA_050183255.1 Polyangiaceae bacterium | reverse complement strand
GTCGAAGAGAGCTGCCCTGACCTCCCCCGCCCACTCTTGAGTGTCGAACATTCAGCGATCCTCGCTCTTGTGGCCCAGAAGAGCATCCGAAATGGCTTGCGCCAAGCTGTGCCACGGCTTGGAGCCGCTCCCGAATGAGCGGGTATTGCCTGAAATGGCGTCTGATTCCGCGTGTGGCATCGGGTTTGCTTTTTGGTTGGCATGAAACGTCTGGTCTTTGGTTGCTTGTTGGTGGCGATCCTCCCTGCATGCATTGAATCGAGCGACAGTGGCGACAGCGCAGGAACTGGTGGCGCGGCTGGATCCCTGGGGAATTCATCAGGTGGCACGGCTGGCGACCCGTCTGGAGGCGGGGCTCCGACTGCGTTCGATCTGCTCCTCGAATGCGCCAAGCCAGTCGATCTCCGAGGCACCGCAAGCTACGGCGAAGACTCCACAGTCTTTGATGATGGGTACGACCAGGTGCTGGTTGCGCTGAGGGATCAAGTCCCGGGCAACTACACCGTGGATCGTCTCCGCACTCACGGCCAAGGGAGCGACTGGAAGAGCGACGTGCTGGTCGTGCGCGACGACGGCAGTGTGATCCACTCCTCCGCCTACGGTTCGGATTGGGACGACTGGAGCGGGAGCACGCCTGTTGAGGTTTGCAGCTTGCGGGAGGCCGCGTTCATTCAGAGCTGCATCGATGGATTGTCGAGCCCGGAGACCGATTGCATGCCGTTCGAAGGTTCTGGGGTGCTCGCCGTACTCACCGGGTGTCGCACCACGCAGTTGCCGACGGACTGTTCGCAGTAATTGCCATCGGGAAACAGCTGTCTGACGGAAGTCAGATCGCGCTTGGATCTCGGGTCGCACCCAGAACAGCAGCTTGCACGCTCGGCGCTGGGGAGGTCATATGTAACGTTGGCTTGCCCCCGTGCTCACTGCTCGCAGTTCCGCCAGGCGGAAGTGCGGGGCTCCGGGGCCCCGCACCAGCAACAGAGTCCCTAATCCGTGCTCGGCTGCGCCTCCGCGCGTCATGGGAAGACGCGCGACGTCATGGTGGATTTGACTCGCCCCACCCGTGCCACCATGATCCTGGCACCCTATGGCGAACCCCGCGAAGACCATCGAACTCCCAGAAGATCTCCAGGCTTTCGCCGAAGAGCAAGTGAGTGCAGGCGAGTTCGCTAGCGTCAGCGACGTAGCGGTTGAGGCCGTTCGACTGCTTAAGCAGCGCACCACACGGCGCGCGGAAGTGCGCGACGAACTGACCCGGCTCTTCGACGAAATGGACCGAGGCACGTTCATTGAGCCCACGGACGAAGAGTTCGAGCAAGCGGTTCAAGACCGCGCTCTGAAATACATGGCTTGATGTTAGCCATCCGCCTGCATCCCCTCGTCTATGACGACGTTGACGAGGCCCTTGCCCACACGCGCGAACGGTTTGGTCCAAGGCAGGTTCAAGTCTATGCGCGTCTGATCATTGAAGCTCGCCAGACGCTGCGGCAGCATCCCACCATTGGGGCGCTCCACCGCGAACTGGGAGAGGGGGTGCGCGTGTACTGCATCAGACAGGGCAGCATCCGCGCTCCGCACGGATACATCTATAAGGTTCAGGAGGACGGGACAGTCTACATCGCCCGCTTAGTGCACCTAGCAAGGTACCTGACCGATCTGTTGCCCGAGGACTTCTGACTCGGCCGCGCCTCCGCGCGTCAGACCCGCGCTTCAATCCGCTGGGATACGGCGCTAGCCTAGTTCCGTGACGTTCCCGTTCTGCGACCCGTGGGACGGCGAATACGATACGTGACGTGGCCGCCCTCAGCGGAGGCGCTCTCTCACGGGTCTACGCACTCGTGGTCGCGACAGATCCGTTCACCTTTGCATTGGCTATCGTACCAGCACCCGAGCTGAGCAGCGTCCGGCGCAGGCGGCGCGGCAACTGGCGGCGGGGGCGCTGCCACGGGAGTGGTCGGTGCGGGCATCGGGGGCGGCGCGGGGGGGGCCGAGATCTCCTTGCAGTTCGTCGAGCCCGAGCGAGAACAGTTGTGGCGGTTCGCGAAGAAGCACGCCTTGATGCTCGAAATCGGCTAGCTCAAATCGCGAGCACGAACCGGCCCGCTCGGTTGTCGCACGCGGCCCGGCGAAGGGCATGCCACCAGAATCTGATGGTGCTGGTAGACCTGGTCGCGGCACTTCCACGCGGTCCCATAAGCGGCTCTCCCAACCTACGCAGGACACGCTATGCTGCTGTCCTGCGACGACGAGGCTGGGAGCAAGATGAGGAGTCCACTAAGAACCCAAGCCGCCTGGGCAAGCGCGAGTGTCACCGACACGTGCACCTACACCTGCCCGTGCGGATTCACGGGAGAAGGCGGCGTGACGAGCTCGGCCACGAGCGCCGCGATCGGGTCGTCCTGGTTCCTACGCTCTGGCGCAGCCGCGGAGGCGGCTCAGAACGCGCAGGCGGCCGCCTCTGCCGAGGCGTGGTCCGTGCTCGTGGATGCCGTGGAGCTTGCCCCTTGCCCCGTGTGTGACCGAGTCGACGATCAGGCGTTGCGCGCAGTGCGCAAACGCGTGCTGACCCGGAGCGCGCTAAACGGCGTGCTCACCGCATTGCCGTGCGGTTTCTTTGGCCGGGGGTTGCCCCCACTCGCAGGTGCTCGCGCTGCGCGCTGCGCGCCTGCGGTCTCCCCCAAATCCGTGCTCGGCTGCGCCTCCGCGCGTCAGGGGGAGACGACTAGGCGTCCCAAGGTCGCTCTGGATCGGACGGGATCGCGACAGGTCCCTCGGTCGCCCAAGGAACTGCACCCGGACTCCGATACTCAATTCGAGTATCGGTGCCGCATCCATCAGGCCGCTGCTCCCGGCTCCAGAGTAGCTCGCCATTCCTCGCGGAAAAATAGTTTACCCAGTCAGAGTCAATGCGCCCCAAGTGGTCGAACTGTCTGCCCCTTACTACGACGATGCCGTGCTTGAGGCGGTAGGCGTTCTCATCCATCACCGGGTGTAGCTCGTCATACCATTCGTCGAGCGGTATCGAGCCGTGCTTCACGCGGCGTCCTTTGGCATTGAACGCATCCCACTCCAACAAGCTGCGTTTCTCCGGATGCCTCTTCCTTCGTAGCGCCATGCTCCGACGCTACCAATGGCTCTTGGCGTGGACAATCGCATCCAGTGCTCGGCCAAACTAGCCCCACACAGAACACCGAACGTTGCCGGCAGCGTAGGCGGCGCCCCGGTTGCTTGCTAGTGAAGGACAATGCCGTTCGGAGTTTGGTTGCTGCGCTGGTGCGACGTCGACCCCCAGACGCACGCCTTCAACCCAGCACGAGTCGCGGCCACCCTCGAGCGTGTGATAACGGAGTCGCCGCGACTCGACCGGGAACGCGGCGAGCTCGAGCAACATGTGGATCGCGCACTGATCGCCGAGTTTGGGCACTGGGTTGCGGGCTGGCGCTGGAACCCTTCCGAACCCGGATGCGGGGGTCCAGTCCCTGGCTACTGCTGCGATGCACACAGCCTCAGGGGCTCTCCAGAGGACATGCGCCAAGTCGTGGGGACTGCCGTGCGGAACTGGCGTGCCCGACTCGAAGAACTGGACGCGTTGTACGCCGACCTGCGTCGCGAGGCGTCCGGCTTGGAAGCGGATGTAGCGGCAACCCGCGCGGCGACGCGCCTCCTGCCACTGGTGCTCGAGTGGACCCACGTTGAGGACGCTTGGTACGCAACCTTTCACCAGGTGCTGACTTGGTATCTGCAGATGCTGCTTGGTGACTCCGATCGGATCTTCAGCTTGGTAGACGGAGCCATGGGAGGCCGCTTCGAAAGCTGGCTCGAGCCGCCATCCGACATCGCTGCCGCGGTCTGCGCTGATATCGGCAACGCCATCCAACGCGAGTTCAGCGAAGGTCCACCGACCGTCGATCACCTGCACCTGTGGATCGGCGTTCGCGAAAAGACGCGCTGGGCGGAGCAGCGCCGCTACTCCCCCGAGCCCGCTGCCGACGGCCATCGGCGTTTCATCACCAACTTCGATGCGCAGCGCAGCCCCGAGCGCGCCGAACGACTCGGGCGAGCACTAGACGCCGCCCGCAGCGCCGCGCGGCACTCTAGTGTGCTCAGCTTCGAGCTACTGCGCGATTGGCAAGCGCTCGTACTCGGCGAGTCCGTCGACTTTCGCACCCGCGATGCGCGCGCCCATGGCGGTGCCGAGCGCTACGCCTTGGATACTCGCACTCAACGACGCTTCGAGCGCTGCCTGGCTCAAACCACAGACGACAGCCTCACTCCCATCGCACGCGCGGCCCGAGTCTACCTCGACATCTGCTTCTTTCCTCCCTTTCCCGACGGCAATGCTCGCAGCGCGCGCCTAGCTTTAGATTTCGTGCTGACGAGTCATGGCCTAGCGCTGCATTCGGCTGAGCCAGTCTTCTTGGCAGCGCGCCGA
>JBFXBK010000565.1:0-4434 GCA_050183255.1 Polyangiaceae bacterium | reverse complement strand
CCAACCCCGGTACCGAAGGCGCGCACGCACTGGAGCGCACCGAGGAGCAGCGCCGTGGCGCCGAACCAGCTCGCGGCGCCGAGGCTCTCCGCGCGCTCGTTCAGGAGCACCCAGCCACCGCCGTTCACGATCGCCGCGGGCGTCTTTGCTAGCGCTGCCTCGAGGATACGGCGGTCACCTCTGACATGGGAAACGGCTGCGAACAGCTGGTTGCCAAGTGAGCTTCGCGCGCTGCTCTGGTGCTCGCTCTTCAGGCTCGGGAGCCCAGCGGAGATCCAGGCCGCGACGAAGAAGGTCGCCGCGTCGAGCAAGATCGCCCAGGTCGGTCCCAAGAAGGCCGCCGCGACACCGCCAGCGGCGACGCCGAGCGCGAACAGCACGCTCCACGTCGCGCCGATCAGACGATTCGCGGCTCCCAGATCCGCAAGGAGACGCGCTGAGCGCGGGGCTGGTTGGCTCTCCGGCTCGCTGGTGTGCGTTGTGGCGTCGCTCGCGACTGGGGCCTGCGCGTACTCAGGAGCCGAGAGCACCCGGGGCAGCGACGCGGTCACCGCAGGTTCGCTGAAGGCAGCGAGCGCGATGCGCACGAGTAACAGCAGCTGCACGCCCAGCAGGCTACCTGTGGCTGCGGCGTAGGCCATGCCGAGCGCCAGGGCGCCGCGGATCCCATTCGTCGCGATGAGCACTTTGCGCCGGTCGAGGCGGTCGATGAACCAACCGGCGAAGGGCGCGAGCAAGGTACTCGGCAGCGCGTGGGCTACCAGAACCAGGGACACAGCGACGAGGCCCTCCCCACGCTCCAGGGCGAGCACGCTGACCGCGACATAGGTCAGCCAGTCACCGAGCAGGGAGACCACGTCGGCGAGCCAGAGCCGGCGAAACGCGGGGCGCTCCCGCAGCAGGCCAAGCCATGAAGTCCCAGAGCCCATGCTCCGGGGATAACGCCGTAGCCGCCGAACTTCAGCCCGCGTGCTCACCCATTAGCAGATTGCTGCTGGGGAGCGCGGTCAGCGGTAGTCGGTGGGGTCGACTGGCTTCGGCGGCGGCGGTTTTGCCGTGGGCGGCGGCTTGGGCGGATCGGCTGTCACCTTCGAGGTAGCAGTCGTCACCGGTGGTTTGGGTGTGCCGCCTCGCGCGCCACCTTTGGGCTTCGGGACAATCGCTGGAGCCTCGGGCTCAGGCGCCGCGCTTGCCACCTCTGTCGCGGCGGGCTTGGGCGCGGAAGCTTCAGGCTCCGACGGCGCCTCGGGTGCAGCGCTCGGCTGTGTTTCCGTGGGGATAACCGGAGCGCTGATGGCCACTGCCGGCGATGCCTGGGCGGCGTTCTTCTGCATCATGAACACGCCGGTCGCTGCGCCGCCCAGCGCCAGCACACCCAGCAGCGCAACGGCGTAGGGCCATTTGGATCCACCCGACGTCGTCTGCGTGTTCTGCACCGACGACAGGTCCGTCGAGCCACCGACCACGTTGGGCGCTGTCCCAGGCAGCGAGCCGTAGGAGCTGCGGAACACCTGATCCGAGCTGATCGCACCACCCGCCGCGCGGGCGATGCGTTCGATCAAGTTGGAGCTGCGCGCCGGTGCATAGGGCTGCAGCGCGAGCACGAAATCGCCCACGTTCTGAAATCGCTGGTTCAGGTCGCGCGCAAACGCCCGCTCGATCACGGCGATCAAGCCTGGGTCCAGATCCGGGCGTAGCTGGCTGAGCGGCGTCGGCTCTCCCATCACGATGGCCACTGCCAGCTCGGGCAACGTTTCCGCGATGAAAGGCTGACGATTGCTCAGGAGCTCATACAGCGTGATGCCGAGCGCGTAGATGTCCGTGCGCAGGTCGACGGTCTTGGTGCGCTGCAGCTGCTCGGGTGACATGTAGAGCGCGCTGCCCATGATCGCGGCCGTGCGCGTGATGCCGTCCGGCTCGTCTGCGGCGTTGAACTTCGAGATGCCGAAATCGAGCACCTTGATCAGCGGAGAACCGTCATGGTGCCGCGTCAGGAACAGGTTCGCCGGCTTGATGTCGCGATGGATGATGCCCGCGCTGTGAGCCTCTGCGATGGCATCGCACGCCTGGATCACGAAATCGACCGCGTCCTCCGTACGCACCACGCGCTCGACTTCCAGCACCTGGCTGAGGTCGCGCCCTTCCAGGTACTCCATGACCATGTAGGGTGCGCCGTCTTCGAGCGTGCCGACGTCGGAGACGCGCGCGATGTGCTGGCTCTTGATCTTGGCCGCCGCTTTTGCTTCCCGGAGGAAACGTACAAGCGCGTCGTTCGAAGTGACCTGGTCAGCGAGCAAGAACTTGATCGCGACTCGCTCGCCGAGCACGGTGTGATGCGCTTGCACCACGACGCCCATGCCGCCGCGACCGAGCACGCGCTCGATGCGATACTTGCCTGCTAAGATCTCTCCTTCGGCCGGTTCCGTCACGCGTCCGTATGTTGACAGGCTTGGCGAGCGGCGGCCAGCTCAGACGTCGATCACGAGCGGCCGTTGTTTGTCCGACTGGTATGCGAAACGAGAACAATGCTGCCGGATCTCGCTTCCGCGCGGCCAAACCTCGTGGAGACGCTCATGCGTTCAGCACGCCACCGCTCCCACCGGTTAGCGTCGCAGCAGCTGAGCGAGCAGCTGCGCAGAGCCCTTCGCGTCGACCGGCGCGCCGGTTTCGTTGAGCGCTTGCAAGCCGGTTGCGAGAGCGATCAGCAGCCACGTGAGCTGCTTCGGGTCGACATCACCGCGCACCGCCGCACGAGCCTGTGACAGCTGCGTGGCGTCGCACACATGCTCCGACACGACGCGCAGGGTGTTCAGGTAGAGCTCCCGCAACGTGTCCGAGCGCCCGCAGGCGTGAAGGAACTGGTGCGCGGGCACCTGGCTCGGCGTCTCTGTCGTGCTCATCAGCCGACCGATGAGATTGAGCAGCGCCTCGGGGGATTCGTCGTACTCCGTCACGCTCTGTACGAGCGCACCCAGGTAGCGTTCGCTTACCGCGCGGATCAGGTCCTCACGGTCCTGGAAGTGTACGTAGAACGCACCGCGGGTGTAGCCGGCGCGCTCACAGATGGCGTCCAAGCTCGGGTTGTCCAGCCCCTCTTCCGCGAACGACGCCATGGCCGCGTCGATCAAGGCCGCGCGAGTGTCCGCCTTGGCGGCCTCCCGGCGGGGTCCGATGCGGCGCCTACGGTGGGAGCGCTCCGTGCTCGGAGCGATCCGCGTCGTTTCGGCGACCGAGTCGGCAGAACTATCGGAGAGTTTGGAGCTGCTCGGTGCATCCGAGCTTTCGGCGGTTTCGGGCTTGGTCACAACCCCTCGGGATACCGTTCCGTCGGTTTCGATGCAAGAACCCATGCGAACGATCGACCGAGATTTCAGGCCGAGATCGTGAAGCGAGGGGATGCGAGGTCATTGGTTGGCGTGCCTGGTTCTGGGCAGCGGGACAGCGAACCCTACCCCGACAGCTCAACATGCGGGAGCGTTAGCTGGGTTTTTCCGCGGCCTTTTCCACCAACTGGTGCTCCCATCAGCTCAACCTCAGTGTGGAGGCCCGAGCGTCTCCAAGCTGCAGAAATCGCACCCGAGGTAGTCGCGTGTGACCCCGTGTACGCAGCCTCTGCCCAACCCGAGGCGACCTGCCCTGTTTCTTTTTGGGGGAGAGGGCGCGCGCTCCAACGCGTCCGCGCGCGGCCCCTGACACTCGATGCCTCTCGCCCCGCAGTCTGTTACCTTGTGGAAACTACTATCCAGCGCTGCGGCCCGCCGAGTCGATGTAGTTGACCCTGCATGTTCCACGAGTTTGGGGGTGAGGGAGCACTCACCCCCGATGGGAAGAGCCTAAAGCAGTTGCGCGAAGCTCCCGACCGCGTCGAGGTCGTAACGCAAGATGCGCTCGAAGTACGAGTTCCCATTGCTCGGCGCGCCATCGGCCATGAAGAGCTCGCCCTTCGCGAGACCAATCACGGTCACACCTCGGTCCGTCGGGTCTGCCATCCGCCACACCTTCCGAGCCTGGGTGTCAATGATATACGTGGAGCAGTCAGCGCCGTTGCATCCGGAGATCGCGATCCAGTTTCCATCGGTAGCGAAGCCGTGGCCGACGCCAGCCATCGGAACGCCGATGCTGTCCGCTTGGCCTGCGCCGTCAGGCGCCTCGAAGTACACGGCCGCGCTTTCAAAAAGACCTTCGACCGCGTCTGGCCCCGTGGCGCCGAGCCAAGCCACCCGATCGATGCTGGAGGTGAGCCAGATGGGTGCGTAGCCTTGAATCGCTTCGAGTTCGACGACGCCGCCTGTGCTCGACCAGCTCTTGACCGAGTCGTGAGACGCACCCGCATCCAGCCAGAAGGCGCGATTCCCCGAGGCAGTGGCCTTCCACTTGAAGGACGATTCCGTGGGGATAACATCTAGGTTCGCATTGGTCGCGGGTGTGGCGATG
>JBFXBK010000564.1:0-4436 GCA_050183255.1 Polyangiaceae bacterium | reverse complement strand
CCGATCTGTGTACTCGGTGAGCGCGCTTGCATTCTGGACCACGCCAGCGTTCATGTTGACCAAGAGCTCCTTGGGCCAGTCCACGCGACGGTTCCCCTCGGCAATGGTCTGTAGATCAGCACTGGAGAACCGAGTCTCCGTCGGCAACCCCTCGTTACCAAAGTAGGTCAACCACTCGTGCCCTTGAAAGAAGCTGGCACGTGTCAGCATGCAATCCCCCTTGGAGAAGAACTCCAAGTTGGCCGTCTTGGGGCCACACAGGTCGAGCGGGTCAGAACAGGTGAGCATCGACGAAGCGCAAGCAATCAGGAGAAGCCCCGCCCCCCCACGTCCAAAAGCCGCAGCACGCTCACCAAGACCAACCACGGAATCGTGGGTAGCAGCGCCCTGTCAGAGGAACAAGAGCGCCCAAACGCCCGGGCGTCCCGCCAGGACTGTACGAACGCCGCAAGTTGCCCCATGACTAGGGCCACGCGGCAGTTTCGCGCCCGCCGCGCCACAGTCAGTCAGGGGGACGAACCATGATGGATCGCATGCGGGCCTATGTCATCGAGCAAGCGGGAGGCGCGGAGCAGCTTCATCTGCGCGAGGTCGCCATCCCAGCTCCGCGGGACGGTTGGGTGTTGATCCGCATCACGGCATTTGGGTTGAACCGCTCGGAGTGGTTCACGCGCAACGGCGACTCGCCCAGCGTGCGCTTTCCGCGCGTCCTCGGCATCGAGTGTTGTGGGGTGGTCGAGGCAGCCCCCGGGTGCAATCTCGAACCAGGGACGCGGGTAGCCGCCATGATGGGTGGTATGGGCCGCGAGTTCGATGGTTCCTACGCGGAGTACACCTGCGTCCCCCGCGAGCACGTGTTCCACCTGAACACGTCCCTCCCGAGCGAGCGCCTCGCCGCACTCCCCGAAATGCTCCAGACCACCCACGGGTCGCTCCAAACGGGGCTCGAGCTGGATCGCGCCGAAAGCCTCTTGATCCGCGGGGGAACATCCTCCATCGGCTACGCCGCACTCGCCCTGGCCAAGGCGCTTGGCAAACGCGTCGCTACGACGACGCGCAGCGCCGGTCGGCGCGATGCATTGCTTGCAGCAGGTGCCGACCACGTGTTCGTTGACGGCGGCAAGCTGGTAGACGAGGTGCGCGAGTACTACGGCGGACAAGGAGCCGAGCGCGTGCTCGAGCTGATCGGGACGAAGACGTTGTTGGACTCCCTCGCAGCGACGCGTTCCGGAGGCATCGTGTGCATGACCGGTATACTCGGTGGTGAGTGGTCCCTCGGGCAGTTTACTCCGATGGATGAGATCCCGACTGGGGTCAAGCTGACCAGCTACTCCGGTGGCTCGTCAGATATCACCCAAGCCGAACTGCAGCACTACGTTGACCTCGTCGAGCAAGGCAAGCTGGCGCTGCAGCTCGGCCCGGTAATGCCGTTCGAGAACTTGCAGGATGCTCACCGACTGATGGACCAGAACGTCGCCGGCGGAAAGATCGTGATTTCGGTCAGCCAAGACTGACGCGAGTGATCGCTTAATCGAGCCAGAGCTCACAGTCGAGTAGCGAACCCGAGCTTCGCGCTTTCGCCCAGGGGCGCTTGTGGCGCAGCTTGGCTCAGCCTCGCGCTGAGCCCAAAATCAGCTGTTCTGGTGCTTCAGCACAGCAGAACGACGCTGGCATGGAGTTCGCTTGAAGGAGTCTCCATGGCGTTCGGTCGTTGGTTCGCAAGTTCACTCTGCGCGTTGTGCTTCGCATGCAGTTCCGAGGGGAATCGACCCTCGGATCAACGAAGCTTCATAGAAAATCCCGAAAGCGAGTTCCCGGAGCGCTTGTCCGATGTGGGACTGTGGGATCTCACTGCGCAGAGGGATCCCACCGCGCTGAAGGATCCCACTGCGCTGGGGGACGTCTGGTCCAGTGAGGCGGATCCCCGCGCCTTGGAGTTCGAGCCTCACTTCCCACTGTGGACGAACGGCGCGCACAAGCGACGCCAGCTCGTGCTCCCAGAAGGCGAGTTGATCGACGCCTCCGATCCCACAAACTGGACAGTGCCCCTCGGCAGCGTTGCGTTCAAGACGCTCTTCTTCGCCGATGACCGAGGCAATCCAATCCCCGCGGAAACTCGTGTCATCCATCTCGCGAGCGACGGCGAACGCCGCTACGCGGTGTACGTGTGGGACCCGGAGTCTCGCGACGCGACCCGGGTCGACTCGGGTGCGACTCTGCAGGTACGCGACTTCTCGGGGAACCAACTCGCACACGAGGTCCCCAGCGAGAGCGAGTGCTCCGCGTGTCACGACTCGAGCCCTCAAGCCCTGCTGGGGCTGAACGGCTACCAGCAGCAAGCCGCAGACAAGGGCGTGTTGGCGCCCTCCGCGTTCACCGCTCCCCCGGCGCCTCCCTCGAAGACGCTGCGTGGAGAGGACGTGCAGAGCCGCGTGCTTGGCTACTTCGTCGGCAACTGTTCCCACTGCCACAACGACTGGCATGGGCCCAACAGTGAATTTTCACTGTTGCCTGGAGCGGCCATCACCAACTTGGTCAATGTCGAGTCGAGAGGTAGCGCGTCTACCGCTGGGATCCGGGTGATCCCTGGGGATCCACAAAGCAGCTTGCTGATTCAAGCGATGGACTCCGTCGAGGGGAAGCGTCGCGCGAAGCCGATGCCCCCGCTAGGGGTGCAGGTCGAAGACGTGTCTGGAATGACACTGATTGAAGATTGGATCGAACACCTTGAGCATGCTGACTAACCTCACCCCCAAGAACCTATGCGCTCTGAGCCTGTTCGCCTTCGTCGCGTGCAGCAGTGAAGACGTGGCGAAGAAGAAGGCTGCCCCGCAAGAGGGCCCGCCGCAGCTGAGCGCTCAGGTGCTGAAGGCAGCTTCTTGGCCTGACTACCCAACCGACTTCCAGTTCCTCCCGGGAACGCGGCAGCTGCTCGTGCTGAACAAGGCAGGGACCGTGCTCCACTACGAGCTCAGTGACGAAGCGATCCCCAGCCTGGAGTTGCGCGGCCAGTTCAGTATCCCCGAGGTCGTGGCGCCTCTCGACTGCGGGCTGATATCCATCGCGCTCGATCCGGCGTTCGACGAGAACCACTACTTCTACCTCGGCTACTGCACCAGCGGGACCGCCAGCGGAGTCTATCGCTACGAGTTCGACCCCAAGGACTACGCGGCCATCCCGAGCACACGCCACGAGGTGCTCAACGTAGAGGACCCCTTGGCGACCCGACCTTGGCACAACGTGGGCTGGATCGGCTTCGCTCCACAAAAGGAAGGGGACGAACGACCACTCTACGCTTTGTTCGGTGACAAGGTGCGCGATGAAAACGCTCAGGATACTCGGAACCTACTAGGTGCGGTGGCCCGCATCATCCCCCAAGACGGGACTGCGCCGTATCGTCCCGCGGCGGGGAACCCTGGGGAAACGGATAGGACGATCCACGAGGCAGCCTACGCCTGGGGCTTGCGCTCGCCGTGGCGCGGCGGGTTCGATCAGTACGGGCACGTGGTGATCGGCGACGTCGGCTTGTTCGACTTCGAAGAGGTGAACGTCATCGACGCCCCAGGTCGGAACTTTGGTTGGGCGGAGTCAGAAGGACCGTGCTCAGAAACCAGCGAACAGGAAGACGAAAAGCGGGCTCAGGAGGGCGGCTCTCGCTGCGCCGAGTTCCGTGACCCCGCGACCTACTTCACTCACGACAGCGGGGATGCCTTCGTCGAACAAGACGACCAAGCGACCTCCGCGACAACTCGCGTGGTGTGGGTTAGCTCCGCCTACGCAGGGGGGGAGGACGATCCATACGCAGGACGAATGAACGACCGTGTGCTCTTCGGGGATGCCTGCACTGGGTTCACACGTTCGCTGCTACTGAGCGAGAGCGGCGCCGCCGAGCAGAACGACCCAGCGGGACACCTCGGCGCAATCAGTTCCGTACGGCAATTCTCCGATGGCTACCTTTACGCCCTCAGAATGGCTGACTGCACTTCAGAGCAAACCGGCAAGGGGGCGTTCGTGCGTTTGGTCTCGCAATAGGCCAACCTGAGTGCTCGTCAGCTTCTATCTACCTACATCAGCCCCAAAGCTCTCGGGCTTGAAAGCAGCATTTAGCCACACGGGAATCGTTCAGCGCTCACGCCAAGATCAGGCATTACCACGGGCAAAACCGCCGATCTGAGCATCCCGTAGCTTCCCTCGCTGCGAGCCAATGTCAGGTTTGGTGGTGGTAGTCTCATGACGACGCGCACGGGTTCGGCTCGGCTCCCAAGGCGGGACCGGGTGCAGCAGTGACGCGCAGGGAGAGCCATGAGATCCACACATTGGTTTGCCATCCCAATGCTCGCTTGTGCCGCTCTGGCAGGGTGGAGCTGCCAGGGTAACATCGGTAACCCCGGTGCCAGCGGAGGCGGTGTACACGGCGGGAACGGTGGCAGCGGCGG
>JBFXBK010000563.1:0-4460 GCA_050183255.1 Polyangiaceae bacterium | reverse complement strand
ACCGCTTACTACTGGGTGGTCCGCGCGCAGGACGCAGCCGGCAACGAGAGCGACACCACACCCGAAGAGACGCGCACGACGAAGGTCAGCTTTGCTCAGGACATCGCGAGCGCGATCTTCGACAAGCAGTGCAACAAGGAGGCTTGCCACGGGTTGGTGAATCCCCAGCAAGGTATGACCCTCGCTCCCGGTTTCGCCTACTTCAACCTGGTGGACGTGGTCGCCGTCGAGAAGCCGGGCGGACAGACCATCTTGCGCGTCGACAGCTCCTCGACCAACCCGCGGGACAGTTACCTGTACCGAAAGATCGATCCGATGGGCGACATCGAGCAGCAGCAGATGCCCCGCGACACCGGTGGCATCCCGCTGCTCGATGAAGAGAAGGCCGCGATCGCCACCTGGATCATGCAGGGCGCTGAGAACAACTGAGCGCTGAGAACAACTGAGCGCTGAGAACAACTGAGCGCTGAGAACAACTGAGCGCTGAGAACAACTGAGCGCTGAGAGTTGCTGAGCGGAACCTCCGCGAGGCACGGGTTGGACACCACGGCCCCCGGGAGCACGCTCTATCGGGGGCCGTGACGCGTTCGGCGTAGCCAAGCTCCAGGAGGCAGACGACGGACCGGACGCTGATTCGAGCATCAAGTCATCAAGTCACCCGCGGCATACGAGAGTTCTGCTCCGCGATTCGCTATACTGACGCTGGGGCGCAAAAAATGAGCGGAATGGGAGAATCTCTCCCGACTCCGCCCACACCTTCGATAGATTCTGCTTAGCCATGAGAAGCTTTAGTCTTGTATGTGTGGCCGCACTCTCGGCCAGCGTGGTGGTTGGAGCCTCCGGCTGCTCTGTTTTGAACTCGTTCGATGACCTCAAGCAGGAGGTCGCGACCGGTGGCACCGGCGGTGGCGCCGGGCAGGGAGGCAGCGCCGGGCAGGGAGGCTCGAGCGGTGGCGGCGCAGGTGGTAGCGCCGCGGGCGGCACGGGTGGCTCGGCAGGCGCGGGGGGCAGCAACACGCTCCCTCCCGGGCTCGTGGTCGTGGCTGGCGAAGGCGATCTTTCCGCTGGAGGGCGCGGACTGGTTATCTCCGCGCTCAGTCCCTACAACGGCGACGAGTACACCCGCGAGGAGTTCGGGGCTGGCAAGAACGGCTTCGTCGCCTACGACGCAATCGACGACTACTGGTACGTGTGGACCCAGGACACGTCGGTCACCCTGTACACGTTTCACGTCTGGAAGTTCAACCGCACGGATCAAAAGTTCGACGAGCTCGGATTCGCATCGGTTCCCGCCCCAGCCGGTGTGATCGCCGTCCTCAACAAGCGGGTGTTGTACTGGAGCGTCAACCAAGAGGGGGCCGGCGGTCAAACCTACGGGTTCACGTTGCTCAAGCTCGACGATCCGACTAACCCGACAACGACCACTCCTGTTCAGGACACGTCGCTCACGGTCAGTCCGCTCGCTGCGATTCCGCGCGCAAACGGGACGGACGCCGGTGGAACGGTCAACCTGTTCGTCAAGAACGGCGCTTGCAGTACCGACGGGACGCAGGAAGGCGGGCAGGACGTCGAGGTGTGCGAGGTCCAACGTTACCTGGCGAGTGTAACCCCGGCGGCCACCAAGCCCGGCTTCGCGGGCGCTCCGTTGGTCGTTGGCAAGGTTCGCAAAAACGGCGGCAGTCTCGCCGCGATCAAGGCGTCGGACGACGACGCTCTCGTGTTCCCGGATCCTACGTGGGAGAAAGACACGAACGCGAACTCCGCCGCGAAGGTCACCCGCTACAACCCGACGAACTTTAGCGCCTCGGGGTCGATCACCTTCGATGTGAAGGGCTCGTTCATGCGCGGAGCCGCGTGGGATCCCTGCGACAAGATCTTCTTCGCCACCGAGAGCCTGACAGACACAGCGATCTTCGCGGTGCCCACCACGAGTGGTGGCACGACCTTCCGCCAGGGCATCACGACTCCTCCCGTGGGTGCCGTGTACTTCGATCAGTACACTCGCACCATCTTCCAGCCGCGGGACAGCTCATCCAACTTCGGCCTGCGCGCGTTCCTACTTGAAGGCGACGCGAGTTCGCCATCCTTCAGTGAGCGCGACCCGAGCTCCGCCACGGCGTGGAATCCACCTTCGGACCTGCTCCCCAAGCAGGTCGAGGTTGAGACCCCGGTCAAGTCGTTCTGTCCCGAATAGTGTGCGCTGTGCACATACCTCCGGCACTGAGGGCGCCGTGCAAGGCCGCCGGGGGCCTTCTCGGAGGTGGCCATGCAGGTCCAGACGGAAAGCGCTTGGGCGTGGTGGATTCGGCGTGGTGGATTTTAGAGCGGCACCGCTTGGCCAGCTGCGATAGGGAACGGCGAAAGGACCGCTGATAAAGCCTCGGAACAGCGCGAAGACGTCCAGTG
Source organism: Polyangiaceae bacterium (assembly GCA_050183255.1). Classification (GTDB taxonomy): domain Bacteria; phylum Myxococcota_A; class Polyangia; order Polyangiales; family Polyangiaceae; genus JAHBVY01. The sequence goes on along the minus strand of JBFXBK010000563.1, from coordinate 2,054 downwards.
CCAGTCGGGTGCCGAAGCTTTTGCCGTCAGTGTCGCGCCGGTCAGACCGATCTGAGCGTCAATACGTCAGGGAGCAGTGTCCTGGTTTCGCCAGACTTGACTGCATGCCAGGTGGCGCGCTTGCCGGGTGGCGCGCTTGCCGGCTGCCGTGCGAGGTTACGCAGCGGAAGCGGGGAACTGGGGAACCGTGACAACAGAACAATCGTACAGCCCTGACTCTGGGCCGGAAGTGGTGGAGCGTGCTAGCCTGCAAGGACCAGGGAAGCGTAAACTTCACGAGTTTCGTGCTGGAGCAGATCGGGCGTACGCGTCAGTGTTTGACTCCTTCTCAGCCTGGAACGTCCGTTTTGAACTGAGGCAACCATGTCCCTAAGCACCGGCGACATCATTGACGGCAAGTACCGCATCGTTCGACTTCTGGGCGAAGGTGGTATGGGCGCCGTCTACGAAGGCGAGAACACCCGCATCCACCGCCGCGTGGCGATCAAGGTCTTGCACTCTGGCGTGGCCGAGAACGCAGACGCAGTTCAGCGCTTCGAGCGGGAAGCGCAGGCGGCCGGCCGCATCGGCTCTCAGCACATCGTAGAGGTGCTCGACCTTGGCGACTTGCCCGATGGCGATCGCTACATGGTCATGGAGTTCATGGATGGCGACAGCCTGAGCGACCGCATCCGCAAGGTCGGTAGGCTCACGCCGGAGCAGATCTACCCCATCGCCTACCAGTTGCTCGAGGGCCTTCAGGCCGCTCATTCCGCGGGGATCATCCACCGAGACCTCAAGCCAGACAACGTCTTCGTCTTGACGTCTCACGCTGGACAGACGGATTTCGTGAAGATTCTCGACTTCGGTATCTCGAAGTTCAGCGCGCTGGGGAACGAAAGCGGCTTCTCGATGACCCGCACCGGCGCGGTGATGGGCACGCCGTATTACATGTCGCCCGAACAGGCAAAGGGCGCCAAGGGGATGGACCAACGCGCTGACCTCTACTCGGTTGGCGTCATCCTCTACGAGTGCGCGACAGGGCAGGTGCCTTTCAACGCGGATACGTTCAACGAGCTGCTCTTCAAGATCGTGCTGGAGGAGCCGCCACCTCTAGAACAACTCGTACCCGAGATCGATCGCGGCTTTGCCGAGATGATTCGTCGCGCGATGGCGCGAGAGCCGGCCCATCGTTTCCAGACGGCAAAGGAATTCCAGGCGGCGCTCGAGGGTTGGGCAAGCGGGCGAGTCTCGATGCCCCTAGCGGCAGCAGATCTCACTGGTCCGCGGCCAGCGATGGCAAGCCTGGCTCACGCCGCGGCTCCGCCCGCCAACCCGGCGCTGGCGGGTACCCAGGGCGCTTGGGCTGGAGAAAGCCAACCGAAGAAGTCCAACACGGGACTCATCGTCGGCGCTGCCATCGCTGCGGTGGTGCTTCTTGGAGGCGGCGGTTTCGTTGCCATGAAGCTGTCGGGTAGCGATGCCGCCGCGGCTCAGGAGACGCCTCCCGCGGCGACTCAGCCTGAGACTCCTGCTGACACGAAGCCGGAGGAAAAGACCGCCGAAGACAAGCCCGAAGAAAAGACCGCCGAAGACAAGCCCGAGGACAAGCCCGCCGAGGACAAGCCCGAGGACAAACCGGAGGAAAAGGCCCCCGAGGATAAACCGAAGGTAGCGGCACCCTACGTGCCCCGTGCCACCGCGACCGCAAAGCCTTCAGCCAAACCCGCGACCACGGGTGACCAGACCAAGGCCGGCGGACGCATCATCCGCGGGACGCTGTAGACACTCGCGGCAGGCCTCAAAGCTGCATCCAAGCGAGCGGCCGCAAGTCGGCTCCTCACGTGACGCCCGTCCCGGCAAACCGCGACGGGCGTCGGCGCGTCAGGGCGACCACGTATTCACGGCGACCACTTAGAGTGCGTTGATCCAGGCCTCGACCGCTGCCGCGCCGGTGTCGTCGACCTCTTCCCTGCCCAGCGGCGGCATCGCGACCGATAGTTCGCGACTCTTCATGCGACCGAGCACGGCGCTATGGGGTGGATCTTGTGGTGCGATGCGGGCGGTCGCGCCTG
>JBFXBK010000562.1:0-4461 GCA_050183255.1 Polyangiaceae bacterium | reverse complement strand
GTAGATCGTCAGTACGCCGAGCACGACCACGATCAACGCCTGCCACCAAGGGTCGTGATAGCTCTGCAGCAGCACCACCACGGCGCCGCCCATCCCGCAGATGCTCACCACCAGGTCGGCGACTCCGTCGAGCATGCGTCCAAACGGTGAGGCCGTGCCCCGCATGCGCGCGAGTTGCCCGTCAGCGCAGTCCCAAACAGCCGACCAGAATAGGAAAACGCCGCCTAGTTGCACGTGGTAGGGGAACGGCCAAAGGAAGCAAACACCAGTGGCGATGCCGAAAAGGATCGAGACCAGGGTGATGAAGTTCGGGGAGATGGGCGTCGGGAACGCCGCGCGCGCGATCAGATACGCGAGCGGGCGATGCACCCAAACGTCGATAGGCTCTTCTATGTCCCGCGACTTGAGGCTGCTCCAGTAGCCTGCCCAAAAACCCATACTACGCGAAGAGCGGCCACGCTGGGCCGCCCCCTTTCCTTGCGGATACGAACGGTCGGTTCAGGCGCATGCGGCCCGGGACTGGCAGGACGCCGTGTGGCGCACGCCAGCGCGAGCCGGCTGGAGTCTGCCGCTACTCGGCGTCCAGCGCCTGATACGCCGGTGCGAGCGGCGTGGCCGTGAGGTGTCCAAGCATCACACGCTCGAAGGCGGCGATGCAGCGCGCGTTCTGCTCGGCGGTGCCCACACTGATGCGAACATAGCGGCGCGTCTCGTGGTGCGATCCCAGGGAGCGAATCAGGATGCCGTGCTCCAAGAGCGCGGCCACCAGCTCGTCGGCGCCCCACGCGGTGCTGGAGATGTCGACCAATACGAAGTTGCCTTCGCTCGGGATCCCCGTCAGCCCAGGGATGCGCGAGATCTCGCGGACCAGGACGTCGCGCCCAGCCTTGAGCTCCGCGACGCGCGCGTTGTGCTCGGCCTCATCTTCGAGCGCAGCGTGGGCAGCCGCCAAGGTGAGCACGGGAATGTTCCACGGCACCTTCACCCGGCTGAGCAAACGCACCAGCGCCTGGTGCCCGATGGCGTAGCCGAGGCGCATCCCAGCCAGTCCGTACGCCTTGGAGAACGTGCGCAGAACGATGGCGTTCGGGAACTCGTGGAGCAACGACGCGTACGTCGCACCGTCACCGCACTCGACATACGCCTCGTCGATGACCGTGGGCAGACCCAGCCGAAGGATCCGACGCAGCTCGCTCTCCGGGATGCGGTTGCCCGTCGGGTTGTTCGGAGTGCAGAGGAAGATCACCTTCGTGCGTTCCGTTACCGCACGGATGAGCGAAGACACATCATGCTCGCGCTCGGCGGTCATGCTGACGAGGATTGGAATGCCACCAACCGCCCTGCAGCGCGCCTCGTACATGCTGAACGTGGGAACGCTCAGGAGCACTTCCTCGCCGGGTGCCACGAAGGTGCGAATCACGACGTCGATCAGCTCCGTTGAGCCAGCACCGAGGATCACATTCTCGCCAGAGAAGCCTTCGCGCTCTCCTAGCCGCGCGCGCAGCTGCGGCGCCCCTGCGGGGTAGAGATTGCCTCGCGTCGCGGCTTCGATGATTGCCTGCAGCACCCGAGGACTAGGCGCGAACGGGCTCTCGTTGCTCATCATGCGCTGAACATCGCCGCGGTCGGCGATCGCGAAGTGGTCTTCGTTGTAGGGCTTCGCAGCGCGGACCCAGCTGGGAGCGAACAGCTCCATCGCGTCGGGGTCGACCATCGGGAGGCGGCCGGTGCCCGGCTCGTCACCGAGGTGGTCACCGAAGACGTGAATCATCGTCTCGGCCTTTGCCAGCATCTCAGGCGTGTCCACGTCGATCCATCGCGCGTCGCCAACATCACAGGCGAAGAACTCGCCGCGCTGTGCAAGGGCCAGCACGCCGTCGCTCAGCGAGGCATCGCCCCAGGCCGCGTAGACTCGCTCGAGCTCTGCGATCAGCGCGGGGCCAATGCGGAACACCCCAGTGTCGAGGCAGTCGTAGCTCTCGAGCTCCTTGCCGATGTTCACGATGCGGCCGTTGACACGACGAACCTTGGTCGCGTCGTCCAAATCGAAGCAGCGCTCGATGTCGTAGTCGACGCCCAGCGCGCACGCGCCTTCGGGAAGCTCCGCGCTCAACAGCCGGCGCACGAGCTCGGGCGAGTACAGGTGGTCCGACATCGACAGCACACACGGCTGGTCGATCCACTGACGCGCGGCCAACAGAGACACGCCGTTCTTCTTGAGGAAGTCGCGGTTCTCGACGAAGCGCAGGGTCAGCGCGAGGCTCGGCTCGGCGTTGAGCACTTGGCGAATCGCATCGCCCTCATGACCCAGAACAATCACTGCCTCGCGGATCCCCTCGCCTTGCAGGGTGCGCAGTACGCGAACCAGCAGCGGCACACCCGCTACCTTGCGGATCGGCTTCGGCGTGGAGTCACCATCTTCACCCAGACGGGATCCGGTACCAGCGGCGAGGATGATGGCACGAGTGGGACGCTGATCGGTCATGACAGGCTCGCTTTCGACTCAAGCAAAATCTGAAGGGAGAAGCAGGCGAAGGAGTTGGGTTCGACGGGAGCCCGCTGCAGCAGAGACGCCTCGCTTCGCGAAGCTCCTACGGTCAGTCCAAGGAGGTTGACCGTCCGGGCACAGTTTTGCGGCGCGGAGGTAACACGCGCTGCGTTACTTGGCCAAATCCTTTTCGACTTCGCGGAGTTACCAGGATGTGCTGTGTGGTTCGCAGGCACAGTGTTGCACCAGAGGCACACCCTTCTTGGCGAGTTGCGTTACCCACCATGGAGTTGGATGTGCTCCAAAAAGCCCCACCTATCGGAGAGTTGCGGGAGGTGAAGCAGTCGCCGTTGAAAGATTGGAGGTCGGCGGAAAGGGGTATCAGCAAGCCGAGTGCCAGCTCTCAAGTGCGTCAACTGCTACGCACTCCGGGCGCTTGGGTTGAGCTCCCGCGCGGAGATGCGATGGGTCGCGCCCGCAGAACCCACGCAGCAGCTTCTACACACCCCGGCGCGCGGTGAGTGCGGGGCTTCGCAGCGGCGACTCCGAGCGTGCCGCAGACTCACACCCGTGACTTGTTCGTCGTGCCCCTGACGCACGGGAAAGCCTATGTTTCGCTTCGAAACACAGGCGCTCCGCGCTCAGCGCAGCAGCTGCTCAGCGTGTTGCAGGTCCTCGAACGTATCGATTTCCGTCCAAGGCAGATCGGATACGTCCACGGCTTCTGCCTCCAGCGCGTGGTCTGCAATCAGCTTTGCGTAGACGTCCTCGTAGTAGAGGTTCTCGGCGCATCCCCTCAGCGCCTGGAACAGGCGCTTCGATAGCCGCCCGGAAACGCGCTCGATCCCGATGCTCTCTCCCGCCGATTCCTGGATGGAAACCCCCTTACCAAAGGTCTCGATGCGCCCCGAGCGGACGATAACCTTCATCGCTTCCTCGTCCAGCATCCGACCGCCATCGACGCCCACCGCCAACTCGGCGCCGCTCGCGTCCAACCTCGGCAGCAACTCAGGCTGAAAAATCACGTCTCCGTCCAGCTTGAAGAAGCTGCGCTCACCCACCGCCTCCGCGCACCGAGCGAGCGACACAGAATTCTGCGTGGAATCGAAACGAGGGTTGGGACAGAACACCAGCTCCGCCTCGGTGCCCTCCAGCGCCGTACGCACCGCGTCCTCTCGGTAGCCTGTTGCCAACACGAGACGTGTGATTCCGTACTGTATCAACAGCCTCACAGCGCGATGTAAAATCGTCTCACCCCGCACCTCCACCAGCGCCTTGGGGCGGTCGTCGGTGAGCGGCCTCAGCCGGGAGCCAACCCCCGCAACCAAAATCACTGCGCAACGCGTGGGCTCGGCGGCACTTCGGCTGTTTTCCATGGCGGATGCGTACCCCAATGCATCCAGACAGGCCTAGTCTGAACGTGGAAAACGTGGACAATAGCCGGCGCCGACTCCGCGGTTTGCGGGTTGGGAACGCTTGTTGCTTTGCCCACCCTGGTGAGCCGCCAACACGACCGATGCCACCGCGCGGGACGAAGCACGAACTTCGTGGTACGCGGGCCCGCTCACACTTCCGCAGGAACGGTTCGCCATTGCCTACTACCGCCGGGCGGCCTTGGCGCCTATGAAGCCCCCGCCCCGCATCCAAGTCCGCCCTCGCGGCTCCTCCTCCCTTAACCCCAGCAGTTCGCTGGGCCTTCGACGGCTCGTGCTACGGCAGCGCCGCCAACTGATCGCAGAGAGCATTCAATGAAACAGCCTGAGAACATCACCAAGCCCACCGGCAAGCTGCTAGTCCTCCTGCCCGGCATGGGAGCCGTCGCTACCACCTTCATCGCTGGCTGCCTGCTGGCACGCAAGGGGCTCGCTCAGCCCATAGGGTCGCTGACGCAGCTCGGGACCATCCGTCTGGGCAAGCGCACGGACAACCGTACCCCGCGGATCAAAGACTTCGCTCCCCTCGCCGCCCTCGAC
>JBFXBK010000561.1:0-4475 GCA_050183255.1 Polyangiaceae bacterium | reverse complement strand
ACGCGGACATTTCACTGGCCGCGCGCGTCGTGTCGATAGCAGCTGAAGGAGTGGAGCTCGCCGTCGCGACGGACCATTACCTGGTGACTGACCTGGGCCCGACGCGGGCAGCGCTGTTGAGAGACGGCGTCCTCACCACCGACTTTCAGACCGTGACCGGCTGCGAGGTGAGCACCCTCGGCAACCGCTTTGGGCACTTCAACGTGTTCCCGCTCAGCGTGGAGAAGAACGTCGCCTATCAAGACACGACACCACAGGGCCTGTTCGCCAGCGCGCGCAAGGCATCTCCCCACGGAATACTTCAGGTGAATCATCCGCGCTGGGACCCGGCCATCAGCTACTTCTCCGCCTACGAGGTGAGTGAGGCAGACGGCGCCCCAGGCAAGGCCGGCTACGATGCGGATTTCGACACCATCGAGGTCTACAACGGCGACGACGCCCGGGACCTGAAGAAGGTGAAACCGGTGCTGCTCGACTGGCTACACCAGCTAGGCCGCGGGAAGCGCTATGTCGCTACCGGTTCCAGCGACTCCCACAAGCTCGGCATCCTGGATCCCGGACTACCGCGCACCTTCGTGCGCTGCCGCGACTCGAAGAGCGACGCCGAGGATGTGAAGGCACCGTTCGATGCGTGCCTCAAGGCGCTCAAGCAGGGCAAAGCGCAAGTGACGAGCGGGCCGTTCATCGACGCCAAGGTGCTCGGAAAAGGCCCCGGGGAGACCGCGATCATCCGGGGAGCGAGCTTCGACCTGGAACTCAGCGTCCAGGCCGCGCCGTGGATCGACGTGAGCCAGCTCGAGGTGCTCGCCGGCGCCGAGGGCAAGAGGATCCACTTTCAGACGTTCAAGCAGACGCGGGGGAGCGTCGAGCGTTTCCGTGGGAAACTAAAGCTGAAGCTACCGGAGGGGAGTTCGTTCATTGTGGTGGTTGCGCAGGGGAGTCGGGGATTGCCCAATGTTTCGCGGGAGTACACGGTGCCGTTTGGGTTTACGAATCCCATTTTCTTGAAGGGTGGGGGTTAGGGTTCGGGCTAGGGTTTGAGTTCGAGTGGGGGTGGGGGTTAGGGCCAGGGTTTGAGCGGGCGTGGCGAGTGGGGCCGGCTTCGGCTTCGCCTGGCCCGGCGGTTGAAGGCGGGCCGGCAGTTAAAGGCTGGCCGGGCATGGGCTTCGCCTGGCCCGGCGGTTGAAGGCGGGCCGGGCATGGGCTTCGCCTCGCCCGGCGGTTGGAGGCGGGCCGGGCATGGGCTTCGCCTCGCCCGGCAGTCGCTGTTTTCCGCGTGGCTTTTGACTCCCGCTCCCGCCACTCTAGCCCTAGCTCTGGCCCTAGCTCGTTCACTTCTGATTTTGCCGGCGTGCTCGGCGCTGTCCAGGCCGGGGCCGGGCTGCGCCCGGTGCTCGCTGCGCTCGCAGCCTGGACAGCGCCTGCGACTCGCCGGCGGAGGGATCGTGTGATCGAACAGAAGGAGGTCACCGATGCTCGAAATCTATCCATTCATTCTCGAAACCGTCACTCTGATTCGGCCCTTGGCGGAGCGCATTTGCCGTGCGGATCCAGACCTGGGTCGCCAGCTCCGGCGGGCTCAATCCTCCATTGTGCTCAATGTGGCAGAGGGCTCGTACAGCCGGGGACGCAACAAGGCCGTGCGCTTCAATACGGCGATGGGCTCTGCCCGGGAGACGCTCGCTTGTCTCGAGGTTGCTGAGGCGCTGGGGCTCATCAGGCCGCTGGATGAGGAGCTGCGCAAGCGCTTCAATCGCATCCTGGGCACGCTGCATCGGCTGTGTGTGCGGTAGTCGCTCTGGGGCCGCGCTACTTCAGCGCGGCCTTCATCCACTTGGCGTGGAGGTCGGCAGCCGTGGAGAGCGCCTTGACGTCATCGCAGCCGTCGATCCAGCGCAGCGCGAGGAGGCCTGCGCGCTCGTTGCGGCGGACTGATTGGGGCGTCGGCGTGTTCTGCAGCGCAGCTGCATCAACTGGCAGCGCGCGTTCGTGATCGCTTTGGTGAAACGTGAGATCGACTAGGTCGAGCACTGAGTCGACTTCGTAGCGACGATGCTTGGACGGCAGCGTGGTTCGGGGGCGCCTGTAGCCGCGGCCCTCGAGGACGTGGGCGAAGCCGAGGTATAGACCACCAAGGTCTCGCATGCGCTGGGCGAACGCAAAGGCCAGCGACTCGAGATCGCAAAAGAGTGTGCCGCTCACCGCCTCCAGCGCTTCGCCCTTCAGCAACATCGAGAAGCGGAAAATGTCGGGTTCGATGTCGAGCGCGATGTACGTGTGCGCCATCTGTTGAGAGGAAGCGTCGAGCAGACAGAACGAAGTCGCTTTCCCCGTGGCAACGGCCTTCACGATTGCCGCGGCGTCGCGCCTCGGACGCTCCTTCGCGAAGACGCCGGCCTGGTTGATGCGGGCGCCGAGCGGCAACCTGAGAATTGCCTCGACTAGCGCCGCGACTCGAGCTTTGTCCGCGAACCAACGGGTCTCCTCGTGGAGGCTGTACTGGAGATGGGAGCGAATCGTGAGGTCGACCACGGCGCTGATCCTAGCCAACACGGGTCAACTTGGCATCAGGAGCCCCTAGCAACAACCACCGCGCTACGGCACCGTCGTGATGCGACCCGAGCCACGCAAGCTGATGATCACGTCGCCGTTCGGCGCGACGACCATGCCGATGGGCTCCTCGTTGGTGAAGCTGACGCGATCGATCTCCGCGAAGGTCGTGCTGTTGAGGCGAACCACCTGGCCGGTGTCGCGACTGTTGACCCACATGCGGCCATCGCTGGTGAAGGCGAGACCCTCCGGGGCCAGCACGGCGGGCGTCTCGATCACGGTGGAGATGAACACACCGCTCGCGTCGAAGCGCTGCACCACCGAGTTGGTGCGGCCACTGACGAAGAGCTCGCCGCTGGGTCCAAACACCATCCCCTCGGGGCTGCCAAGTTGGGCGGTGGTCGCGAAGTTGCCGAGATCGGTGCCGTCAGGCGCAAAGCGCACCACGGCGCCAGTGTTGCGCGAGCTGACATAGAGGTTGCCGCTCGCGTCGAACGCCATCGAGTTCGGCCCGTTGAACGTCGTCGTAGCGAAGGTGTCGATGAACGCGCCCGTGGTGCCGTCAAAGCGCACCACGGAGTTCGCTCCGCGCGAGGTGACATAAAGCGTGCCGTCGCTCGAGACCTCGACGTCTTGCAAGTCGGTGACGCCCGTCTGGGTTGCGAACGCGGTGGCGACGCTCGGGGTCGCCGGATCGAGGCGATACACGGTGTCCGACTCCACGACGAGCAGCGCGCAGTCCTTGCTGAAGGCCACGCCTTCGGGCGAGTTTCCGGGGAGCGTCACCCCACCCGCTGGCAAGCCGGGCCAAGTGCAGCTCGGGCCACCACCGCCGCCACCCGTTCCTCCGGTGCTGCCACCAGTCCCTCCGGTGCTGCCGCCAGTTCCTCCACTACCCCCCGTCGCGCTCCCGCCAGTGCCACCAGTCGCCCCTCCAGCGCTCCCCGCACTCCCGGCGCTTCCACCCGTTCCACCCGTCGACGCGCCGCTGGCGCCAGCCAGACCGCCGGCGCCAGCCTGGGCTCCGCCCGTGCCGCCACTATTGTTCCCCGCGGAACCGCCCATGCCACCAGCGCTGGTGCCGCCCGCGCCCATCCCGGTTCCAGCACCGGATCCCTCGGGCTTCTTCGAGTTGTCTTCCCCATCACACGCGGTGACGAGGCCCAGGGTACAAAGCATGGAAAGTGCGTAGGTCGCGAAGCGCATTACGCGCGATGCTACACGAGTTGCCAATCGACGGGGGCGTCGCTGCGACTGCGCTTGTGAACCGTCGCGCGGCGCCTGGCGTCTTGTCTCGGTAATTCGCTGGGCAGTGCTCTGTCGATCAGGCTTGCGCTCCGCTCAGCGGTGGCCAGCCGGGCGACTGCACCCTCAGTAGCCCCAAACCGTGAGCGCCGCATTCTCGTCGTCGTCGAGCTGCGCACGGGAGCCGCTCTTCGCGACGCGACGCGCTTCGATCTCGAGCTTGTGGGTCGCTCTCCACAAGGCGCGAGCCGCGATGGGCCGCGACTCGAAGGCGTCGGAGACGCACGCGGGATCGACGTCGAGCTCGCACAGCGACGGCCTGCGACCAAGCCGCCCGGACAGCAGCAAGAGGCCCCAGCGAGAAGCGTAGTCGTTGCCGAGGGTCGCCTCGAGGGGTCGCCCCAGTGGAGGCTCGACACCAATCGCGGACTGATAGAGGTCGACGCCGTCGAGGTGTCGCGCAGGCTTCAGATCGAAGGCCGCGAGGATGGTCGTCGCGACGTCCATCGAGGTCGTTGGTAGGCTCACCTGGGACCCCGAGAGTTCTCCGCGCGGAAATTTAACGTAGAGCGGGGAGAGCAAACGATCCTCTCTCAGCGGTGGCGCCGGGTCGAATGGCACCTCCGGAGGGTCGCCCATGGGCACGTCGCCAACGACGATGATCAAGGCGTCGTCCCAGG
>JBFXBK010000560.1:0-4476 GCA_050183255.1 Polyangiaceae bacterium | reverse complement strand
CCACAGCGCTGCTGCCACCCACAGCGCTGCTGCCTCCGACGTTGCTGCCGCCCACGGCGCTGCCCCCCTGGGAGCTGCCGCCAACGTTGCTGCCGCCCTGAGCGCCGCTGCCGCTCGAACCACCGCTCCCGGCTTCGCCGCCGAAGCCGTCGCCCAACGTCTTGCCGCCACATGCCCCTAGAAAAGCCAAACTAAGCCAAACCACGCGCTTCATGGGACGCAGGATACACCGCCAAACGAACCCGCGCATGGCTCGCGTTCGGCGTTTCCATGTCATTACCCATGAACGCTGGTCCAGAGTGTCCCAGCGCCCGTGCGCAGCGACTCCGCTGGAGCTTCGCTCGGTTGCTGCGGGTGCTCTTTGGAGACGTCAGCGACCTGCGTCGCGTTGCTGCTTGCTTGCGTCGCTCAGAGCGCGCAGGGTCTGCCCGTGGGTCGGGAACGAGAGCAGCGCATTCGCGCCAACGGAGTCGATTTCGCCTATTTGGAGGCCGGACACGGCGAGCTCGTGATCCTCGCTCACGGCTTCCCGGATACGGCGCACACCTGGGACTGGCTACGGCCGCGTATCGCCGAGCTGGGCTATCGCGTCGTCGCTCCCTTCATGCGAGGTTATTACCCCACGGAAGTACCCAAGGACGGCGCCTTCGACAGCGACACCCTGGGTCGGGATCTGCTCGGCTTGATAGAAGCTCTTGGACAGGAGCGAGCGATCCTGATTGGCCATGACTGGGGAGCCAGCGCCGCGATCAGCGCCGCAGGGCTCGCGCCAGAGCGGGTCTCTCGCTTGATCGCCACGATTCCTCATCCCGCCACGATGCAGCCAAGCCTCAAGCTCTTGTGGGGGGTGCGCCACTTCTTCAGTTTGCGCACCGGCAGTGCCCCTCAGCGCGTGGCGCAGGACCATTTTGCTGAGATCGACGAGCTCGTGCAGCGCTGGTCGCCGACTTGGTCGGTTCCTCGCGGAGCATTCGATGACGTGAAGGAGGCCTTCAAGCGCCCTGGCTGCCTAGATGCGGCGCTCGGATACTACCGAGCGTTGTCCCCTCTCCCCCCGCAAGGTCACCGCCAGCCGATCCTCGTACCGAGTGTGGGCATCGCTGCGGTGGATGACCCCATCCTCGAGCCGTGGCGCTTTCATCAGGCGGCGCGGATGTTCCGCGGCGGATACCGCGTGCTGTACGTGCCCGGCGGCCATTTCGCCCATCGCGAGGATCCCAAGGCGTTTTTGGCTGCGCTGACGCAGGCGCTGGACTGGACGCCCGGCCAGCTCGATTGAGCTGTTGAATCAGGCTTAGTGCTAGTCGAACGGCCGTTTGGTATGCTGCCGTAGTGAGGCGGTTACACGGTCTTTCGGCGTTGCTTTCGGTGCTGGCCCTGAGCGGAGGTTTGGTCGCCTGTGGGGAGGATGCGCCAACCGAGGGGAGTCCCGGTGTGGACGCTGGCGGAGATGGGGGTGAGACAGAGCTGCCTCCGAGAGCCGACCTCGTTTCCGCGGTGAACCCGATGATCGGAACCGGTGGGGTCGGTTTTGGCGTTGGTTCGGCGTATCCGGGGCCGGCGCTGCCGTTCGCGATGATCCACGCCGGCCCCGACACGAACACCGCTGGCTTTGACGGCCTCGGTTTCTACCACTGCGCGGGCTACCACTACGGTGATCCGTTCATCGAGGCCTTCAGCTTGACCCACGCGTACGGCACAGGCGTGTCGGACTACGGGACCTTCGGCTTGATGCCCTTGGTGCTCAGCAGTGGCGCGGCGCTCAGCGCCGACGTCAGGTCGGAGGCAGGCTACGCAAGCGGGTATTCGGGGGAGGTTGCACAGCTGGGTTACTACTCCGTTGATCTCGAAGGCGGGCGCAAAGTCGAGATCACCTCTACCCGCCGCGCGGCGCTGTTTCGCTTCAGCTTCCCTGAAGCGGGTGATCCCGTCGTGTTGCTCGACGCCGAGCACACCGTGGGAGACGGCAAGAGCGGCGGCGGCGACGTTCAGCTGAGCGGCTCGAACATTACCGCGCGGATGCACAACCTGGGCGACCTGAGCGGCCGCTTCGGCGGCTTCGAGATCTTCATGGACGGAGTATTCGACGTCGCGCCGAGCGAGGTCGGTGTTTGGGACGAAGCTGGCATGCACCCGGCGGAGGCGACTGCGTCCGGCATCGACGTTGGCGGCTGGGTGCGATTCCCTGCTGGTACACGCGAGGTGTCCCTGCGGGTGGCGGTGAGCTTCGTCGACGCCGAAGGAGCCAGCAAGAACCTCCAGGCTGAGTTGCCCGACTTCGACTTCGACGCCGTGCGCGCTCGCGCCGTTGCTGCCTGGGGGCCAATCTTCGATGAGCTCGAGGTCTACACCGCGGACGCGACCGACACGCAGACCGTTGCCACGAGCGTATATCACACGTTCATGATGCCGAGCCTGATGAGCGACGTGGATGGCCGAGCGCGCGGCGTAGCGACGGAGACTGAGCCCCTCGGCCCAGTCATTCAGCCGCCCGAAGAGCACTACAGCGACTTCTCGCTGTGGGACACGTATCGCACGTTTCACCCTTGGTTCATGCTCGCGGAGCGACCTGAGGCGGGTCTCTTCGCGCGCTCCCTGGTGCGCCTAGGCGAGCAAGGTGGCGCTATCCCGCGCTGGGCGCTCGCGAACGGCGACGTTCACAGCATGATCGGCTCCCCGGGTGAAATCGTGCTCGCCGAGAGCGCGCTCAAAGGCGTGGAGTTCGATCAAGCGAGGGCCTACGCGCTGTCTCGAGTCTCTGCCGTAGGGAAACAACCGGGGACGATGGGTGGGCGCGGCAGCATCGAACCGTACATGCAATATGGCTACGTACCGTCAGACATGAGCAGCGGCTCGGTGTCGCGCACCCAAGAGTACGCCACGGCGGACGCGGCGCTTGGGAACTGGGCGGAACGAATGGGCGAGACAGAGGATGCTGCCACCTTCTCCGCTCGCGGCGACAGCTGGCGCGCGCTCTACGACGCCGACAGCGGCTTCTTCCGCGGCAAGACCAGCGACGGCAGCTGGGCGCCGATGAGCTTGCCCACGGTGCAAGCGGACATGTACACCGAAGGCAATGCTTGGCAGTACCTGTGGATGATCGGCCACGATCCCGCGGGCCTCGCGGAGCAGCTCGGAGGTGAGGAAGCTGCCCGGGCTCGCTTGCAGGAGTTCTTCGATAGTAGCCGCGAGGAAACAGCCGTGCTCGGCGTGCGCAACTACTACTGGCACGGCAACGAGCCCAATATCCTCGCGCCCTGGCTATTCGCTGCCTGGGGTGACCGCACATCGACCCGAGACTTCGTCCACTGGGTCATCGATGAGATGTACGGCACCGGTCCCGATGGCCTCGCAGGCAACGACGACGCGGGAACGCTGTCATCCTGGCTGCTCTTCGCCAGCGTCGGCCTCTACCCGGTGAGCGGCACCGATCGCTACGTCGTCGGCGCTCCGCGCTTCCAGAAGGTGGTGCTGCACCGTCCTCAGGGCGACCTCACCGTGGAGGCGAGCCGCGATCCACGGCAAGGCCAGATCACCGGAGTGACCCTCGATGGCGCTCCCATCGAGGGCCCGTTCGTCACTCACGCCGCGCTTCAAGGCGCCCACGTGCTGCGCTTCGAAATCGCAGAGTGAGTGCTACTCCGCCCCGCCACCCAGCGGGAGCGTCACGTCGACGAACACGACGTCGTTGGTGGCAGGCAGCTCGAACTCCTGAGTGACGACGTATACGGGTCCATCGTCGGTGTTCGGATCCGGAGTGGCGTACACCGGCACGCTGATGCGGTATTTCCCTGCGGGAGCGCTGTGCACGTCGTGGCAGGTGCAGCCATCAGGCGCATTGGAGAAGGTGTACACGCTGCCTGCCCAGGTATCCTCCAGGGAGTCCTTGCTGGTGACTTCCACGCGGCTCCAGGGGCAGGCGCCGCAGGCGATGCAGCCCTGATAGTTGTCGCACGAAGCGGTGCATTCCCCGGAGCGACTCAGGGAGTCCACGTAGCCGTCGCTACAGCTCGAGAGTGAATAGTTCAGGTTGCAGTCCTGCTGAATGTAGACCGGATAACCAGGATCCGAGTTCGTGAATACGAAGGTGACCGGATACGGCCCTGGTCGCTGAGTTTCCACGTGGCACTCATTCGGCACGCCACCGCTCCCCCCAGTAGCTCCGCTGCCGCCGAACGCGCCGCTGCCACCCTCGGCTCCGCTGCCGCCAGCTCCACTGCCACCCTGGGCGCCGCTGCCGCCCTGGGCACCGCTGCCGCCCTGGGCACCGCTGCCGCCCTGGGCACCGCTGCCGCCCTGGGCACCGCTGCCGCCTTGTGCGCCGCTGCCGGCGTCACCACCCTCTCCCCCACTGAATGAACTGCCCCCGCAGGCGATGGCCAAACACGCTGACGATACGAGAATGCACAGACGCTTCATGACTCCACTCCAAGCTTTCACGGCTTTCACGGCGTGGAAAAGCAATCGCTGTGCCCG
>JBFXBK010000559.1:0-4480 GCA_050183255.1 Polyangiaceae bacterium | reverse complement strand
CTCGGTTGTGCCGGAGCTGGGGAGGCTCCTCGGGCGGACGTCGTGCCTGCGGCAGACGCCCGCGCGGAACCCGAGCCGGTCGACCGCGCCAGCGCGCTGCCGGGGGTGGGGGACGGCAGCACGACGCGCATCAAGCGCATCTGGGCGCGTGGCGCCGACGGGAGCGCGATGCCCTGGGCGCTTTGGGACGCGGAGTTGCAGGCGCCATGTTCGATCGACGTGGCCGCCGACGGTGTCCTCCGCTGTCAGCCCCCTTATTTCGGCAGCACCTCGGAGGTGTTCTATCTGGATCCGGCCTGCACAGTGCCTGCGCTGCGTCTGGTACCTACCCTGTGCGGTTCCATGGTGTCACTGTCGGAGCCCGGGGCGGAGACGGTAGACCTGCCGTTCTGCCTCAACCACTACCTCGGCGGGGCGCGGTCGGCGGTGTATTCAGTGGGCGAGGCGGTGCCAGTCGGCAGCCCCTTCTACGAGAGGAAGCCCAACGGCGACTGCGCATTGGTCGGTGAGATCACAGCGCTCGGCAACTATCGTCTCGGCGCGGAAGTCCTCAGCGAGCAATTCGTAGGCTACACGCTAGAGGTTTCGGAGCCATGAGGGTCGGTCGCACGCACGAACTCGGGATGCTGTTGATCTTGACGGGACTAGTCGGGACGACCGAAGCGTGCTCGACGACACGACCGGACTCCGCGCCCGATGCGCTCGCATCCGATGCGGGCGGCGACGGGGAGACGGATGATCCCCTGGCGGGCGTCACAAACTACGGTGACCTCCTCGAGTCCGGTGCGCGGATCAGATTCGTGCTCGGCAGAGCGGCTGGTGAATCTGACTTTGCGTGGTCGGTCTGGGACTCTCGCTTCGACGTGGACTGCTCACTCAGGATGGCGGAAGATGGCGTGATTCGGTGCTTGCCATGGCCGCCCGCGCGCGCGTCAGAGATTGTATACTCCGACAGCGCCTGCACACAGCCGCTGCTACCCACCCATAACCTCAATTGCGGCAACATGATTACGGTCCCGCTCTCATATGCGATCCCCCCTCAACGGCCCACATGCACACCTGACATGCTCTCGACTGCGGAGCCGACCCCTGCGGCAGTCTACCAGCTCGGTGATCCGGTACCCGCAAAGACAAGCAGGTTCACACTAGTGCCCTCGCCCACGCTCGGCGGAAGCGACACCTGTGTCGCAGGAGGCTCCGTGGGCGACTTGCCGAAGTTCTACGAGCTCGGCGACCGGATTCCACCGAGCGAGTTCGTCGCGTTCACCCTGGAGCTGGCGGACTGAGGGTAGCTCAGGACTGCTGTGCATGATGAGGACGACTTCACCACCATCCCTGGAGCAATGCCGCCGCCCACCACCCTGAACTGGCTGCTGGTGCCGCCGTCGCCCCCGCGCCAAGCACGGAACCACCCGAGGTGCCACGATGCAACACAGACCCCCAGCCTCCGCGCTCTCGGTGATCAACGCCACGGGCCCGCAATCCACCGTGCCCCTGGCGACCCTCGCGTCCCGTCAGAGCACGGTCCCCGAGCTCGCCCCCGCCAGCGCCCGGCGTGGCCTAGCGTCGCTGTCGCATCAACTCCGCTCGGGGATGCAGACGCCGCAGCAATCCTTCGACACCATGAACGACAAGCTCGACACGTTTCTCGGTGGGCGCGGCTCGACCGTGCCCATGGCGCCCGCTGGCACCCGTTCCTCAATGGCGACAACGTCCCATGGCGAATCCGCGTTGGCGACCGCTGTACACTCAGACCGGGCCAACTCCGAAGGCTTGGGTGCTTCTTGGACCGCAATCGCTCGGACTCTCGCTGCTGGCCTCGCTAGCGCCGGACTGCCAAAACCGGTGATAGCGGATTGCATGTCCCGGTTGGCGATGGGCGCGGGTGCTACAGACCGCGCGCCAGGAGAACCGCCGGGTGCCGTGCGCGTACACCTTGTCGACTCGCCCCTCGACGCAGGTCAAGCGAGGGGCGCGGGTCTCGATTTCATGTCTCCCCAACCCGCGCTTCGAAGTTCGAGGTGGTTCTTTGGCCGAGAACAGGAGGCGGCGCTACTGCGCCTGCTAGCGGAGCGCCAAGAAGGCGAGTGCGAATGCGATCACAACGTGATCGGCTCAGATCAGCGGATCCCTCTCGTCACGGGCATGTATCCTTATCGTTGTACCGGCACAGTGAACCTCTTCCGCGCCCGTCCCGGGGGCGGTCAGACGTCCTCGCAATGCGCCGCTACTCTCGTCGGTCCGGCCACGATTGCAACCGCAGCGCATTGCCTCAACGAATTTTGGGACGGGGCCATCGACGGCGACGTGTTGGCCGGGGCCTACATCACGTTCACGGCCAATCGCACTCCGAGCTCGTTCCTGTCGGGCGAGTGGTTCCCGGGTGCGTTCCAGGCGACGCAGGTGCCTGGTTCGGGGCTCATGCCGGCAGCAACTGCTCCAGTGCCGGCGACGGTACCACCGCCCTTGGCAATTCCTGGCGCGTTTGTGACCGACGTCTGGGTCCAAGCGAACCCCCCAGGCGGACGGACCTTGCGCCAGCGAGCGAAGGATTGGTGTATCATGAATCTGAGCACGGCCGTGGGGTTGCACCCCATCAACCCTCAATCAGGTGTGCGGGGAGATGTCGTTGGCTGGATTCCGCCTCGGCGCTTGACTGAGACCACCATGTGGGCGGCCACGAAGTTCCTTCTAGGCTATCCGACGGTCGCACCGTTTGGCAGCAACACGATGAGCTTCGAATTCGGTGGCAGTATTCTCAATAAGACGGCGTTCAATGGGGACTTCTTCGGCCTGGGGGCCGACGGAAATGCCGTGTTCTCACACACTTTCGACGCAACAAGCGGAAACTCTGGTGGGCCTTTCATCGCATGGTTGCCAGACTCTCTCGCAGTGCCATCGTTCACCGGTCCGAACGACCTAAGGGTCCCTTTCCTGTTCGGAGTTCACTCCGGTGCCGGGCTGAAGAAGAACTTCGCAGCCGCGGTGGATGAGGAATTCATCAAGGCGTACAACACAGCCCTGGACGTAAACTACTTCGGACTTAAAGGATTGGCGCTTGCCAAGTCTCTCCTACTGCCAATCACCTAGCTGGAACCCCAAGATTCCGTGCTTGGCGCTGTTCCTGATAGGGTCAACTGCTCTGGGCTTCGGCGGATGCTGCGCGCCGGTCGTTGCAACGGCCCTAAAGGTGGGGGTCGAGACAACGGAAGGGGGCTCGCCACCGCCGGAGACCCAAGTGCGGTGCTTCTTCCTACTCCGTGGCGAGTTCGTGGAGTTGGACCCGTACTTTACCACGCCCGCGACCCCGTCCGGAGTTCCTGCCAGTTGGTGGTATTTTGGTGAACCCGGCGCCTATCGAATTGAGGTCAGCCTTGACGGTTACCGCACTCAGGTTCGTGATGTCCGAGTCACGGATGATCGATGCGGGCAGGTTCGCACGCGCCAGGTCATCGTGCAACTCGAGCCCGATGGCTTGGCACTGACCCCAGCCAGTGAGCCGGTAGACGCGCCTTCGCACGCGTCGACAGCGGCCACATCCTGGACCTCGCCTGCGCCACCATGGCCAGCAAGGCCGACGCTCAGCGCTGGGTTCCCCGCTCGGCCCCAGCCCACGGCGGGGACGTGGCAAGCCGCATCGAGTTCCAGCCCCTCATCACCGTCACCGGCGACACCACCTCCGGCGACGTCACCATCGTCCAGCCGCTGGACCTCTCGTGAGTAGCGATCAGGCGCCAACACGTTAACTTCTCCTTGATCTTCGCGGGCGCTCTGGCAGAGCATGAGACGAGTAGGGGTCAGGCGCCAAGGCGTGGTTCGTGAGAAGAAAGTCGCTAGACAGGAGACGCGCGTGATTGGTACTGCCCCCAGCGAGAACTTGTCGAACTGCGGCGGCCGCGCTGCGTCTCGCCCGCCCACGTCCGCCAGTCTGGCCGCTGGGTCCGCGGCCCGCCGCGCCCTCGCCTTTCTGGCGCAAGCTTGGCTTGGCGTGGCGGTGCTGCTCCACGTGTCGGCATGCGACTGCGATGCGCCGGACCTGCCCTGGACGCTGCTAGTTTCGGTCGTAGACCCCGACGGCGCCGACCTGACATCGCAGGCGTCGGTGCGCGTCTTTTTTGAGATTCAAGGCGGCATCGAGCTCGAGATCGTGGGCGTGGAATACCTCGCCGAGCGCCAAGTGGGCGCTCCCCTGTGGGCTGTGCGCGGTCCCTCCGGCAGCTACACGGGCCACTACACGATCATCGCCGAGGTGCCTGGTCACGAAACGACCTCCCGGCGCGTGTTCGTCAGCACGGACGCGTGCGAGAGCGCCGGCCCCACGATCGTGCTGTTGCGCAGCGTCCCAGAAGCGCATCCGAGTTGAGCGCGCCTGTGGCGAAGTGTCGAGAGGTGCCGCCAAATCCCGAAACCCGCTCCCTGGCCCGCTCGCGGGAGGTGCCCCTTGTTGCAGCCGATGTCCCGTCTCCTCGCCCGATCGATC
>JBFXBK010000558.1:0-4518 GCA_050183255.1 Polyangiaceae bacterium | reverse complement strand
CTCAGAGGGACCGCGCTGGCGCCTGCCAGCGTGATGCCGAAGAACGCTTCGACCCATCCGCTGCCTTGGGCCACGCGCATCGCGACGCGCGGCGGGTCGACGCTGGCGGCGTCGGTCCCAGCGCGAGGCCCGGCGAGGCCTTGGGCTGCCAGCCCGGCTGCCACACGCCGCACCCTCTCCCCCAAACTCCGAAAATCCACGGATTCGGCTTCGTCGACGATCGCGGGCGCGTGATTGTTCGGGTTCGCGGCGGCGAAGAAGCGGGTGAGGAGGGGGCTCGCTTGGACGCTCATGACGAGCTCGGGCGTAGCTCAAGCTGTCGACTGTGCCAAAGCAACATTTCCAAAGTCCCAATTTCGCGTAGCCAGGGCTGATTGTGGGGGCCGGGCGCTTCTCGCAGGACGTGAGGCACGTCGAGCTCCGTGAGGCGCTTCGAGATCGCGCGCGTCGGCTCGAGATACGGATCTTCGCTCGAGCTCTCGAAGTGCAGCGCCTTTGGACCGTAGGCCTGAATCGCCTGAGCGATGCGTTCCGCGTAGATGCCCGCTTGAGCGACACCGTACGCGCTCTGCACGCCGCCGTAGCTCGCGAACAACGCCGGCTTGCGCAGGAAGACCTCGACGCCGACGTAGCCGCCGAGGGAGCAGCCATCGAGCCCGGTGTGCAGACTGTGAGGGCTCGCTGGGAATCGTTTCCGTACGGTTGGAAGTAGCGTCTGCTCGATCCAGTCGGCGTAACGGTCAAGCGTCTGAGGTGCGGGCTGGAGCTTGTAAGGATTCGGGGTGACGGGGCACACCAAGATCAGGTCCCTGAAAGGTCGCCGCTCGAGGCTCTGGTTTAGCTCTGTAACCCTCGAATCCGTGAGGTAACGCAGCTTCTGCAGGGTACGCGCGACTGGCGCGCGTTTGAGGCGCTCGTAGCTCGTTACGAGGCCATAGCGCTCTCCCCAGGCGTGGATCCCCAGGAGCTCATTGCCGGTCTCGCCCAACCCATGCAGCAACACCAACACCGGGAGCGGGTGAGCCGGCAGCGGCTTGGGGGTGAGCACCAACGCGCGGCGAGCGATGCGCGCGTCTCCGGGGAGCTGAAGGTCGTGAGCATCGAGCAGGTCAGACGTCGGCGTCGCTGCCTCACCGCGCTCCGAGTTCGTCACGGCAGCGAGCAGCGTCGCGCCACCCAGCAAGAGGTCGCGCCGGCTCAGTTGGGGCCGGGCCGCGTCGATGAGCGGCCTTCGCCGCGTGTCTGGGGGCGGAGCGCGCTCAACCATGAGTACGCCTTAGCACGACCGCTAGGCCACTTCGTATGCTGGCGCTGACGCGCTTTTGCTACTCTTACTACTCAGATGTCCCGCGTCCCCTTCATCAAGCACCTGATGACCCCGTTTCCCTTCACGATCGAAGCGACGGCCTCGCTGGAGGACGCGGAGGCGATGTTCGACAAGCACGACATCAGCCACCTCCCAGTGGCCCACGGCGGCAAGCTGTCCGGGGTGATCACGAAGCACGACGTCTTGCGCGCCCTGGCTCACGGAAGCGAAGAGTCAGTCAGTGTGGCTGACGTTGCCGTGTCGGATCCCTACGTGGTCGATCTTCACACTCGCGCAGATGAGGTGCTGCACGAGATGGCGCTGCGTCACATTGGCTCGGTGCTCGTGACTCGCGAAGACAAGCTCGCGGGGATCTACACGGCGAACGACGCGATGCGCGATTTCGCGGAGCACCTGGCGGCCCTCGAGCCGCCGAACACGGTCGCCTGACGCGCGCTCGCGGTTGTCGCGCTCACAGGTTGTCGGGCATGGAGACCTTGCGCTCCTGCTTTTCAACGCGCTTGGCGATCGCTTCCACCAGCTCGAGGTACTCTTCGCTGCTCAACGCGTCCCCGTTGGGCTTCGCGTTCTCGTAGTACACCGCGTACATCTGGGTCTTGCGCGGGGGCACCAGCTTCACCCCATCGATGCGCGACACGAAGACGCGCAGCGTGAGGTTGGCTCTCCCGAGCTCGATCTCGATGCGCCGCAGTCGGGGACCACGCACGGCGATGACCTTGAAGTCTTTGACGCTGTCGCCGACCTTCAAGCCGTCTAGGAGATCTGTGGCCTCCTGGGTCACCACTTGTTCGTCCGTTTGCTCAGCCCGCTGCTGGCGAGCGTTCGAGATGGACTGCGCGCCGTGTTCGCGGATGTCTTTTACATATGGATAAACAATGAAGATGGCGAGCAGTAGCGTTACCACGACGGGGATGGCCGCGCCCTTGAGGTCCAGGGACGTGCGCTTGCCTTGCTCCTCGGGCTTTGTTTCGCCGGTGGTCGCTTCGCCCGACTCGGAGCCGGGGCCTGCGGCCTCGGCCTGCTCTGACTCAGTCTTCTCTGGCTCGCTCATGATCTTCCTGGGCGCGTGAGGTTTCCGCGGGTGCCGCGCGCACGCCGAGCATCCAGCTGCCTAGCGCAGCGAATAACAAGCCACCAGCCATCGCGGCGAGCGGCATGGTCGCGGAGTCGTCCTGAGCTGCGGAGAAGCGTGCCCCGATCAGCACCGCTGCGTTGTAGGTCATGTGGGCGAACATGGACGGCAACACCGACCCCGTCCGCAAGCGGATCCAGCCAAATCCCAAGCCCAAGATGATGGTGCCCGTGCTCTGCACCCAGTCGCCATGCACGACGCCGAAGAGCACGCTCGGCACGAGCCAGGCAAACCAGTACCAGGGAACTAGCAGCCGCGTCACAAAGCCGCGGAAGAGAGCTTCCTCCACCAGGCCCGGGAGCACCGCCACGCAGAAGATGAGCAGTGCGAACGACAGCGGGGGCGCGCCTGCGGCGATGCGAACCACCTCCTCGGACGCGGTCTCGACCTCCAGCGCGCGCTGGACCGCCTGGGCGATCCCAAGCGCCAGCGGGGTGATGCCGAACACCACCAACAGCGCCCCCAGGAAGGAGGCCAAGCTCGGACGGCCAACGGGAAAGCACTGCCGAAACGCCTCACGCGGCGTCAGTCGGCGATAGCGACTCCAGAAGCGAGCGCCACCGAGCGCGACCAACGCCACCGAGCTCTGCGTGACCGCGGCGCCGACGATGAGCCAAGTCGGGTTTTTTACGGCTTCCTGCACGTTCACGCCGCTCAGAATGGCGCCCAACCCGAGCAGGGCGACGGCGACGATCATCGCGCCAAAGGTGGCCACCGCCGTTGCAACTGCGAGCAGCAGGTGAATTCCGAGGTGGGGCGGGGAAGAAGTCGCTTCGGACACGGATGGTTTGGGGGAGGCGCGACGTACACCGTCTAAGAGCGAATGGCGAATCAGCTGGCTTGGGTTATCGTCTGACCCGGGAGCGAGGTAAGCATGCTTTTCAAGTCGGGCACGATAGTCTTTTTCGGCGGGTTGGTTGGTTACCTGGCGCTTCTGGGCGCCTGCTCCGACACCAAGTCGTCTGGCAACTCCTCAAATACCCGCGAAGGCTTCTGCCAGTCGTGGGCCAACGCTGTGTGTAACGACTCCGTCGTGAAGGCTTGCTCCGGGGACGGCGCGGACGCCACGGGTTGCAAAGCGACCCAGAGCGCTGCGTGCCTGAGCGCGGTTGGCGAGACCTACGAGTCGACCAACGCGAAAGACTGCCTCAGCGCCGTCAAGAAGGCGTACCAGGACGCCAAGCTCTCGCGCGCGGACGTGGACGTCATCGAGCTCAAGAGCGGCGCTTGCGCCGAGCTCTTCGTGGGCACCAAGGGTGAGGGCGACGGCTGCTCGGCCGACGCAGAGTGCGACACGGTGAACGGCTACCGCTGCATCGGCGATCAGTCTCCCACCTGTCAAATCCCCACGGAAGTGGGCGGCGGCGGCAAGTGCAGCGATCCGGCAGCGGTGTGTGCGTCGGGCTTCTACTGCGACGGCACGAACTGCTTGCAAGCAGTAGGCGTGGGACAGTCGTGCGTGGATGAGCCTTGCACCGAAGACCTGAATTGCCTCGCGGGCACCTGCACCGCGAAGACGGCCGACTTTCAAGACTGCACCCAGAACGACGACTGCCAGTCGGGGCTGTGCGATGTGCCTCGGGGCGCCAGCACCGGCATTTGCGTCACCTCGTTCGATCTAGCGGTGACGAGCAGCACCTGCTCTACGCTGCGCTGAAGTCGACTTTCAGTCGAAGAGCTTTTTCCACCAAGGCTTGCCCCCAACAGGGGGCGCCGCGGGTGCAGTTGCTGATGTAGCGGCCGGTGTGCGTGGCGCCGCGGCATGGGGTTGGGGGAGGCTGGCGAGCTGCTGCAGGCGCGCCGCGCTCACCCGCTGCAGGAAGTGCACCGGGCCTTGATCGGTGACTGCAAAGAACGGCAGGTTGATCTCGTACGTTTCCTTACGGCGAAGCTCCTGAATCGCGGTGAAGTAAGCGCGCACCAGCCGGGGCACTGCGTAAGGATGCCCCGCAACTAACGTACCCGACGCGCGATCGAAGTCGACGACCAGCGCGAAGACCACGTTGGCTAGCACGTCAGGATCACACAACGCGCTCGTGGTGCTCTCGGCAGCGTCTCG
>JBFXBK010000557.1:0-4587 GCA_050183255.1 Polyangiaceae bacterium | reverse complement strand
CGCCGAACGACTCGGGCGAGCACTAGACGCCGCCCGCAGCGCCGCGCGGCACTCTAGTGTGCTCAGCTTCGAGCTACTGCGCGATTGGCAAGCGCTCGTACTCGGCGAGTCCGTCGACTTTCGCACTGGCGATGCGCGCGCCCAGGGCGGTGCCGAGCGCTACGCCTTGGATACCCGCACTCAACGACGCTTCGAGCGCTGCCTGGCTCAAACCACAGACGACAGCCTGACTCCCATCGCACGCGCGGCCCGAGTCTACCTCGACATCTGCTTCTTTCATCCATTTCCCGACGGCAATGCTCGCAGCGCGCGCCTAGCTTTAGATTTCGTGCTGACGAGTCATGGCCTAGCGCTGCATTCGGCTGAGCCAGTCTTCTTGGCAGCGCGCCGAGCGAGTGATCCTCATGGTCCGGGAATGATGCAGCTCGTTGTCGACTACCTAGCTGGCCCCAGAGTCAGCGAATGAGGTTGCCCCCACTCGCCCGTGCTCAGTGCTGCGCACTTCCGCCCGGTCGGTCTCCCCCAAATCCGTGCTCGGCTTCGCCTCCGCGCGTCAGGGGGAGAGGAGCGCTTCAAGCTTCCTGTCACCCCTCATCGGCGTCGAACTCTGTCAAGAGTGTCCAACCGGCACCGTTCCTCACCTCGGTCGTCAAGGGCAAAGCCGCGCTGCCTCGAAAAACGAGTTCCACCACCTTACCTACGGTTCGGGGGAAGCGATCGGCAGGCAAAAACAGATCGAGGCCCCGAGGAACTGGTCTCCCCTTCTGCTGACGAGGCGCTCCGGAGTTGAAAGGACAGAACAGCGGCGGATTGCTCGGATTTGCCGCGAAAAGCTCGTCGGTCCGAACTCGCAGCACTGCGGTTGTCTTAGCGTCATATGAGTCAAACAAGCGCGCACCGTGCTTGATTGGGCCGTCAGCACCGCCCGGCCAAAAGAACACGTGATTGTCGAGATGAGCAACGAAGTCTCTTTCGGTCCAACCCGCAGCTAGCGCCGCATTCTTGAGCACGAGCGGTTTCTGATCCTTCAGGACCAGTTGACAGCCATCGACCACGATCGTCTTGAGTTCGCGACGCCGCGTTCCGATATCCTGCCTTAGCCCTGCCCGATCGAGCAGAATAGCGCTCGACAACATCTCACCCCATCTCCGAAGGGTTTGAGTGTTTGTCACGTCGGTGAGGTGGTACGCGTGGGTCCGGAGGCGTGCGTATTCTCGAATAGCGAAGCTCATGGCCTGCTCCCTTTGACGGGTCGTTGGTCGCGCGACCATACAACAGACAAGGGCCACTCAACGACCACCTTCGCGACCTTCCCCGGGCGCATCCACTTGGATTGCTATCAAGAAATGCGGCGCTTGGTTCCGTGTCCAGCACGGCGTGGACTTCGTCGCCCTCACTCCTCGCCTCGTCGTGGAGGTGTTGACGGATCTCAGAAAGCGCGGGATTCCAGTGAATAGCGCGGGTAAGGACGGTGAATCCCACGCTCGAGAATGGTGAAAGCTGCGAGCAAGAGCCGGTGAAAACCGCGTGGGTCACTCGGTAGCTTCCGAGTCGCCTTCCTTCGCTTCTTCCTCGCTGCCGGTCATCGCTGCCAACTTGTCGCCGAGCTTCGCCTTCAAGAGGTCACCCAGGGTGGCGCTCTTGGAGCTCGCAGCCTCGCGGGGGGTTGCCCCCTCTCGCAGGTGCTCGCGCTTCCGCAGGGCGAGTCATTGCGCTGCGCGCCTGCGGTCTCCCCCAAATCCGTGCTCGCCGCCTGCGGCGGTTCCGCACGTCAGGAGGAGACGGCTACTCCAAAAGATGGTCAGTCACATGAACGTTTCCGCACGCAATCAACTCACTCGCCACAACCTGCTGCTCCAGCGCGCAGCACAACACCGCGGCAACCCCACGCCGGCTGAGCGTCAGCTCTGGCAGCTCCTGCGCGCCAAGCAGTGCGACGCCTGGTTCCGCCGCCAGCACGTCCTGGGCGAGTTCATCGTCGACTTGGGTTGCCCCCACTCGCCCGTGCTCAGTGCTGCGCACTTCCGCCCGGTCGGTCTCCCCCAAATCCGTGCTCGGCTGCGCCTCCGCGCGTCAGGGGGAGACGCAAATTCTTACGGATCCACGCACTCGTGGTTACGACACACGCGATCGCCCTTGCACTGTGTCCGTTGGGTTGCCCCCACTCGCAGGTGCTCGCGCTTCCGCATGGCAAGCCACTGCGCTGCGCGCCTGCGGTCTCCCCCAAATCCGTGCTCGGCTGCGCCTCCGCGCGTCAGGGGGAGACTCCTAACCTTGAACAGCAGTCGTCGTTTCAAGCCTAATACTCCAAAGGCTTCGCAATACCACTGTACCAGGCCTGCATTCGTACTTCCCCAAACATGCCCTCTCGAGTGTACGACGCACGGAAACCTTCACCTTCCCACTCGTCGGTGACCGTAAAGATCTGCTTGTTCCCGCGTTCCGTCGTTTCGGTAAACGTAACAGAGTGCTCGCTACGATAGACTACCACCACCGAGCTTCCCAGGTTGCCCCGCATTACCCCTTCGGTCGGTCCTGTAATCACGAACGTTGGCATTCCCTGCCACGAGTCCCCACCTTCCTTCCGCCGCAACTCCGTCGAATCAGGCGCGTAGTACACGATTGTCCCACGGTTCGAGTAGAAGGAGAACGAGCTACATCGCGAAAAGACTGGATGCTCGCGCGGTGCCTGTCCGATGTTCGCGGGCTGAGGGTAGCTTGGGGCGGGAGGTGGTGCGCTTGCCTCAGAGCTTTCAGTCCGCGGAACTCCTAACGGCTCCGGTCCAGCGTTGCCTTGCGGTCCTGACGTAGAAAACGAAGGCTCCGGTTCCTGAGCGTGGTGGCTTGCACGACAGCCACCGATCACAGTGAGAGCAACCAAAACAGCGAACTTCTCGCGCATAGTAGGAGGATGCCCAGCACGGCCGACGACAGCAAGGCACAACTTCCCCTGCCCCCAGCGGATTCTCGAGCTTTCCTGGATTCCACCGCCCCCCGGTCACCTCGCCCGCCAAGAAACCGCGCAACCCGCCCGCCACGCTCAACCGCAGGGATCCACCCAATCTCCCGTAGCGCACCACCACTCAACCTCCCCACCCTCGCGTGTCACGCGGCCTGCGCATGGATCTCTCGTCGGGCTCGGCGCCCGGCGGGAGGTCCCATGTCCGTTTCCGCACGCAATCAACTCGCTCGTCACAACTTGCTGCTTCAGCGCGCAGCGCAGCACAGCGCCAACCCCACGCCGGCTGAGCGTTTCTTGTGGTCGCTGCTCCGTGCAAAGCAGTGCGGCGCCTGGTTCCGCCGCCAGCACGTCCTCGGGGAGTTCATCGTAGATTTCGTCGCCCTCACTCCGCGCCTGATTATCGAAGTGGACGGTTCCGCCCATCGCACCCGCGCCACGGCGGATGCTCTGCGGGACCGCTGGCTCGCTCGTCAGGGCTATCGCGTCTTGCGCGTCTCCAACGCCGAGGTGCTCTCCAGCCCTCAGGACGTCGCCGCTCGGGTGCGTGAGGCGCTGGCTCCCTGAGCCCGCGCAACGCGCGGAGCGAGCCGCTCAGGCGGACTGAGGCGCTCTTCAGCGCGCCTCACCCCACGCTCAAACGTCCACCAGACCGTATTCGGACCGCCACTGCATGAGGCCAGTGCCTGCGTCCCGGGCAAGGTCTCCCAACCATGCCTCAAGCGATGGCGCGACATCGTGCGGCCAGTAGTAGCCGCGGAACACCCTGAGTAACCGACCGTCTCGCTCGTCCACAACCAGGTACTCCGAGACGCCATCGGCGATGGGAAACCAGTGCCGGTCGAAGGAACGTCCGTCGCCGTCCGGAGCCCGAGTCAGCAAGTACTTCAGCGCGATTGATTGGGCTGTGGAAACCAATCGCAACCCGTTGCAGAACGGCTCATCAGCCTGCATGCCCTCCGTCACCTCGAACCAGCGACGCACGTAGCCGTTTTGAAGCTCGCCGGACAGGTGCTCCCAGAGCGCTTCTCCAGTCGGCTCACGAAACAGCGCCCGCTTCTCCTCCGGGAAACACTGCTTCACGCGCTCGAAGAGCTCTTTCAGATCAGCGTCGGCCATCCTGGGCCTGCCCCCACTCGCGGGTCCTCAGCCTAACGGCTTCCGGGCCCGCGGTCTCCCCCAAATCCGTGCTCGCCGCCTCCGGCGGTTCCGCGCGTCAGGGGGAGACAGGCACAAGCGGCGGACTCTTCGCGAACCGTGATAGACTCGGCAGTCGTGCCAAGCCTCCCCCCGCTTGTGACCCCCGAACGCGCAGTCCCGCACGTCGTTCGGGGCTTCGTCACGCAGGCTGCATGGGCTCTGAAGCGATGGATCGAGCTTCGTACGGATGAGGTGCTCCTCTGCGAGGGCGATGAAGATATTGTCCGTGTCCTTTGCGAAGATGCGACCACGGAGGCCGTTTTCCAAGAACAGGTGAAGAGCCTGCAGGACGCCGTCAGCGCTAGCAGGTTGCTGAAAAAGTCGGTTTCGAGGTCTTTCCGCACGGCTCAGAGCTAAGTGCCCATCGAGGAATGCGCTCAAGAGAGCGTCGGTGGCGCCCCGTTTGGGGGCGCCGGGCCACGTTTTCC
>JBFXBK010000556.1:0-4607 GCA_050183255.1 Polyangiaceae bacterium | reverse complement strand
TCGAAGACGACTTGAAGTTGATTGTGAGCGGTGGACGGCCCCTCGGCCTCTACAACCTCAGGGAGGATCCAGCGGAGAAGAAGGACCTGCTGGATGACGCCGAGCTCAAGGAGAAGGAGCTCGGGCGCTTCAAGGCGTTCCG
Organism: Polyangiaceae bacterium; assembly: GCA_050183255.1. Lineage (GTDB taxonomy): Bacteria > Myxococcota_A > Polyangia > Polyangiales > Polyangiaceae > JAHBVY01. The sequence continues at coordinate 4,465 of JBFXBK010000556.1, read as the reverse complement.
GAAGAAGCTACGCGTCGTACCTGTCCGTCCCCAGTGAACGGGCACGGGCTAGTCGGGGAGGGGAGCGTACTCGGCTGCGCGTTCCGCCTCAGCGTGCATGGCGCGCTCGGTTCGCTCGTAGAGCGCCTGGGCCTCCCGGTGGCTGTCGGCGATGGCAGTGAGGCCGAGCCGACCGTGGTCGCCGATCGCGCTCAGCATGTGCAGCACGACTCCAGTCTGGCGCGTGTGGTCGTAGTGCAGCCCGTGGCGGACGCAGATGTCGAACAGATCGCTCGGCGTGAACTGGCGGAAGCCGGGCGACTCCAGGCTGTCCGTTGCGACGTAGCATTTCGGGCGATCCCCGATACGAAACTCGCTCTTTTCCGCGTCGTACGTGCCGTCGGTCAAGAACTGCAGCGTCAGGAAGGGGTGGGTGGTCCCGCCTTTGCGCAGGTTGAGCTCGATGGCGTAGCTTGACCAGCCTTGTTCGGTCTTGCCGCACACGAAGTCGATGGCGAAGCGACCAAGCACGCCTCGAGCTGCTAGCGCTTCGCCTACCTTGAGCGCGGCCTCCGAGATCTCCCGTGCGTAGCCTGGATCCGCCGGGAAAGAACAGCCGACGTACTTCTGGCCTTGAGCGCCACCTAGGAGCTGGTCATGCGTGGACAACAGCTCGACCTTGCCGAGTGGCGTGACCCGTAGCTGCACCGAGGGGCTCGTGAGGGGAGCACCCATCACCCGCTGCTCGAGCACCCCTGCGTACTGGGCGAGCTTCTCCAGGTACTGTTCGACGCTCCAGTGCTTGGCTTCGAGCTTGAGTTGGGTGAGGCGCTCGCGCACGGCTCCGCGATCGGTGCTCAGGCCTCGCAGGTCGAGCACCGCGTTCCCTTCGCCCGAGACGCCGTCGTTGTGCTTGACCATTGCTTCCGGCACGTCCGGGTGCCGCTGCCTGAACTCCACGACGGCGTCGATCAGCGACTCGGTGTCTGTGATGTTCTCGATGCCCACGGGGTGCTGTACCCCGCAACTCGCGAACAACTCGCGGCAGCCACTCTTCGTGCCGAGGTTCAGGAACTTGGGATCAGCGCCGTACATCGGGATCCCGAGGCGCAGCGCGAGGTCGCGTTCGAAGTGGGTGGTGTTGAACGGCACCAGGTGGGCGCGCTGGGGGTCGCCGATCAGATCCCGCAGCTTCTTCAAGAGCCGGGGGCGCTGCAGGAGCTTCACGCTCAAGGGTTGGGGCGCACCATCGTGCGGGGCGAGCAGGAACAAGCGCTCTCGCGCGTGACTCGGAATGACGCCTGGCAAGAGGCTCAAGTAGTAGTCGACGATCGCGGCCTGAATCGGCTGCGACGTCACGTAGATCAGCCGTGCTCGGGGCTGACGCAACAAGAACAGCAAGAACAAGAAGCGCTCCTCGTAGGCTTGGAGGAGGGAGCCCTGGAGCGCGTCAAAGTCTACGGTGAGCGAGGGCACGACGACGATGGTCTGGTCGCCGTGATCCTCCAGGCTCTCAATGAGTTCCCACAGGGAAACGAGCCGGGACTGTAGGCGATCGAAGCGAGCCTGGATCTCTGCGCTAGGGATGTCGAGCTTTGGAGTTTGTAGTTCGAGGCTCATTTCGGCTCTTCCTCGCGCTCACTCCGCGCGGAGCTGCTCAGCTGGGAGATGCAAGCAGGCCTGGTAGCCCACCTGTGTGGATGAATAGAACCTTGCTCGGCGTGAACGAGAGGCCGTAGCGCTCTGGATCGCGTAGCAGTTCCCTGAGGCCCCAGAGCGCCTTCCCCGAGTATACCGGATCCACGATCAGGCCACAGCAGCTCGCTACCTCGCGGATAAACGCGCGTTGTTCCGCGCTTGGGACACCGTAGGCCGGGCCCTTGAACTGATCAAACACGTGGACGTCGCTCGAGCGCGAGAGCGCAGGGACGTAACCTCTGGCCTCTTCCTCGATGTGTCGCACGACGTTGTTGAAATAGTCGACGTCGTCGCAGACGGCCATCACGGCGGCGTGTTGAGCCACGCCGTAGACGCCTGCGCCAAGGCTGATACCGGCGGCGGTGCCTCCGGAACCACAAGCGTGGACGACCAAATCGAAGCCATGAGTCGCGCGACTCGACAGTCCGGGGCCTAGTCCGCACTCGAGCTGCTCTCGGATTTCGCGCATCGCCTCGAAGTACCCGATCGCACCGAGCCCGTTGCTGCCGCCTTCTGGGATGATGTATGGGCGCTCGCCCCGGGCAGCGAGCTCGGCAGCCACGTCGCCGAGGAGGCGCTTCCTATCCGCGTACTGCGCGTGCGTGATGAAGCGACAGTCTGCGCCTACCATGCGGTCGAGCGCCAGGTTGCCCGTCTCTGGACCCGGGTCGCTGGGGTCCTTCGCGCGCAGCAGCAGCGTCGTGGACAGTCCGAGCCCTTTGGCCAGGAGCGCCGTCGCGCGCGCGTGGTTCGACTGCACCGCGCCGCAGGTGATGACGTGATTGGCGTCTCGCTCAAGCGCTTCCGCGAGGAGATATTCGAGCTTGCGGATCTTGTTGCCTGCTTCAGCTCCGGCGCTCATGTCGTCGCGCTTGACCCACAAGTCGGCGCCGATCAGCGCACTCAAGCTCGAGTTGCGCCACAGGGGGGTTGGCAGGTGAGCCAGCGCGAGCCTTGGTAGCCCCTGGTGAGGCCTCCAACTCGAGCGTGGTGACGTTTCGTTCGACTTGAGCTCGTGGTCGACGAGGGCGCCAGACATGCCCCGCATGCTCACACGTCTGTGCGGGGAGCACCATCAGCCGATGGTGACGAGCTTCGCGCCGCCTTCGACCGCGTCGCCCGTAGCGACGAACACCTTCTTCACGGTGCCGCCGGCTTCTGCGACCAGCTCGTTTTCCATCTTCATGGCTTCGACGACGATCACCGGGGCGCCTGCAGCGACTTCCTGGCCTTCAGTCACCAGCACCTTCACCACCTTGCCGGGCATCGGGCTCTTGATGGTGCCATCCGCGCTGCCAGACTTGCCGCCGCGTACGCTTGCGGCTGCGCGGCTGCGCTCGGTCTCGACGCTGGCACTAGCCCTGCGACCGTTGGCGTAGGCCTCGACATCGCCGGGTACGTCGCCGTCGAGGGAGAGGTCGAAGACCTGGCCATCGAGGTGCACCGTGGAGAGACCGCCGGTGGTGGACAGCTCTGCGGGAACTGGCGCAAGCAGCTCTTCTGAGCCGTCTTCCGACAGCTTGACGGGCCGGACTTCGAAGCTCCCGGTGGGCAGCTTCACGACGTCCATCACGTGTTCTTCGCCTTCAATCGTTACGAAGTAGCGCATAGCAAGCGGCGCGGACGCTAACACCTGAGCCTGGCCAAGGCGAGGTCTGGCGCGGCTTTTTTCGGCTGATCCTGCGAAGCGTTGAGAAACGGCGGTGTTCGACTGGGCCATCCCGACAGCTGACGACGCGCTTGGCGCCGCGAGTATCGATCACCTCGCCGGAGCTGCGCTCAAGGAGCCTTTTGCGGAATGAAGTTGCAGCTCCCGCTGCCGATCTTCGCCAAGCACCCGTGGGTGCTCGGGTGCGACAAGTAGTAAAGGTCGGAACCCTCGGTCGCGAAGAAGCGCGCGACCAAATTGATGAAGTAACGACCGGCGACCCACTCCTGACAGGGGTCTGCGGGGTTGAAGCCGTGTTCTCCTCGCGGATTCACGTACCCCATCAACATCGCGAGCAAGCGGGAGTTCGCGGTCCAGCCGCTGCTGTCGTCCGCGAACGGCTGCCCCATTAGGCGCGGCGCCCAAACCGCATCGATGTTCTCCGGAGTCGCGGGCGTCGCGATACGGCCGAGGCGCAGGGGCACTTGAGCCTCGCGTTCGCCGTAGTGGGCCAGGCCTTCGTCCACGGCGTCCGGATCGAAGAGGTACTGAGCGCAGCGCTCAGGGCTCTGGGGTGCGGCCGCACAACGACCCTCGGTACAAATCCCAGAGTCGCACTCGCTGCCGTCGTTGCACGTGGGCAGGCACCCAGCGTAGTCGTGCTCCGGCGCCACTTCGTTGTCGTAGCACCCGTTCTTGTTCTCGGGCGACGAACGCTCGAGGCGATTGATGCCCTCGATCACATGATTGTCGAGCAGGAAGCGATTGGGCGTACGGTCTCCGAGGTCCGCGTAGAGCGCGTCGGGCGTCACGTAGTCCGCGTAGGCCGGATAGCGGGTAGCGGCGTCGGGGCGCATGAAGGGAATGGCTCCGAGGACGCGTCCCATGGAGATCCCAGCGTTGAGCGGCACGTTCATGTCGCCCACCGTGACCATGTTCAAGAAGCCCGTGGGCGGGTGGGGGTTTCCCCACGGATCTAGCATGGTCTTCAGGCCAGCATAGGGCACGTAGTTACCCGGATCTCCGGGGTCGACTGCGGCCGCGGCGAGGGTCATGAAGCGCCGCATCTCTGGGGTTTGGCGAATGTAGCCGAACCCTTCCACCGGCGCGCGCAGGTCCGACCCCGCGGGGAAATAGCGA
>JBFXBK010000555.1:0-4615 GCA_050183255.1 Polyangiaceae bacterium | reverse complement strand
GAGCGAGGGTCTGGCGTGTTGAGCCAGACTGACTTAGATCTCAGCTGTGGCTGCGAATGTCGTGATGTACCGGACCCGGTTCTGCCCGTATTGCATTCGGGCGAACTTCCTCCTGAAAGGCAAGCACGTGAGCTTTCAGGAGATCGACGTATCCGGGGATCTCGAGCGACGCGCCTGGCTCCGCGAGGCCACTGGGCAGCACACCGTGCCGCAGATCTTCATCAACGACCGCTCCATTGGTGGATTCTCCGAGCTCTCCGCGCTTGACCACAGCGGCCAGCTCGACCGCCTGCTAGCTGAAGAGCCGCAGGCCTAGGCGAGGCGAACGTGTGGGCCGCAGGCGCGTGACTCCGTACCGCGCCTGTCCCGGTGCGTCAGTTGGTGTAGATTCCAAGCCTTGCAGCTGAGCGACTTCCCCCACGTCTTCTTGCTGGCGTTCGCGATCCCGTTCGGGCTGGCCTTCGGCAGCTTCCTGAACGTCGTGATCTACCGGCTGCCTCGCGGAGAGAACCTCGCCTATCCAGGCAGCGCCTGCCCCGCATGTGGCAAGCCGATCCGCGGATACGACAACATACCGGTCCTGAGCTGGGTGGTTCTGCGCGGAAAAGCTCGCTGCTGTGGCGCCCCCATTTCCGCGCGCTACCCTCTGGTGGAGCTGGTCGGCGGCCTCGCTGCGTACGCCATCATTGAAGTCATCGTGCTGGGTTTGCCGCCGGAAACCAGCGCCTGGAAGGCGCTCGGCTTGTTCTGCGCTAACTTGGCGCTGACGCTCGGTTTGGTCGCTGCGGCGTTCATCGACGTGGAGCACATGATCTTGCCCGACGAGATCACCTTGGGCGGAGCCGTGCTGGGCTTCGCCACCAGCTTCGTGCGACCGGGAATCGACTGGCAAGAGTCGCTGATGGGCGCGGCGATTGGCTTCTTGATGGTGTGGCTACCGTTCGACGTCTTGTACCGCAAGCTTCGTGGGCAGGCGGGTATGGGCCTCGGTGACGCAAAGCTCTTGCTCCTGGCCGGCGCGTGGTTTGGCTGGGTGGGCGCCGTGTTTGCACTCTTCGTGGGGGCGCTACAGGGCACCCTTGGGGCCATCGTGATGCTGGTTTCCCGTGGTCAGATCAGCGAGCCTGAGGCCGTGCAGCGCCAGCGCGAAGAGCTCCAGCAGGCCATCGAGGCCGCCGAAGGAGAGGAGCGCGAGGCGTTGCTCGCGGAGCTGGCAGCAGACCCGCTGGCGGAAGAGTCTGACGGAAGCTTCAGCCAGGCGCGCCTGGCGTTTGGCCCATTTCTGGTGCTGGCCATCCTTGAATATCAGTTCTTCGGCGCGTATCTGATCGCCGAGCTGAAAGACTGGATGTTGGGCGTATGACCCCGCTGCGTATCCCCACGGTAGTCTCCCGGTCCGCCGTGATCTGCCTCACCGCATTCACGCTGCTTGGGTGTGGCAGCGACCTACGGCGCGCGCGCGTCGGCAGCCACCCGGTCAACGGCTCCGATCCGGAGGTCGTGGACTTTCCGCCGCCTCCTTCGGAGGTCGAAGAGCTGCCTCCGGATCCCGGGCCGCCTTGCGTTTGGGTCGACGGACGCTGGGAGTACGTCGGGCGGCGCTGGGAGTGGCACGACGGTGCCTACGTTTCGGCACCTGCGAGCTGTTTCTACGCCCCTCCGGTGATGGTCTGGCTGCCTTCCGAGACGGGCGGCGAGCTGTACTACCTCACCGGGCACTGGTACACCGATGACGGCGCCAACTGCCAAGAGCCCAAGGCGTGCCGTATCAAAGAAAGTAACGACGGCTGACGCGTCGAAGGCGCCGACCGGAACCCGAACGACGCCTTCGGCTCAGCTGCCTTCGACTCAGCTGCGGGCAGCTACTCGGCAGCGAACACCGGACCACTATTGACCCGAGCCGCGGCCAACACTGCTTCTGCGGAAGCAAGCGCCTCCGCCGGCGAGTCATCCTCGGGCGGCACGCTAGCCGCCAGCGGTGAGCTCGGGCGCACGTTGGGCAACGGCGGGATGCGCACGTTTCGCCCTGCGTACTGGCGATAGATCAGGACGCGCAGGAGCTGCAGTGCACCGTCGATGTCGACGTCCTCGGAGTCGAGCTGCCACTGGAGGAAGATGCCCTCCAACAGCCCAACTACGAGGAACGCAGAACGCTCCAGGCGCCGCGTCTCCTCGTTCGGCACTAGCTTGCGCATCTCCGCAACCATTGCCGCACGGTAATTGCGATAGATGTTCTGAATGCGCGTCCGCACTCCGCTATCCGCATGGGAACGCTCGAGCGCGATCTGCATGATCAGACGCAACGTGTCGGGCTGCTCTTCAACTTGCTGGCGCACGTCTGCGAGGAAGATGTCGATCTTCTCGAGCATCGTGCCGCCTTCTTGCACCTGATTCGCCAGGCGCCGCATGTACGTCTGCGCAGCCTGCTCGAGCACGGCAACCAGGATGTCTTCTTTTCCACCCTTGAAGTGCCAGTAGATGCTCGAGGGCGATGCCTGCGCGCGAGTGGCGATCTCATCGACGCTGGTGGCGGCGTAGCCTTGACGTGAAAAAAGGTAACCAGCGGCGCGCAGGACGCGCTCCTTTGAGTTACCGCGGCGGGGTCGTTCGACAGAGGGGGTGTCCATGGCGGAACCGTGTCTAACCCAACCAGACGGTGCGCTCCAAGAGCAATCGAACGTCCGCTCCAGTTCTCTCTCCCCCGAAAACCAGCAGAAAACTGCGTATAAGTGAGTGGAACCGAGTTTTGTCGCGGCATTCCAAGGACTTGGGATGCCCCCCTTCGGCCACGAAACCCAATCCTAATAGTGAAACTTCTTACTTTCAAGAACTGCAGTTGGCGCCCGTGGATCAATCGAGTGCGGGTTTGGGGGGGAGGCGCGCTGGTTCGACACGTGGTCAGCCCGCGCTGAAGCGTACCCAGGAGCGCTGCTCGTTAACCGCGCCTCCGAGCGCGTGCTCTGCTATGCCGAGCGCCTCATGACGGAGTTCCCCGCCCACATCTTTCGTGAATACGACATCCGCGGAGTCGCTGATCGCGACCTCACCGATGAACTGACCCAGCGGATCGGAGCTGGCCTCGCTCGGCTGCTGCGTCCAGCTAGCGGAAAGGCTCCCCATGTCGTGGTTGGGCGCGATTGTCGCGCTTCGGGTCCGCGCTTGTTCGAAGCGCTGCTCAAGGGACTGACCAGCGGGGGCGCACACGTGACCGACGTTGGAGTCGGCCCAACGCCCCTGGTCTATTTCGGGGTGCATCACTTGGACGCCGACGGCGGAGTGATGATCACCGGCAGCCACAACCCCGGCAACGAAAACGGTTTCAAGATCATGAAGGGCAAGGCGTCGTTCTTCGGCGACGATATCCGGGCCCTCAAAGATCTGGCGCTGGGCGGCGAGCTCACTGAACGCAGCCGCGGGTCCATCGAGACGGTGCCGATCCAGGATGCATACCTGAGCCAGCTGCGCCAGGACATTTCCCTAGGGCAACGCAAGCTCAAGGTGGTGCTGGATGCAGGCAACGGCGCCGGTGGTCCGCTTGGCGTTCAGGCACTCAAAGGCTGCGGCATCGAACCAATCCAGTTGTTCTGCGACATGAACGGCAGCTTCCCGAACCATCATCCCGATCCGACGGTCGTGGAAAACCTCAAAGACTTGATGGACACGATGCAACAGGAAGGTGCCGACGTGGGCATCGCCTTCGACGGCGACGCAGATCGCCTGGGCGTCGTTGACAAGGACGGCAGCGTGATCTGGGGCGACCGCCTCCTCGCACTCTTCGCGCGTCGCGTGCTCGAGAAACGCCCCGGCGCGGCAGTGATCGGGGAAGTGAAGTGCTCCCAGTCCATGTACGACGACATCGCCAAGCACGGCGGCAAGCCGATCATGTGGCGCACGGGTCACTCGCTCATCAAGAGCAAGATGAAGCAGGAGCACGCTGCCCTGGCGGGTGAGATGAGCGGCCACTTCTTCTTCGCTGACCGTTACTTCGGCTTCGACGACGGCATCTACGCGGCGCTCAGGCTGCTCGAGATCTTGAGTCACTCTGGTCAGAGCATCTCAGAGCTGCTCGCCGACTTGCCCCAGGGCTACAACACACCGGAAATCCGCATGGATTGTCCGGACGCCAAGAAGTTCGCGGTGGTGGAGCAGGTGAAGCAGGCCCTCGCAGCCGAGGGCGGTGGCGAGCTGAGCGACATCGACGGCGTGCGCGTGTCCTATCCCGACGGCTCCTGGGGCCTGGCCCGCGCGTCGAATACCGGCCCGATCATCGTCTTGCGCTTCGAGGCGCAGACTCCGGAGCGCCTCCAGGAGCTGAAGGGCCACGTGGAAGGGCTGGTCGCGAACGCGACTGCCAGCGCCTGAGCTCGGATGTCAGAGGACACGGAAAGCTGGACCATCGGTAGGGTCCTGCGCTGGGCTCAGGAAGACTTTGCCAAGCGCGGGCTCAGCGCCCCGAGGCTCGATGCTGAGCTCCTGCTGGGCGAGTGCCTGGGCCTCACCCGCGTCCAGCTGATCATGGACTCCGGGCGGCCTTTGTTGCCTGAGGAGCTATCCGCTTACCGTGGCCTCATCAAGCGCAGGCGCACCGGGGAGCCGATTGCCTACATCTTGGGTG
>JBFXBK010000554.1:0-4630 GCA_050183255.1 Polyangiaceae bacterium | reverse complement strand
GAGAGTCCCGATTTTAGAAGAACGAGAGCGGTGCTTCAATGATCAACGCAACGGGGCTCTCCGTTTCGCGTAGCCATCCGGCTACTGTGAGTTGCGCTGAGCCAAAGGTTTCCGCACTCGATGTCGTCGGGTTGAGTCCGGCGGACTTTCGAAGCACACCACAACTCTTGTTCGAACCGCCGCCGAAGCCCATCTCGACAACAATCACGGGATTCTGCGGGGACCAACTATGCGCGACCTGCGACGTTCCAGGCTTCATGGGCTGAGAATAGCGGCCGTGAGTCGGTTTCGGAAAGATGAGGAGGCTGTGCGGGTTACGCACTGAGCGTCGTCGTCCGACATAGCCCGTGAAAAGGCGGGAATCCCACGCCGAGATCTTCCAGCTGACCGCCACTCAGTCCCGCACGGAACTCACCACGGTCATCCTTCGCACCCACTCCCGAACGGGTGACCTCCGCAAGCTGCACCTGCCCCTTGGCAGTGTTGACGTACAGCGCGCGCAACCCGGACTGCGACTGGATCCGCTCGCGCACCCAGGGCATCGCCAGCTTCACGTCTTCGGGTTGACTGAGTTGCTCAAGAGCGTCGAACCGCTGCAGCGCTCGCCCGACTGAGAAGGTCTGGCCGTGCAAAAATCTACACGTATCCGTGGTATTTTCGTCGAGTACGCTTTCCAACCGGTACCGCTCGATGCCCGCTTCCGCGTAGCTGCTCATCTGCGCGAAGGAGCGGCCACGGCCCACGAAGCTGCCGGCGATGACCTCCCAGTAGTAGGGCGCGCGTTTGATGAGCGCCTGCTGTGCCGCACCTTCCAGGTCGTTGGCGATATCGCTTCGACCGAGACCGGCCTCGAGGCCGCGCGCGACCACGCTCTTTGCGATGTTCCCGAAGTCGTCGATGCGGCGCCCATACTCGTCGCGAACGAAGTGCACTTGGCTCTTCACGACGTGGCGAGCGATGCGGCGGTCGAGTGAGTTGAGGTCAGCCGCGATGGCGAGTCCACGACGGCGAGCGTCGGTGCGAGCAGCTTGGACGACATCCTCAGCACGCTCGCCGAGCGGGGCTTGGATCCGGTCAGGGATGATCGCCGTAGCGCGCTTCGCCGCGACTAGTGCCCGGGACACGAGCTTGCTGCGTTCAGCGGGAGAGGTGCTGGCCCAGTCGACGTCGAGGACCGCGACCGCTTCGCGAACAGCGTTCACGTCGGACTTTCCGACGGCACGCCGGAGCTCGCTCGCCAGCACCGCTACCGCGCGATCGAATCCTTGCGGATTGGAGAGGTCGAACCGCTTCTGGACTGGCGCGAACCCTTCGAGCAGGTCGTCTGCTGCCTGCATTGCCGAGCCCACGAGCCGAAGGCGCTCATCGAAAGCGGATGTTTCGCACACCGGCGTGCTCCTCCAGCTCGAGCTGGCCCGAGCACACGTGGATGTACACTCGGCAGTAAGTGCATCTCAACGGGCGCGAGAACGACAACTCCTCTGACTCATCGATGACGAGTTCATCGTCTCCAACCAGCGCTGGAGTCACGAACCCGCAGCGCGGGCAGCACACGTGGTAGCCGACCAGCATTCTCGGGTTGTTCTGCGGGACGCGCCGGACGTCACCGCGCTCGAGCTTGCACGGGCGCTTGCTCGTGACGTTCACCCGCACGACGCCGCGCTCCGGATCACCAACGGGCTACGGCTTCGTGCCCTGACTTCGAGTCCTTCGTTTGTGGGGGTGAGGAGCACCTGGTGCGAGCCCGAGCAGCGATCGCAGAGCGCGAACACCAAGAACCCGTTTCGCCACAGCGTGATCGCCTCGTCGAGCGGGCTCGGCCGCTTGCACATGCGGCACGTGATCACTTCGCGCTCGGCGTCGAGCTGGGCTTGCTGCACCCAAGCGCGTTGAAGCGAGTCGGGGGTCATCCCTCACCCCCAAACCAAGCTTGCCACTCGGCTTGTGGAACTTGGATGGTGTCTGCCTCCGGCTCGTTGCGAGCTTCAGTCAGACGCTCGCTTACGAGCAGCTCCTCTTCCGTGCGGAGTTGCTCACGAAGCTTGACCAGAAACCGCGCGTCTTTCATCAGCGCCAGCCGCTGCGAGGCGGGCTTCGGAGCGTTCTCCAGGTCGACGACCTGCGTTTGCAGGCCGGCCAACGTGAGCGTGATGGGACGCTTCGTCCAGTCGTCGCCGAGGCGCCGGAACTCGATGTTGAAGATGTCTCCGGCGAGCTGGCGCGCTTCCTCCGGGGTGAGCACACCGACGCGAACCAACCGCTCGACCATCTCCGCTTTGCGACCGGGGTCGCGTGTGTCGACGGTCTGCGAACGGAACTTCCAGAAGCGGATCCCCATGTCCGCCAGCAGCTGGCGATTCATGAGGAAGTCGAACTCGGCGCGCTCCGGCTGGAAGACCTGGTCTTCGGCAAAGTGCAACGCCGATTCGGCGGTGGCGCGGTTTATCTCTTTGCTTTCCCCGCGGAGCAGCTTCGGGAGACGGAACGCGCTGCCGACCTTGTCGATGTTGCGTTCGTCGTAGGCGGAGAAGAGCGCGTCCTGTTGCTGTGCGCTGGTCAGCGGGTGGAGCTCGATCTTCGCGCGAGCGCCGTCACCCGTTCCGGGTCCGTCAGCTTCCAAGATGAGCATCCGGTGGAATGCTCCCTTGCCTTTCAGGTTCTCCTCGACGAACCGCTCGATTCGCGGAACCGCCGCGTCGTTCAGCTTGCCGCCGGAGACCAGCAGCGCGAGCGGCGGCACCGACTTGTTCTCGAAGTAGAGGTAGTTGACCTCTTCCATCTCACGAGAGCCGAGCACGCTGAGCAGGTTCCCAATCCAGCGGGGCACTCCGTATGGAGACCGCGGTGATGGGATGGCGAAGTGGAGAAGCTCGGTCGCTGGACCATCTTGACCCTGCGAGTCGGCGAACACTTCGGCGCTCGACACAATCTGCCCAGTTCTGCGCGATACGATGCGTGGATCACCGAACGTCTTGAAGAAGACCTGGTTCGTGCCTTGCACCTGGATGAAGCGACGCAGGCGGCGTCTCGCGGGCACCGTGTCGTAGCTCACCGGGGAAACACGCACGCGCTCGCGCACCTCGACTGCTTCCCACTCGAGCGGCAGCAGTCGCACCGAGTAGGACGGCACGTAGACGAGACGCGCGATGTCGCCCTTCGCGTTGCGAAGCACCTCCCAGTAAGCGTTGCCGGTGGTTTCGAGGTCTTGGCGTGTCCGGCGTCGAAGGTTCACGAACGAGTGGTCGAAACAGCACGACTCGAAGAACGTCTCGAGGCGCGCCTTCTCGAGTCGGGCGAGCCGCTTCAGCTCTTCGAAAGCCTTGTCGACTTCTTCGGGGGAGGGTTGAAGCGGCGTCTCTGCCGGGAGTGTGCCGCTGTCCTGGGAAGCGGTGCGCTCAAGCACCAAGACGTCAGTGACCTTGTCCCGAGCGTCCTCGGACTCGAAGTCGATCACGGGCTCGAAGCGGTACCCGAAGCCGTCGATGTTCGTGGCGTAGGCGTCCACGTTCTGGCGGAGCGAGTTCGAGTGTTCCGCGAGGAGACACAGCGTCGATGGGTCGTATGGTGGGACGAGCGCGCCCGCGGCGACGAACGCTTGAGCGGTGTCTTCGCCGCCAGGACGGCTGACCGCGTCCTGCACGTTGCCGCCCACGACCACCGCTTTCAGCAGCGTCTGGATGCGTTCATCGCTGCTCGTGGCAAGGGAAGTGGCGCTCAATGCTGGCTCGCGTCCAAAGAAGGAGCGAGGCGACCACCGCGCCGTGTCGCGGGATCAGTCGTGTCCCGCCGATCAAGTCTGCTGGGGTGCGCCTCTGCGAGGGCAAAGGGGTGAGCGGATCTCGTTGGGGACCAAGCGGCCTTGACCGCGGTTCAGAATCCGCTAGCCTTTGCGCACGGGGTGCCGATTCTGTCCCACACAGCCGCCCTAAGGAGCACGTGGGCCTCGTTCGCGAGGGCGATGCGTTACCAACTCTTCTAGGAGGGGTTGTGGGAAGAATCGAAGATTCGGAGGCTCAGCTATTGAGCCCGAAGAGGCGCGCACGCCGAGCCCTCAAAGCCGGGCGTGTTGCCGGTGAACTTGATGCGGCGAACGAGGCTGTTGTTCGTAGGTTCTGGCACGAGCTTGACTGGTGCGAGCTCGTTACCTGGCTTGCTTTGCCAGCAGTCGCGGATTCTGAGGGCCGTCCCGTGGGTGAGGTTGTCGAGCGGATCGCAACACTCGCCGCCCCGGACATCGAGTTGCTAGTCAGCGGTCCCAAGCGGATTGAGACGATTCAGGACGGGAGTGTGAGGAACGAAGTCCTGCGGGCGCTCCGACCAACTCTCGCGAGCGAGCAGCGCTGGCGTTTTGACCCGCTAGGGTCAGGCGGAGCTCTTTTCGGGACCATCCGAGATTTTGAGAAAGAGGCGGCTCCACCCTGGGAGGTGCTTGTTCCCGGGCCGAAACCGAGCCTCACGTCCGAACTGTTCGATACCCTGACTAACGACCTCGCCTGCCGCCAGCAACTTCAACGCTGCCTCGGCGAAGGGCGACTGCGCCTGTATACGTTTTGGGTGCTCGAGCGAGTTGGTCTGCTCTCGAAGTTCGGCTCGCTTCGGGACTTGATGCCCGGGGTAGTCACTCCCGTTG
>JBFXBK010000553.1:0-4643 GCA_050183255.1 Polyangiaceae bacterium | reverse complement strand
GGCAGCGGTCAGGGTGGCAGCGGTCAGGGCGGCAGCGGTCAGGGTGGCAGCGGGAACAGCTGCCAGGTGTTGTGCGATGATGGTTGTCCGAACATTGCGTGCTTTTGCAACAGTGGTGCGGTGATCAACTCCACTTACTGCGACAACGGCTGCTGCGCTTCGGAGGCCGTGACGTGTACCGATGCCTGTGCGGATGAAGACGGCTGGGGTGGTGGTCAGGGTGGCAGCGGCCAGGGCGGCAGCGGCCAGGGTGGCAGCGGCCAGGGTGGCAGCGGCCAGGGTGGCAGCGGCCAGGGTGGCAGCGGTCAGGGCGGGGGCGACGTCGGTGACTCGTGTCGGGACGATAGCGAGTGTTCGACGCGGCTCTGTCTGTTTGACAGCGCGGGATCCGTCGTCGGGTACTGCACGAAGCCCTGCGGGAGCTTCGCGGACTGCCCGACCTTCTGGGACTGCGCCGAGGTGAGCAACGGCTCGGGCACATACTGCGTCCAGGACAACTGACCGCGGGGAAACGGCTGGCTCCGTCGGGGCCAGCCGCGCTCGGCCCGTGTAGCGATCAGTGCCGTGTAGCGATCAGTGCCGTGTAGCGAGAGGGAGCTACTCGTGGGGGTGCCAGCAAGCGACGCGGTGCCGCGAGCCGCCTTCGAGCTCGACCAACGGCGGCACGTCTACGTCGCACTTGCCCTTCTCCGCGCGGGGGCACCGTGGATGGAAGCTGCAGCCAGGCGGTGGATCGAGGGGGCTCGGAACGTCACCCTCGACCAAGATCCTGAGGCGCTTGCGTTCAGGGTCTGCGACGGGGACGGCGCTGAGCAATGCGCGGGTGTAAGGGTGATGCCGCCGTGCGTAGAGTGAGCTTGCAGGTGCGAGCTCAACGACGCGGCCAAGGTACATCACGGCCACGCGATGGCTCATGTACTCAACGATCTTCAGATCGTGCGAGATGAATAGGTAGCTCAGCTTTAGCTCTTGTTGCAGATCCAAGAGCAGGTTGACGATCTGCGCTTGGATCGAGACGTCGAGCGCGCTGATGGGCTCGTCGCACACGATGAAGTCGGGTCGCACCGCGAGGGCGCGAGCGATCCCGATACGTTGACGTTGACCGCCGCTGAACTCGTGGGGGTAACGCCCGAGCGCGTCCCGGCGTAGTCCGACGCGATCGAGCAGCTCACTCACCTGTCGCAGTTCGTCCTGACGATCGCTCGCGAGTTGATGGATCTGCAACGCCTCCGCCACGATCTCGCGCACGGTCATGCGCGGGTTCAGCGACGAGAAGGGGTCCTGAAAGACGATCTGCATGCGCCGACGCAGCGGACGCATCTGGCGGTTGCTGAGGTGTGTGATGTCTTGGTCGTCGAACTTCAGGCGCCCGCTCGTGGGTTCGACCAACTTCAGCAGGCAGCGTCCCAAGGTACTCTTGCCGCAGCCACTTTCGCCGACGAGCCCCAGCGTCTCGCCGTGGCGAACGAACAGCGACACCTGATCGACGGCGCGCAGGAGGCGCGTGCGACCGAACAGACCGGTCTTCACCGGGAAGTACTTGGAGATGCGATCCGCTTGGAGCAGCGGCTTGCGCTTGCCACCAGGTTCTTTGCGCGGCTCGGCTTCCAGCCCCTCGTGTCTGGTCAAGGACGCTTCCGGCGGCTCGTTCTCAGGAGCCGGCAGCTCGTTCTCAGGAGCCGGCAGCTCGTTCTCAGGAGCAGACTGCAACGGTGCGCTGGGATCGGGTGACTCGCGGTCGTCACTCATCGTTCGCGCCCCCCGCCTTCACGGATTGCGGCTCTATGCCCGGATTGAAAAAGCAGCGACTTTGATGCCCTAGGGAAACGTCCAGTAGCTCAGGTTCTGCTTCGTCGCAACGCGCGAACTCCTCACCGCCGCGCTTCTTCAAGGCGCAGCGAGCGGCGAAGCGACAGCCCTTCGGTAGGTCGGTCAGGCTCGGCACAACACCTTCGATCGTGTTCAGGCGTCGCGGGCGGTCTCCACCCATCGGCGGGACACTGGCGAGCAGCCCTCGGGTGTAGGGGTGCTGAGGTGCCCGAAACAGCTCGCTCACCGTCGCGGTCTCGACGACGCGTCCAGCGTACATCACCACCACACGGTTCGCGAACTCAGCGACCACGCCGAGATCGTGGGTGATGAAGACGATGCTCATGCCCAGCTCGCCTTGCAGGCGGCGTAGGAGATCGAGGATTTGCGCCTGAATCGTGACATCCAACGCGGTGGTTGGCTCGTCCGCGAGCAGCAGCGACGGCTCGCAAGCCAGCGCCATGGCGATCATGACGCGTTGACGCATGCCGCCGGAGAGCTGGTGCGGGTAGGAGTCCACTCGAGACTCCGGGGAGGGGATGCCTACCAGCTTGAGCAGTTCTACCGCTCGTGTCTTGGCCTGTCTGCGCGACAGCTTGCGGTGCAGCCGCAGCACCTCGCCGATCTGTGAACCCACCGTGTAGACGGGGTTCAGGGAGGTCATCGGCTCTTGGAAGATCATCGAGATGCGCGCGCCGCGCACGCGGCGCATGTCTTTCTCGCTGAGCTTTGCGAGGTCCTGTCCTTGAAACAACAGCTCGCCACCCTCGACCTGCCCCGGGTGGGGCACGAGCCGCAGTACGCTGAAGGCGGTCATACTCTTGCCGCAACCGCTCTCGCCTACGATGGCCAGAGTCTCCGCTTCACCGACCTCGAACGAGACGTCGTCTACCGCAAACACCTTTCCGGTTTCCGTGGGGAATGATGTTCGGAGGTGCTTCACGCTGAGCAGCGCTTCGCTCATGAGCCGCCTGCTCCAACGGCCTTGGCGTCGCTGACATTGCCCTTGAAGTAGACTTCGAGCAGGGGCGCTCTGCCTGGACCAAGCCCGGTCGCGTACACTTGGGGTTGGCCCGCGCTGGAGCTACTCTTCAGTACGATCCCGTGAGTTGAGCCGCTGTTTGCGAGCCAGCGACGCACCAAGTCGGTCACGTCGATCCTGAGCGGGAGCGGCGCATGGGCGATTCCGTCGGCGGAGGGCCGATCGGCCTTCGGTTGATGGACGTAGTCCACGTCATTGCTCCAGCTCTCCACCAAACGCCACGCGGAAACGTTTGCGTCGCCAGCTCCTTGAGCCGCGTCTGGCAGCGGCGAGAGCAGCAAGAACGCCCGGCTCACCCGGGAAGCGGAGATGCCTGGCAGCTCGAAGTCGAGCAGGAACACGTCCTCCGCGTCTCCACCGAAATGGACCGCAGCCGGGGACCCCTGAGGTTGCCCCGGGGTCAGGACTTGCCAGCGAGCGGGCTCCAGAGCCACGCGCTCCGTGCGGGGGGCGACGGGTTCACCGCCCTGCCGCACGCAGGTGTTGGCCAGGCACTCGTAGCCCGAGCCGCAGCTGCCGGGGTTCACGCAAGGCTTTGGCCCCGAGGCGCACCCCACCGTCAGCGCTGCCAGGAGAGCCAGGGAAGCCGATGCGATCGCGCGATGTGTGGCCGAGACCTTCACGCGTGAACCGTATACCAGACCTTGCGTGCTGCGGCCGAGCCCTTCAAAGGTAGAGTTCAGCGTCGACCTTTGCGCCTTTGCAGTAGGATTTCTGCCGCAGTCAGAGGCCGCGCTGGCGCAGAGCTGCCTGGCTTCGCGGCGCTGGAAGGTCGCGAAAAGCTCGGAACGCTGGCTGGCGGGGCGTCTTCGGCGCCCGCTGGCTTCGCGACGGTGGGAGCCGGGCGCGCAGCGACCGGGGGCGGTCGTGCGGCGGGCGGCGGGCGAGTAACGCGCGGACCATTGGTGGGGACGCGCGGCTGGGTCGCGCTGGGGGAGGCGGGGCCTTGAGCAGCGTCTGCCTGGGACCGAGTGCGTCCGTCGCTCTGGGCTTTGCGGTTCAGCAAAGCCCCGAGGGTTGGCTTCTCAGGCTCATTTGTTTCCGCGCGGCTTGCTTGCTGGCGCTCCTTGCGTCGGCGTCGCAGGCGCGAAGGTAGATTGCTGAACCACTCAGGCAGCGCGACTCGACGCGCTCCCACTCCGGAGAGCAACGTCAGCGCGGCGATCAGGATCAGGATGCCGTCGATGGAGCGATAGGCGAAGCGCCGAGAAACACGGTCGTTGAAGATCCCCGCGAGGGTGTCGCGAGTCTTTCCGCCGCTCATGTCGGCGATGCGTGAGAGCAGCGCGCGATCGCTGCCGGTGGGTCGGAGCTCCTCGCCGTGGGTGAGTACGGCGCCGGTCGTGCCTACGGGGTCCCCGCTCAGTTCGTCCACCGCGGTCGCGATGTACGCGCCTGGCGTGTCGAGGGGCACGCTCGCGGCGTAAGCGCCCGCGCCGGTCGCTTCCAGCGCGACTTCCTTGCCAAAGCCTTCGGGCCCCGCGACTCGCACCTTCAAGCGGCGGAAGCTCTCGGTGCGGCCATCGTCATCGACCACTGTGGCTCTCAGGTGCAGCTCTCCGCCACCTGCGTCTGCCTCCAGGCGCACGCGCGGATCGTCTCCTGCGCGCGTGATGTCTCGCGCCAGCTGTGCGAACAGCTTCTGCGCACCATCCCAGTTGGTCCAGGCGTAGCCCCAGCGGTCCTTGTAATCGCTGGTGAACACCGCGCTGCGCCCAACGCCTACGGACCAGGTGGCCATGACGGGATCACCCGCGGGACCGTCGAGCACCTCCTGGGCACGCCCCTGGGG
>JBFXBK010000552.1:0-4646 GCA_050183255.1 Polyangiaceae bacterium | reverse complement strand
GCTTCGGCTTGGACGTGGCGGTATTGCGCGGCGCTGCGGGTGCACTCGTGGGCTGCGGCTTGGCGGGGCTTGGCGCCGCCGAGGACGCTGGTTCGGCCTCGGCCACCACGGGTTCGCTGGCAGGCTGAGGCTCGGCAGGCTGGCTTTCGGCGGTCGGCGCTGGAGCTACCGAAGGCGCCGGAACCGCAGCCGCGGAAACGACGGGAGCCGCTTGCGCACCTTCTACGGGCTGGCCCGCGACGACGCCATTGGCTGCCTCGGGAGTGGAGGACCGCGTCACCATGACTGCTACTAGGCCGCCAATCCCCAGCACGACGAGCAGCAGCGCGACCAAGAGCGCTGGGCTTCGACTCGACTTCTGCTGGGTAGGCACCGCCGCATAGGAAGCGACGGTTGGAGCCACCTCGACTTGGGAGGAGTGAGGAGAGCTGGCCCGCGTCTGCTGCACCGACCGCGGAGTGCCGAGGTGCACGGTGTTCAGCACTCGAGATGCACGCTCGGCCGAGAGGTGACTCAATGGCGGTCCGAACTGACTGAGTTCGGCACCGAGCTCGGCGACGTTTTCGAAACGCTCGTTGGCGTCCTTCTTCAGACAGCACTCGACGATGGCCACCAAGCCGGGGGGCAGCTCGGGACGCAACTCGAGCAGGGGCGCGGGCTCGGTGTTGACGATGTTGATACAGATCTCAGGCACCGTTTCCCCCTGGAAAGGCACCTCGTTCGTCAGCAGCTCATACAAGATCGCGCCAAGCGCCCAGATGTCTGTACGTTGGTCGACTTGCTTGGACGACTGCATCTGCTCGGGCGCCATGTACTGGGGCGAGCCCATCACAGAAGACGTCTTCGTGAGGCGGACGTCCTGATCGGTCACCTTCGAGATGCCGAAGTCCAACACCTTGATGATCCGCGAGCCGTCAGCCCGCTCAGCCAAGAAGAGATTCGCCGGCTTCAGGTCACGGTGCACGATGCCGGCCGCGTGAGCCTCCGCGAGCGCCTCGCAGGCCTGGAGCACGTACTCGACGGCGCGCTCCACATCCATGCGGCCGCAGTTCTCTAGCTCGTCGGCAAGGTCGCGCCCCTCCAGGTATTCCATGACCATGAACGGCGCGCCGGCAGCGTTCACCCCCACGTCGAGCACGCGGCACACGTGCTGGCTCTGGATCCGAACGGCCGCCTTGGCTTCGCGTTGAAAGCGCGCTCCGGCCTCCGGGTGCTGCGCGAACTCCGGTAGCAGGAACTTGATCGCCACCTTCTGATCCAGCACCTGGTGGGTGGCAGCGACCACTACACCCATGCCTCCTACGCCGAGCACGCTGTCGACGCGGTACTTGTCCGCGATGACGTCTCCCACCTTGACTGGCGTGCCCGTGTTCATAGTGTTCCCCACCCGCCGGGTCCCCGACCCAGTCTGATCATCGCTCTGCTCTTCCGCCCATGCTGTGAGCTTCGCTGACTGATCGCTGGACATAGGATGCACATGGATACGGCTTAGACAGTTGCCAAGATCGTCTCGGGTAACGTTTTGCGAGGTTTAACCGCCTGAACTTCCCAACCACGGTGTAGGGGGATGTCGGTGCGGCGACGCTGGCGCTCCGGCACACGAAGGCATCAGTCCATCGCACTCAGTGCGCAAGACGCAAAGCGCGGGCACTGGTTTCAGCTGCAGGCGTAAGCGGCCATGCGTTTCGCGTGACCCAAGCGGCCTCCGGTTTACTTCGCCGCCAGGTCCGTGCGAGCGTCCTGCACATGCCACCGGACCAGCACCGGCGCGCCATCATTGGCCTTTCTGCGCTTGGCGCCTGCCTAGTGGCGTTGTGTGTCGCCGCGTGTGAGCGACATCCAACCCAGGCTCAGAATCCCGCGCCACCAGCTCCCGCCGACGCTCCCATGCCTGAAGCTTCAAGTTCCAGCGTGCCCGAACCTCCCCCCCCGCCCACGCCAGAGGAGCATGCGGCGGCGTTAGCGAAGCGGTTCATCATTCTCGACGGGCACGTCGACGTACCGCACCGCTTGTTTCAGCAGAAAGCAGACGGGAAAACCGTGGCCGACGTCTCCGAGAAGACTGACGAAGGCAACTTCGACTACCCGCGGGCGCGAGAAGGCGGCCTCGACGCGCCGTTCATGAGCATCTATGTCGCGGCGCGCTACGAGCACAACGGCGCGTACAAGCACGCAGAGGAGTTGATCGACATGGTCGAGAACCTCGCGCGCACACACAGCGACAAGTTTGCGCTGGCCAAGTCGCCGGCAGAGGTTCGCGCCAATTTCCAGGCGGGAAAAATCTCCCTACCGATGGGCATGGAGAACGGCTCGCCGATCGAAGGCAAGCTGAGCAACGTCGAGCACTTTCAACAGCGAGGCATTCGCTACATCACGCTCGCCCACTCGAAGGACAACCACATCTCCGACTCGTCCTACGATGACCGCCACGTCAACAAGGGACTCAGCGCGTTCGGCAAGAAGGTCGTCGCAGAGATGAATCGCGTGGGCATCATGATCGATGTCTCACACATCTCCGATGACGCGTTCTGGCAGGTGGTAGCCCTCAGCAAAGTACCCGTCATCGCCAGCCACTCGAGCTGTCGTCACTTCACTCCTGACTGGCCGCGCAACATGTCTGACGAGATGATCCAGGCCCTGGGCAAGGCGGGCGGCGTGATTCAGATCAACTTCGGCTCTGGCTTCATCGATGACGAGGCGCGCAAACAGAGCACCAAGCTCTGGAATGTGCTCGGCGGGCAGGCCAAAGCGAAACACCTGGTGCACGGCACGGCAGCCTACTCGGCCTTCGCAGAGGACTTCTGGAAGACGCACCCGATCAAGCGGGCCACGGTGGAACAAGTCGCAGACCACGTCGAGCACGTCGTCAAGCTCGCGGGCATCGATCACGTCGGACTTGGCTCCGACTTCGACGGCGTTGGAGACACGCTGCCGATCGGGCTCGAAGATGCGTCCGCCTACCCGAACTTGATCAAGGTGCTCATCGAGCGCGGCTGGAGTGACGCGGATATCGAGAAGCTGTGCTCAGGAAATGTGCTGCGGGTCTGGCAGCAAACGGAAGACTACGCTGCAGCGCAGCGCAAGCCACAGTGAGCTGAGAGGGAGGCCGCAGCGGGAGACGCCGAGCGCAGCCGGGCTGGGTGCGCTCTCGATTGGGTCCACGCTGCGACCAAGACCGCCCTACCAGCCGCCCTCGTCATCCGCCGGCTTGGCAGACGCCGCAGGTGCGGCGGCCGCGGGCTTCGCCGGCTCTGCGCTGGCAGCGGGAGCCGCCGGCTTGTCCTTGTCACAAGCCGCGAGCAAAAAGCAGACGGCCAACCCGAACATCACGCGCTTCATGGGCGCATCGGAACACGGGGCCGCTCGCCGACCAAGGCAAAACCGCACGGGCAAACAACGGCCGTGTCACCGTCGTTCTCAGGGCAACTCCTTCCACCGCCCGACGCTTCGACATCGAGACCCTGGTGGCTGTGCCTTCGAGGCCCAGGTCCAACGACCCAGCTACTCGCGAGCGGCGACGTGTAGGCGACAGAAGACACCGAAGTGATCCGTTGGCCAAAGGCCAGGCGCGTCTGGGGCCTCGCTATTGAAGACGACCCGAGCTTCGATCGGTTCCCCGCGGAACTTCCGGTCGGGGCCTCGCACATAGATGTAGTCGATGCGCCGCGGAGGCTCGTGAGCGAGGGCAGCGTAGGGATTCCGCGAGTCGAAAGTGTATCCCGGAGCGCCCTCGCTCGAGCGACGCGCCCCGTCACTTCCGGCGAACACCCACGCATCCGTGAAGTAGACGCTGCGTCCGGCGAGCAGCGTGAGCCCTCGCATGAAGCGCATCTCGTCGGAGTCTGGTTCGGCGTTGAAATCGCCCATCACGATCGGCGGCAGGCGCTGGTCGTCCACCGGCGCCAGTCGGAACACGTGATCCACCAAGCTCGCGACTTGCTTTTGGCGCACGTCGCTGTGGTGGAGCTTCCAATTTAGATGCGTGACGAACACCGGCAGGAGTCCCTGTGGATGCTGGACCAATGCGTAGAGCGCGCTCCGCTGCTCCCCGCTGTCGCAATGCGGCAAGGCAATCCGCGTGTGCTCCAAGATCGGGAAGCGGCTGAGGAGCGCGTTGCCAAATTGCAGCCCACCTCCGAAGTCAGCAGCCTTGGCGTAGGCAGCGTGAAAGCGCAGGTGCGTATTCAGCTCTGCAAGCTGGTCGCCGTCAGGATCTCCCGCGCGACCCTCCAGCTGCAGCACCTCCTGCAAGCCCAGCAGATCCGGCGCGAGCGCTTGAATCCCCTGGCGAATCAGCTCGGCGCGCGCAGGCCATGGCCCCGACTTGTTCCAGATGTTGAGCGTGATGACCCTGAGTTCGCTGTCTCGATCCATCGCGCCGAGAGCCTACAGCAGCCGTGTGGCTGCTAGGATACGCTTCTCGCGAGGAAGTATGAGCCACCACGACGATCAGCATCACCACCACCACGGCCAGCACCATCACCACGAGGATCACCATCACCGCGGCGACCGAGAGCCACGAGAGCGGGGCCCGGAAGGCACGGAGTTCCTCGACCTCGAGCCGACCCGACTGCTCCTCGGCGCGGCTTCTGGGGTCGCGAAGGAGGTCATGATCGACCTGCTGCGAGCCGCGGTGCGACGACGCT
>JBFXBK010000551.1:0-4648 GCA_050183255.1 Polyangiaceae bacterium | reverse complement strand
CCCGCAGTCCCTGGCACTGGTAACAGATCCCCTGCTTGCTCACGAGCGAGCAGAGACCCTCGTAGTGCGTCTGCATCGTCGACCGAGCGTCGCTCAACGCGTGGCGCAGCACCGAGTGGCTCATACCAACGACTCCCGCGGCCTCCTCATTCGTCAGCTCGAACACGTCGCGCAGCAACAGCGCGGCTTGTTGATCGAACGGCAAGGAGCGCGCGACGCAGCTGAAGCAAAACGCGATGTGCTCTTGGGCATCGAACTCGAGGGCTGGATTCATCAACTCGGCGCCCAGCTCTCCGGCGAGGCTTTGATCGCCTTCGCAGGCCTCACGCCAGTACTCGATGGCATCGGGGCGCCAACGCTCAGTCGCTTGCTTGCTGAGCTGGCCGCGGCCTGTGCGCAGGGCGATCGTGTAGAGCCAGGTAGACAGCTTCGAGCGACCTTCGAAGCTCGGCAGCGCCTTCTGGACTTGCAGCAGCGTCTCCTGCAGGGCGTCGTCAGCGTCAGCTGGGCTGACTAATAGCCGCCGCAGCAAGCCGCGCAGCTGGGGTAGGTGGGGCTCGAGCAGGGACTCGAACGCGCGCCCATCGCCAGACTTCGCTTGGCTCAAGAGCTCACTGTCAGTGCCTTCCATCGCCTGTAGAAATACAACGATTTCCGGGCTTTGGCAGCTTTTCTCGGAGGCACCCCACTCACTCTCGACGGGCAATCTCGCCCGAGAAAGAGGAAACATGACTCAGACCATCGAGATCTTTGGCTTTGCGCAGAGCACGTTCACCCGAACCGCTTGCATGGCTGCCCTGGAGCACGGGCTGTCCTACGAGCTCAAGCCGGCCAAGCTAGGTGACGCGAGCTACGCCGAGCTTCACCCGTTCCAGAAGATGCCTGCGTTGCGTAAGGGGGGGCGAGTCGTCTTCGAGACCCTGGCTGTGGTAGCCGAGCTGGACGCCCTGGCACAGACCAAGCCACTTATCCCTGAGGAAAAGGAGGACAGAGTCAGCGCGCTTTGCTGGAGCAGCGCGCTCTCCGACTACGTGTATCCGAAGCTGGTTGGTGACTGGTGCATCGCGCTGATGCAGGATCAGCTGAAGGGCAAACAGAAGGACGCCATGCGCGAGGAGGTGCGAAGCCAGCTCACGATCCTCGAGCGCGGGCTTGGGGGGAGAGGGACCTTCGCGAGTCGCTTGTCAGTGGCGGATCTGCTCTTGGCTCCGATGCTCGCCTACGTGGAGCAGCTCAGCCCGGAGCTGCTCGAGGAACGCGGTCAACTGGCCAAGGCCTACGAGGCCTTGAAGAGCCGCGAGAGCTTCAAGCGCACGGCCGGTTGAGCGGAAAGCACCGGGCGATTTCAGCGAATCGCCCGGTGTTGTTTTCTCGCCCGATCCGGGGACCCGCTGACAAACTGCCAAATCGTGTCTGCGAAAGGAACGAGCTGAAGCATGGCCTGGCGTCGCCGCGTAATGTGGGCCGTATTCTTCGCCGGGTTGTGTGCCGTGTTGGTGCGCTGGCATGGGCTGCGCTTTGGGGGACCGCACCAATTGCTCCCGGCGAGCGCTGGGCTCGCCCCCGCCCTGGAGCGGAAGATTGACCGCCTGGCGGCGTCGCGCAGCATCGACAACCCCCGCAAGGCCATCGACTTGGCGCTCGAGCTGACGAGCCAGAATCTCCGCTACGGCCGCGATCACCGTCCTAGCGACCAGTTCGATTTGGGCGAGCGAGAAGCCAACGACGGTGAGTACAGTCAGCTGTTCACCGCCATCTTCAATCGCATCGCCGACGGTCGGGAGCTCAAGGCGCGAGCGCGCCCGATCCGCAGCAGCGCCCCAAGGGTGTTCGGCATCAAGCTGCCGAACCCGGCCTTTTCTCATCACGACTGGGTGATGGTTCAACCCCGGGATGGGACCGCGGCCGAGAGCTGGTTCGTGGATCCGACGCTGCACGACGCCCTGATGGGCTGGAGCATCGAAGGCAACGTCACGGGTCTGGTGCCTGTGGATGGCCCCGATGCGGCTGGGGACACCAGCTACGATGAGCAGGACGCTCCCGTCTACGATGACCCCGAAGAAGACCCCGAAGAACCGAGCTCCGCCCAGCCAGGCGAAGTGCCGCGCTCTGCAAAATTCTCCGCAAGGAAACGCTAGCAGGGTGTTGAAGAACACCCTGCCAATCAACAACAATCCTGCTAGGTCGGGCGCGGCTCACGCGTGAGCAGCAGCACCGGAAGCGCGAGCACCACCACAGCGGCCGTGATCAAGAACACCGTGGGGTAGCCGCGCGACTCCGCGACGTGACCCAGACCGAAGCTCGCCCCTGCGACGCCCAGGTTGAAGCTCCCGTTGTAGAAGCTCATGACCTTGCCGCGTTCCGCGTCGCTCGCGCTTTCCACGGCGACTGCGTTCAGCGACGGGTACATCATGCCGTGGACGAAGCCAAACGCGAGGCCGAAGGGCACGAGCCAGCTCGGGGTGAGCTGCGACATGCAGGCGACCACCACCGCGTAGCCCAAGATGGCCACGCGCCCCACGCGCAAGCGACCCAGGCGATCGGGGAGGCTACCGAGGAAGATCCGCACGAAAACGGCCGCAGCGGTGTAGCCCAAGAAGAAGCCGCCTACGCGCTCCGCCCCGCGTTGAAGCGCGAACGGTTGATGAAACGTGAACGCAGTGCCCAGGCCAACGCCAGCGACCAGGCTGCCAAAGTACATCGCGAGCACGCGCGGCTGGAGCAGAACGCCCCAGCTCGAGCTCGAGGCGGCAGCTCGCGCCGCTTCCTGGCTGCCTTCCGGCAGCCTCGTAGCGAACGCTGAGGCGCAGCAACCCATCACCGCCGCCACGCCAAACACGAGCGGCCAGCCAGCGACCTCAGCCAGCGGCTCCGCGATGAGTGGGGCGGCGGAGTTCGTGGCCAGGAACGCCACCCCGAACCAGCCGAGCGCCTGAGAGAGCCGCGACTTCGGCGCGAGATCGGCGGCGAGCGTCGCGGCCGCGTTGAACGCAGTCGCGAACGCGCATCCCTGAAGCGCTCGCAACACGAACAGCAGCGGGCCCACGCGGTCGACCCACATGAAGCCCACCGCGGTGGCCGCGATGACGGCGGCGCCGGCCACCACCAGCTTGCGTCGGCCAAAGCGGTCCACCGCCGAAGCCACGAACGGGATCGCCAGCACGCCCGCAGCGGGCGCAATGCCCGCAGCCAGCCCGATCTCGCTGGCGCTGGCGTGCAGCACACGGGTCATGAACTTCGGCAGCAGGAAAAACAGCGAAAACGCCAAGCCAAACAGCACCTGCGTGATGAGCAGCAGGATGAACGGACGCGTGAGCACCTGTGGCCGCGCCACCGGAATCGCGCTTGCGACCGGACTTGAGCTGGGAGCTGTCAAAACCAAAGCCTCGGGGGGAGAGGGAGCGTTGCGAAACCTGGTGCATGCGCCGCGTCACGTCGAGGTCATTCTGTAGATCGATACGGCGACGCCCCCTGCATTGACGCCGACAATCTGGTTTCATTCCAGGCCTGGGGTCGGAACGGTTGAACGCTCGGCCGCCGTTTCCTAGAACGTGCCTCGGCCGCGCGCAGACCACACCTACATCGCCGGACGTGTGCGACGCGAGACGCATCAGGAGAACCATGACGACTCACACAGCAGTTTTGATTCCTGGAGACGGGATTGGACCCGAGGTCAGCGACGCCGTGAAGAAGGTATTCGAAGCCGCCGAGGCGCCGGTGAAGTTCATCACGCGCTACGCGGGCGTGGCGGCGCTCGAGCGTGGGAAAGAAGATCTTCTCCCCGCGGATACGGTGGATGCGATTCGCGAACACCACATCGCCCTCAAGGGGCCGTGCACCACGCCGATTGGCTCGGGCTTCAGCTCCGTCAACGTTGCTCTGCGCAAGAAGCTGAACCTGTACGCCGCCGTGCGCCCGGTGCGCAGCTTGCCCGGGGTGAAGACGCGCTTCGAAGATGTCGACTTGATCATCGTGCGTGAGAACACCGAGGGGCTCTACTCAGGCATCGAGAACCTGATCACCGACGGCGTGGTCGCTTCGCTGAAGGTCGCGACGCGTGTCGCTTGCCATCGCATCGCTCACTGGACCTTCAAGTACGCCACCCACCGTCAGCGCGAGAAGATTTCGGTCTTCCACAAGGCAAACATCATGAAGCTCTCCGATGGCATGTTCATCGATGAGGCTCGGAAGGTGCACGAAGAGGACTACCCCAACATCAAGTACGAAGAGGTGATCATCGACGCCGCGGAAATGAAGCTAGTCCAGGATCCGACGCAGTTCGACATCATCCTCTGCGAGAACCTGTACGGCGACATCGTCAGCGACCTGTGCGCCGGCTTGGTTGGTGGCTTGGGCGTGACCCCCGGGGCCAACATTGGGGATGAGGACGCAGTGTTCGAAGCGGTTCACGGCTCGGCGCCGGACATCGCTGGCAAGGGCGTCGCCAATCCCCTCGCGCTGATCATGAGTGGCGCCATGATGCTCAATCGCCTCGCGGATACGCGTCGCGACGAAAACTGCTCCAAGGCCGCCGAGCGCATCAAGATCGCCTACAACCAGGCGCTGGAAGACGGCCAGAAGACGCGCGACCTTGGCGGCGAGCTGAATACTGAAGGTTTCGTGCAAGCCATCATCGAGCGCATGCAGG
>JBFXBK010000550.1:0-4676 GCA_050183255.1 Polyangiaceae bacterium | reverse complement strand
CGCCTCGCCGATGATTCCATGCGCTTGATTCCGTGCTGGAAACCGATTTCAGGTAGGCGCGTCGTACTGTATCTCACATGTCTGTCTATGTGAGTAGGTTGCATCCGTGGGGAAAGGCCGTGGGGAAAGGCGCCGGCCGCGGTGGGTGTCGGTGCGGAGCGCGGGAGCCAAGCACCAGGGAGTCCAAGCTAGGGATGGGGGGGTGGGGACTCGACCGCGTGCTGGCTGAGTTCCCGGTGGAAGGCGCTGAACGCCGACTCGTCGGGCCACGGCGGCGCATCCTTCAGTAGCGCTTGAGCGAGGCGCTGGTCGCCCCGTTCGATGCGTGCGATTGCCGCTGCGTAGCGCAGCGCCCAGTGCAGGACGGGGGTGTCCTTGGACGCCTGCTCCAGGCGCTCAGCGTCGCCGGCCTGGCTCTGTCGCGCAAAGGCCCTAGCCAAGGCGCTGAGCGCGCCGCGCAGTGCGGTGACCCGCTTCCGCAGCGACGAATCGGCAGAGGGCAAAGGGAGCGCCTCGAGCTCTTTGGCTTTGGTCAGTGCAGCTTCCCTCTCCCCCTCGAACGCGTCGAGCATGGTCTCGAGCAGCAGCCGATGCTCGAACGCTGCTTCCCACGCTGGGCCCCGACTGGCTCGTCCCAGCATGCCGCGGGCTCGTTCCAGATAGCCGCTTGCCGCCAACGCGGTGGCGGCCATCAACGGCACCAAGGTCGATGCGTGGGGTAATCCATCGAGCGTCGGTCCCCACAGGTCGAGCACGGCATCGGGATCGCCGCCGGTCAGGGTCTTGATCACCCGGCGGCGCCGCAACAGGTGGAATGTCGCCATGCAGACTCCAGCTGCGGCGATACCCCCCGCGATCCACGGCGAGCGCAGGGACAAGTGAGCGCCGAGGGCCACGCACGCCGCGGAGAGCACGAACCAGAGGCGTCCGCGCCAGGTCGGCTGCAGGCCGGGGCCGATCATGGCTCCAGGCCTTTCGCGGGTTGGGACGCACTCTGCACGACGATCTTGACGGTTTACTGAAGCTGAGCGGCTCGAGCGTCGAGCCGAAAACGGGGTAGCCACTCAATGCTTGGGCCCAGACGTGAAGGAGTCAAACGCTGGGCCGATTTGCCCCACGCCAGCCTTGGCTCAGCGTACGGCTCTCCGAGATCGTTCCCGATCGTCCCCAAGTCCAGCGCCGGTGGGCGTTTTTTGGCGAAACTCGGGGCGAGAGCGACTGGACAAGCCCCCGTCCGCGTTGTACCTGACTCGCGGCCCGCCAACAGCGCACCTCGAACCCCGCCAGGCCCGGAAGGGAGCAACGGTAGAGGAAAGCGGGTGTGGTGGGCCACTTGATTTTGTGGACCGCTGCCGGTTCTGGCGGATGGAGACGGTCAGTTCAGGACGTCGCTCCCACGCGGTGCTCGACTGCTGATCAACCCACACACCTTCGCCACGCGGGTGCTGACGTCCAGGGTCTCCAACAGCGCCTGGCGTTCGTTTCCGTCGGGTATCAAAGCCGCTGCGAGGTAGTCGGCTAGCTCTCCAGGTGCTAGCTCCTCGCCACCTTCAAGGCCAAGTGCGGACAAATCGACCCCGCCGCCGGTGGCGGTGCGCGCGTGATTCAGCGAGGAGATCAACGCTGCCAAATCAGTGGCGCGGTGCTTGGAAGGTACGCTGTCGAGCAACGTGGCTCTGGCGCGCCGATAGGGCGGGACGAACGGCAGTTCCTCGAGCTGAGCCCGACACACGCCGCGGAGTAGGATGTTGAAGCGCCCGCCAGGGAGCCGCTGCGAGCGCACGATTTCACCCACGCCTGCGACGCGCGCGAGCGTGGGGTGACCATGGCGGTCCACCGGCTCCGGGCTGGCGATTTGTACGACCCCCATGATTTGCGAGCCCGCGAGGCAGTCCTCCGTCAGCTTGCGGTAGCGTGGCTCGAAAACGTGGAGCGGCAGTAGTACCCCGGGGAAAAGCACCACCTCGGGCAGCGGGAAGAGCGCCAGATTCTCCAGGGCGCCTGAGAGGCGATCGCCAATGGGTCCAGGCGCAGTCATTGATTCTTCAGCGCGAGATTGAGGAGGGCCAAGCCTTCCATCGACTTGAGCTCACCAGCGCGCGCCCAGGAGTCCACTTGGGCCAGATGTTCACGGCTTCCCCGTGCGGAGAGGCAGCTGTGGCGCAAGCTCAAGCGACAGCACGCGCCGCGGGCTCCCGCGTCCGTCATCAAGCTTTGAACGACGCGTTCTCCGATTGTCTCCTGCAGCGTCAGCCGCTCCGCGTACGCATGGACCAGGCGCGCGAGAGTCCCAATGCCGAGCACGTGTTTGCCCGGCAAGTATGCCACCAGGGCTTCACCCAGGGCAGGCATCAGGTGATGCGGGCAAACCGTTGCCACGCGGATATGATTCACGACGACCAGGTCTTCGTCGCCGTTCGCTGGACTGAGCGCCTCGCTCACCAGCTGCCTGGTGTCGACCCCATAGCCGCGAAGCAGCTCGTCGACGAACGCGTTGGTGACGCGTTCGGGTGTCCCGACGAGCTCCGTGTCATGCTCTGGATCGTGGCCCAGCGCTCGCAGGAAGTCTCGGATGGCTAGCTGGGCGCGGTCGCGATCGATGGTCATGACTCAGTTCAGGAGCAGCGCTCGCTCCCGGCGACCCAGTGTGCGTCGACCGGCGTAGCCAGCGTTCAGCTCGTGATAGTAGCCGAGTGAGTCCTCTCCGTAGCGCCAACACAGCCAGACGAGTCGGCCTTCGATGTTGCCGTAGAAATCCAGGAGGCCAATTCGCGGGTCCTTGACGAAAGCCCCCATGGCTTCGATTTCGCTCCAACCCTGCTCGTAGACGCTCATGCGCTGGCGAAGATCGCGCTTGATCGAAGCGACCCCGCTCGAGTCACTCGGCTCCGTCTGGAGTGACTTTGGCTCATGGCCGAGTTGCTCCGAGAGTTCGGCGACCAGCCGCTCGATCTCGCTGCGCTCGATCAACAGCTCACCGACCTTCGAACTCAAGCCTGGGATCAGGTTGTCCACCTCTTCCACAGTGAACACTCGCTGCTGCGCTCGTACCGTTTGCCCTGTCGTGCTCATCGCCACCACCTAGAGTTGCGTGGGTCCGTGCGGACAGCCCCACCGCCTCCGATCGTTCCCCCGAGCGGAACCTTGAGCCTTGCTCGGCTTTTCGTCTGAGTCGAGACGCTTTGCGAGGCGCGCTGCGTTCTGGTGGCGGGCTGTACTACCTGCAAGCCGCCCTACTACTTTGCAAGCCGCCCTACCACCTTGCGATCCGCCCTCGCACACCGGTGCTCTTCGTACCCTGCTGCGCTACATCGACGCGTTATCCCCGCCCGCACGACCGGTGATGCATCCTTCGGTCGCTTGGATGGTTCCGCGTTCAGGCGGGAGCAACCCCTTTGAACTTAAAGTATCTAAACCTTCGCCGAGACGTGTCTAGCGGCGCTTGTTTCGTGCGGCGAAGCCGTTTGCTGAGGGACTCGACGAGCGGCTTTTCAACGCACAAACGCCTGGTGTGCGGAAGGAACGCGCACGTGGTGAGGCATTCTGCGCCGCCCTGACACGGGGCTGAGGTGCGCACCCACGCGGCTGCGCTGCGGACCACGCGCTGCGCGGGTTTTTCAATACAGAAACCCGCCACGCGCGGGACGACGCTAATTTCGGTCGATAGACCAAACGACGTTGACTGCCTTCGGTAGCGAAGGCTGGTCTGTCATCACGCTGCAGTTCCGGCAGCCGTCGGGATACAGGTTGTTGCCCGTACACCTTTGGCACTCCTGCAGCACGCTCTGGGAAGCCTGGAGGTCATCGCGCAGGCGCGTGAGAATTTCGATGCGCTCGCTGAGCCGCGTGATCTGACCTCCGAGGCGGTCGAGCGCGTCGCGGGAAGCGGCTGACCCGCTCGTGGCACGTTGCTTCACCTCCAGCAGATCGCGGATCTCTTCGAGGCTCAGTCCCGCGGCTCGCAGCTCGCTCACTAGCTCGAGCTTGCGCAGTTCGCTGTGTGCGAAGAGGCGATGACCGCCATCAGTGCGTTGAGTCGGGTGGAGGATGTTCGCCTCTTCATAGAAGCGAACGGTACGCAACGTGTTGTTGGACAGCCGCGCCATGTCCCCCGTGGTCAGCAAGCCGTCCCGACGGGCTCCATTGCCAGCGTCCCCTCCCCGCGAGTTGTTGTCGTCAGCCACGCGTGTCCTCCGCCGCTCAAGCCTATGGAGTGGCTCTGGCAGGGTCAAGCGACGGCCGGACGATGCTCCTCACGCCCAAACCTGAAGCGGTCGGCAGCGCTTGCTTCAAACGCGCAGAGTCTTCGCCCGGCACCGGTAGGGGCAGAAACTCTGCGGAAATGGCGGATAGTCGGGGCGAAATCGGCGTCAGAAGGCTGGCCAGAGAATGATCGCGACTTTGGTCAGGAAGAAGTCCGCAATCAGGATCGAGATGGAGATCACCACGACCGTGCGCGTGGTGCTGTCACCCACGCCGGCCGTGCCGCCGCGCGTGGTCATGCCGAAGTGACAACCCACGAGGGCGATGATCGCGCCAAAAAACGGCGGCTTGAACATGCCGCTGAGGAAGTCCTTCATGCCCACCGTGCCGAGGGCGCTGCGCAGGAAGAAGTCAGCGGGAATGTTGAACTCGATGTCAGTTATCAGCATGGCGCCGCTGAACCCCAGCACCAG
>JBFXBK010000549.1:0-4693 GCA_050183255.1 Polyangiaceae bacterium | reverse complement strand
CTCGAGGCGCTGTTTCGCGGGCTCATCCGCGAGCGCGTGCGGCCCTACTACCTGTTGCAGGCCGATCCGGTGCGCGGCACTGGGCACCTGCGCACGCCGCTCGATGTAGGCCTCGGCATCATGGAGCAGCTGCAAGGCCGCCTCACCGGCATCGCGGTGCCGAAGTTCATCGTCGATACGCCCGGCGGCATGGGCAAGGTGCCGGTGTTGCCCGAGTGGGTCGTGAGCCGCCGTGCCGCGACCGACGTCGCTCCCGGCTCCACGACGCTGCGCACCTGGCGCGGAGTCGACGTGGAGTACATCGACCCACCGGTTTGAGCCCAGCCAGTTTCGTCGGTTAGTGCGCCTCCAGGCTCGGCGCGCTCACACCTGACGGAGCCATCGGAAGCACCGGCGCGGGCGTTACCTCGAGGAAACTTACAGGGATGGCCTTGCCGTCTACGAAGGCCGCTGGCAGGTCGGCGACTGACAGGTAAGCCGGCAGGGAAATCATCCCGTCGGAATCAGTCTTCCGATCTACGGCGCCCGCGCCGAGCCCCACACGGACAGCGATGTAGCGCGCGGGCATTCCGCCGCATGGGAAGTCGTTCTGGGGCAGCCATTGCTGCTCGAAGTGAGTCTTTCGCTCCGTGCTGCTGATGAGCAGCATCGTCGTCAGCACCCCAGCGCCCATGGCGAAGATCACCGTGTTCGCTGAATCTGGGCCGTCCTGCGCGACGCCGATTGCTCCTACCCCCATCGCGAGGCTGCTGAAGATGTACGTCGCGACTGAGGGGCGCTCCCGCGTCACCGATTCGATCTCCGCGGTGCTGCGCGTCACGCCGTCGCAGCGGCTTGGGTGCTGCAGCGTCGCGACGCGGTTCACGCGGTCGATCACCAGCTCGAGCTCAGGTGAGACGCGGCGCTGGCCCTGAGGCTTGAACACGTTGTCCGTACGCAAGACGCTCTGTTCGTGAGTCGTCTGCATGCAGCCGGCGCTGCACAGCGCGACCGCGCACAGCCCAAGTACTCGTCTCACGGCGTTTCCTCGGGGGCAGGCGGCTCGTCTGGCGCAGCAGATCCGGCTAGCGGCGGCAACGAGCCGGTGGATGACGGCGCCGGGCTCTGAGGGGGCGCGGTGCTTGACGAAGTCGCGTCTGGCTTGGCGCCTGCGAGGTGACGCTCCGGCTTTCCGTCGACCAGCACGTCGATGTCGTGTCTCGCCGGGATGCGCAGGCTGGCTTCGCCGTCGGCGTTCGTCACCACCTGGCCGCGCTGTCCGTCTTCGGTGATCAGTGTGATCTCGCGGCCAGCGCTCGGGTCGAAGGCGCACGCCTGCTTACGCTTGAGCTTCGCGTTCTCCGAGAGCAAGCGCTCGTCGCGCTTTGTGCGGAAATCGAGCAGGTCTACCCCTGTGGCGATGAGCCCGCCCATCAGCATCGGGATCCCGAAGAGATTGTTTACGAAGCAGTCGTCATCCACGTTCCTCTGGCAGGAGAACACCGTCGCCGCGCCGGCTGCCAGTAGTGCGACCTCCGCGATGAACAGCCCAGTTTCCGGACGTCCTTTTTCCTCGCGGATCTCCACGTAGCGATCGAGCTCCGACTCGCGGCAGTAGGTCGTGGTGCCGAGCCGGATCAGCACCCGGTCACCTTGGCGTCGCACCTCCAGCTCTGGCGCGGCGTAGTCGGTGCGCGCGGTCAGTGATCTGTGCTCTGTGCGGACGCGCAGTGTCGCTTCACGGGGCGCACATCCGGTAGCGCAGAGCAAACACCCTAACCCCCAAACCCAAAAGGAAGATAGCCGACCCACGGGGCGTACATTGCAAGTTCAGGGCCGTGCTGCCGCGCCACACGCCCGAGCGTGGCGAAGCTCCTGGGCTGCCTCGCGGTCGCAAGTTCGTTGGCTGCTGGCGCTGATTCCGTGCGGTTCAGCCGGTTGATAGCCGGATTCGTGGCTGCCCCAGGAAGGACAAGCCGCCGGCAACGCGGCGGGCGGAGAGCGCCGCTCCAAGCCAGTGTGGCGCTGGATTCACGCTGTATTCAACAGGCACGACACGAAAATCACGGTGCCGGTGTAAGCCTCTGGAGGGCTCACCCGTTTCGCCGTCATGTCGAAATGGACCGCGTGGGGAAGCTACGCTGCGCTGAGCTGTGCGTGCGTGGCGTTGGCATTGGGATCGGGCGCTTGCGCTGCAAGAGACGAAGCACCCAGCGCGGGCGCGATGACCCAGACCGTTTCTGCACCCGCCGACGCTGACCAAGAGTCCACGACGAAAGCCGGCGCCGTGGCGTCGCGTAAGGTGATCCGCAAGGCGGAGCTCGAGCTTCAAGTGAAGTCGCTGGCCGACGCTCAGAAGACCGCGACCGACGTCGCCAAGAAGTACGGCGGCTACGTCGTGAGCTCCGAGCGGCGTGGGACCGACAGCGCCCGCGACCAGCACCTGCGAGTCGTGCTGAAGGTGAAGGCAGACGATCTCGATAGCGCGCTGGGGGAGCTTCGAGCCATCAAGCAAGGCGAGGCCAACGAGCGCATCTCGAGCGAAGACGTCACCGATGAGTGGATCGACCTCGAGGCGCGGCTCAAGACCCAGAAGGCACTCGAGACGCAGTACTTGGAGATCCTCAAGGGAGCGAGCAAGGTCGAAGATTTGCTCGCCGTACAGAAGCAGCTAGCGAGTGTCCGCACGGAAATTGAGAAGCTCGAGAGCCGCAAGCGCTTCCTGGACAAGTCGATCAGTCTCTCCACCGTGACCATCGACTTCGAGCAGCCGGCGCCGCTGGTGCGTGCGTCGTTCGCCGCGGTTGGCACTGGCTTCAGTCAGGCAGGCGCCGACGTGCTCAACGTGGGCGGAGCCACGCTGGTGTTCTTGATGCGCCTGGTCGGCGTGCTGATCCCGCTGGTGCTGCTGGTGTTCTTGCCAGGCTTCTTCTGCGTGCGATGGTTCTTGCGGCGCGTCGGGGCGCTGAAACTGCCGGTCAAGGCTCAGGCGAGCTGACCGCGCTCAGGTCGATGAAGTGCATTCCCGTTGGGGTCACGCGGTAGGCTGTTTCACCCCACAGCGAAAGCGACCCTGGCCCCTCGAAGTCTTCCGTCACCGCGCAGTAGGAGCCGTCGGTCCGTAGTCCCCAGAGGCGGACTGGATCGCTGTTGCGTCCGGTGGTGAAGAGCACCCAATCGTCGTTCATCACGATTCCTGCGTCGGCGAAGCGGGCGCCTGGGATCTCTGCGTTGAGTGTCAGGAGGACCTTCTCGGTGAGGTTGCGCAGGGAGACGTCGATGATCTCTTCATCGACGCTGACGTAGATGAGGTGATCGTTGTGGAGGGCGCCGTGGGTACCGACCAAGCTCAGTGCCTTTGCCTTCGCCTCTCCGGGAGCCAGGTGCTGGAAGCCTCCGTCGACGCACATCACGTCGCCGGTTGGACTGCCTTCGAAGCGCAGGCAGTCATATGGGAAGCTGCCCACGCTCTGGGGCATGCCGTCGACCAACTTGAATAGCACTCGACTGCCTTTGAAGGCCGGATCCGCAATGAAATAGAGCGAACCGCCGGCGACCAGTAGGTCACGCGGGGAGCCATACGTCGGGTCGAGCTCGCTGAGCGTCTCGACTTGGTCATCGCCTTCGTCCCAGCGGCGAATCCGCGCGGTATTGATGTCCAGCTCGATCCAGTAGACCCCGCCCTGGTAGTAGAGCGGCTTGGAGGCGGTGCCGCTCGCGCTAGCGATCACCCGCAGCGTGCCGTCCTTGTCAACTTGAATCAACTCCTGTTGGCGGAAGCCATAGGCGAAGCCGTCGCCGGCGGTGAGGTTGAACAGCTCTTCCGTGGGGATCCGTGTGGCGACTAGTGCGGGACACTCACCGAGGGACGGCTGTTGTACGCTGCCGCCAGTACCGGCCGTGCCTCCCTCTCCCCCAATCCCGGCCGTGCCGCCGGTTCCCGGGCCTACATGGGAGCCTGAAGTCTCTTCAGCCGCACAGCCGACAAGAGCAAGCGCTAGGGACCAATAAGCGACGCGACGCATGGCCCGATGTACGTGAGGTGGGCCCACATTCTGCCGAGATGCGAGCGGTTCGGGCGATTGCGGGCGCGGCTAGCTGCGATTCCACTTTGGAAACAGCCGCACGCCTACTTCGGCACGATGATCGGATCGCAGTTGGTGAACTCGAGGCTGGTGTCGATGCGGAAGTGGCTGGCGTCAGTGCGTCTTTCCGCGTGGAACAGGTCCAGGGGATACGTCCCGCCGACTTCTAGCCCGAACTCCTGGGCGATGTCGTCGAGGTTCACCGAGTCACTCAGCTCGGGATGCAGGCCACCGAGGTCGATCGCCAGGCGCTTGTTGATGAAGACCCACAGATCATCGTCGCCGGTGAAGGTGAACACCTCGCCGCCGTTGTACGCGAACTCCGTGTGCAGCTCGAAGGTGAAGTGGAAGTTGTGTTCGCCGTTGTTGTGGGCCTGGTAGTTGCCCCAGCCTTGACCGTCGATGGGGAAGAACTCCCCATTGTCGTAGCTGCTGACGCCGTTCGGCCCTTCAGTCAGCGGCACGGTGAACTGGATGGTTTGGTTGATGCCGTCCGTGTCGCGGTACCACTGGTCGTAGCGATCTTTGCTCGTCGTCTCCTGACCCTCGGTTCCGAAGTACGGCCCGCTGGGTTTGTAGACGGGCTTCAGATCGGCGCCGAGCATGTCCTCGACGATGCCCTTCGACGC
>JBFXBK010000548.1:0-4699 GCA_050183255.1 Polyangiaceae bacterium | reverse complement strand
GGAAGGGCTGAAGAACAACGACCCCGCCATCTCAGCGTCGATGATCTACGCCTGGGCGTGCTTGAAAGAAGGGGTGCCGTACGCCAACGGCGCGCCCAACCTCAGCAACGATTTCAATGCGGCATATGACCTGGCCAAGGAAACTGGCACGCCGATCAGCGGCAAGGACTTCAAGACGGGGCAGACCCTGATGAAGACGATCCTGGCTCCCGGCCTGAAGGCGCGCATGATCGGACTCCAGGGTTGGTTCTCCACCAACATCCTCGGCAACCGCGATGGCGAAGTGCTGGACGATCCGGACAACTTCAAGACCAAGGAAGTCTCGAAGCTCGGCGTGCTCGAACACATCCTACAGCCCGACCTGTATCCGGAGCTGTACGGGAACGTGTACCACAAGGTCCGCATCAACTATTACCCGCCCCGCGGTGACGCGAAGGAAGGCTGGGACAACCTGGATATCATCGGGTGGCTCGGATACCCGATGCAGATCAAAGTCGACTTCCTCTGCCGTGACTCGATCCTCGCGGCACCGATCGTCCTCGATCTCGCGCTCTTCATGGACTTAGCCAAGCGCGCGAAGTTCCGCGGCATCCAGGAGTGGCTGAGCTTCTACTTCAAGAGCCCGATCACACCCGAAGGTCTGTATCCAGAGCACGATCTGTTCATCCAGTCGATGAAGCTCAAGAACACGCTACGCTGGATGCTGGGCGAGAGCCTCATCACCCACCTGGGCAACGAGTACTACGACTGATCGATTGTGGGCCGCACGCGGCCTGACATCCCCTGCGGCCCGCTGCTCGAACCACGAGTGCGGGCCGTTTGGCTTTCAGCGCTCAGGTCTCGGGAGTCAGATGAGGCCGCTGCGTCGACGCACCAACCAGTGCACGCCCAGGCTCACCGCAGCTAGCAGCGACCACAGCCACGCGGGGATCCATGCGGAGACGTGCCGCTCCGTCGCCAGGCGAGTCGCTTCAGCTCGGGGCAGGTCTTGAATTCGACCGAGCGCCACTGAGCTGCCACCCGTCACTTGAGCGATCGCTTTCATACGCTCGGGATCGGGTCGTGAGTCAGCCCATGCTTCCCCGCCTTCTTCACACGCGAAGTCTTGGCGCGTGGCGGGAGCATCTCCGACCCGCGCACGCGCGACGTACCCCCCCGCTTGGAGCACACCCACATCGATTTCCACCACGCCCTCGTCTCCGAGTTGGGCCTTGCGCTCGATGACTCCGGCTTTGCCAATGCCGAGCGGCGCGAGCTCGAGGCTCACCGGACCAGGGTTACCCGGCAGGGTCAACAGCTTGAGCTTCGTAGCCCGCCCGGCGACGCACGCGCCGCCTACGATCTCCAGCCGCGCTGACTCGTAACGCGGTTCGCGCATCAGCCAACCCAGCAGTCCGTCCCAGAGCGCCCCGTAGCCACGCCCCGCCGCGCGGGTTGCGAGTTGGCCAAAGCCCAGGCGGTGCGTGCCGTCAACGGTGAGCGCGATAGTGCGACCGTCCCCGTATTCGCCCAGGGAGAGCACCGGCATCGTCTCTTTCCCCGCGGTAAGAGTCGGATGTTCCCAGATCACCACCGAGCCTTTGCGGGCGCCACCCACGACGTTGGTGCCGGGCATGCTGGGCAGATCGTCTCCGAACAGATCCCGCAGACCGGAGACGATGGGCGCGGCCTTCCCTGCACGTGTATAGCGGGGCACGAAGTCTTCGGTGTCCAGCGGCTGGCCGGAGTCGTTGAGCTCTATCGGGAGCACCCTGCCAATCGCCGTCGATGCGTAGCCACCGGCGGCGAACGAGGCGACTCCCCCCACCATGATCAGACCTCCGCCGGACTCCACGTAGGATGCCAAGCGTCCGAGGTGTGGGTTGATACCGTAGCGAACAGCGTCGATGTCTTGCAGCACGATCGCGTCGAAGCTTGGGAGCGACATGAACAGCTCATCCACTGGAAACGGGATCAGCGCGAGCTCGTCGTCACTCTGGGTCTGGGTGTCGTCTTCCTCCGTGCGCAAGATGAAGAACGCCACGACATCCACCGACTCGTCGCTCTTGAGCCACATGCGGAGCGCGCGCACGTCGTACGTCGGTCGACCCGCGACGTGCAGCAGACGGATGCGCTCGCGGGCCACGTTCAGGCTGAGCAGGCGCCGGTTGTTCGCGGGGATGGTGTCGGCGCTGGGCGGCGTTATCGCTACCTCGAGGATACGATCCCCGGCGCGATCAAGGGTCACTTTGAGCTCGACGGTCGCCTTCCCGTCTTTGACCTGAGCGACGCCGCTCGCGAGCAGCGCGGGCTCCACGCCCTGACGGAGTTCCTTCACCGTGATCGGGACATCGCCGCAGGCCAGCCCACCATCACAACCGATGTCGATGGTCAGAGCGAGCGGCTGGTGAGCGACGGCCGCGCCAGCCGTCTTTACCGCACGGATACTTGCGTCCCGCGGGGCCTTCTCCGAGACGCGCACCGTGTGCACGGGGACGCCAAGCCCTCGCCAGGCTAGCTCCAGCGCCTCTCGCTCAGCGCCCGCCTCCGGGCGCGTGAGCCGCCCGTCGCTCAACACCACGATCGCCCGTGGGCGCTCGCCGGTCTCGTCGCCAAGGCTGCTGAGGGCTTCGACCAAGTCGCTGGACGTGCTGTGTCCAAGCTTCTCGTCAGGACTCTGAGGGTCGAGGTTCTTCGGTGTTCCGTCCCCGAAGCCAAGCACGCTGATGCGCGCGTCGGAGAAGCGCTGTTTGACCTCCTCCACCGCCTTGAGCGCTGCTTCACGGCGCGTTCGCTCGCCATCCTTCAGCTCGAGGCGCCGGGAGTCGTCAACCAACACCACGACCCGTGGACCCACGACGCTCCCGCGACTCACCACGCGCACGGGGCGCAACGCAGCGGCGAGCAGCAGCAAGACGGCGACGACGCCGGTCAAAAAGATCCCCGCTCCCCAGCGTTCCCGGCGCCTGAGTTCGAACAACAGGAGCCCAAGGGCGCCCAGACCAAGCACCAGCGCGATCCAGATCACGCCCTGCGGCAGGTCGTCAGAGAAGGCCCAGGAAGCGTTCATGGCCTCACGGCGGCGCCGCGACGGATCAACCACGCGACGTGCACTTGGTCGTCCTTGTAGTCCGAGCACAAGACGTACATGGCGATGTTGACCGCGAGGCGGATGGCGTACTCCCGCTGCAGGAAGCCGCCGGGCTCGACGCCGAGCGCCCAGCCACCAGAGCGGGTCCGCGCGAGCGCTCCGAGGATGTCGTGTTGCAAGAGCAGCACCTGGGCGTAGCCCCCGCGCACGATGGCTTCGATGCCCTTCGGCCCTTCGAGGCGACCGTATGGGCGGTCCACGATGTAATAGGTCTTGAAGAGCACGTGCTCCGGCGGGAGCCCAACGATCGGTGACTCCGGTAGCAGCCCTTCCAGTTCCGCGCGGACAGCCTTGGTGAAGGCACCCGCTTGCGGGTCCCAGTCATCGATCAAGAGCACGCCACCCAAATTGATGAACTGGAGTAGTCCGCGGCGCTCCGGGCCAGACAAGGCGGGGGGCGCCTTTTCACCACACCACATCACGAAGGGCTCGTCGAAGAGCGCCGGATCGTCTGCTGCGACTAGCTTGGTGACGAGTCGGCCCGGCGCGCTGGTGCGACGCACCAGCTCCCAACCCCAACGCTCTGGGCCGCTCAAGCGCGGGCCGCCGGGCTCGATCCCGCCAGTCTTCAACAAGCGGGCCTGAAAAGCGCCCGCTTGGCCAAACGCCGTTGCGCGCGACGCGCACAACACCGCCGCCAAGCCAGCTAGAGCATGCCTGCGAGAAAAGCGCCGCATGCTCACCGAAAGTCTTCGACCCTCCACACGCCTTCTTCTCGCTCCAGGGAAACGCTGTGTCCTCCCGGAAGCGTCACGTTGGCCTTGTCGCCGTCGACGCGGATATCGAGACTGTCCGGGTGCTCCAAACCTTGCACCAGCGCGGCGAGATCACGCTCCACTGCGGCGCGCGTCTCGGCGCTCAGCACCTGCATCAGCGCGGCGTAGCTACGCCGTGCGAGCGCCGCGCGGAGCTCCCCGAGCGCTTGCGCGGGAGTGCGAGCGCCGCTCGGCAGTGCAAGCGCCGCGGTCACGCGGAAGTCCCCGTCTTCGATCGCCAGGACGGCGTCTTCCCCGTCGGTGAAGCGCACCGTGGCGCGGGCCTCGATTTGAGTACTCGTCGACGCCAGGGCTTTGCCGCTTTGCGCCAGCTCAGCTTTCGCGTCTTTGACCAGCTTCTTGGTGCCGTCGCGCCCGTAGGTTGCCTGCGCCTCCTTCGACAGCATGCCGTAGATCGCCGCGTCGTCGCCGCGTTGAGCAGCCTCCGCGTAGGCCTCCGCTGCCACGCGAGGATCCGGCAGTGCTTCTCCGCCGCAGCCGATCAGCAGCGCCGCGACGCCCGCAGTCGTCAGCACGGGGTGGACCACGGCGCGCCTCACCCCCCGAACCCAAGGCGGCGCGTTAGTCAGACGGTGGGCAAGAGTGGTTGCACGCCTCACGGGTACCGGTGATAGCGCGCTTTTCCGCCGCAGAGTACCTCCCAATGGCATCTCGGTGTCGCGCTGGGGGCGAGAGCCATGTGACCTGGCCAACGCGGGCGACGTCCGCTAGCGTGAGCGGCAGGACGCTTAGGGTTGCCGAGCGCCACTCCCCGGCGCGACTCCCCAGAACCGGGCTCGGTCGGCGCGGCCTG
>JBFXBK010000547.1:0-4736 GCA_050183255.1 Polyangiaceae bacterium | reverse complement strand
CTGGGCGCCGGTGCCACCCTGCGCCCCGCTGCCGCCCTGGGCCCCGCTGCCGCCCTGGGCGCCGGTGCCACCCTGGGCCCCGCTGCCGCCGTTGACTCCACCGGAGTCCGCGGAGCATCCCGCAAAGCCGAGCACCAAAGCCAGTAGTCCCACCCGTGTCGTCAGCATGGAGAGCAAGTTAGGGTGACTCCATTCGCCGCGACTGCCCATTTGGCTCGCGTGAAGGGTCAGTTTCGCACCGCATGTTCCTTTCGCCCTACCTCCGATGGCGCGGATCGATTGGATCCGCGCTTCCGGATCCACAGCATCCATCCGGGGCTGCCTGGGAGGCGTGATTGTGGCGATACTCGGGCTGATCTCCGTCAGTTCGAGCTGGCTCTGGGTACGCTTCGTGGGGGACATGCTCGGGCTAGGAGCAAGTCCCACGCCAAGTCTCAACGGCCGAAGCGATAGAAGGTCGCGCTGGCCACCGCGAGGGCCGTTGGAGCGTTCTTCAGAGTTTTCCCCATGGATTCAACGGCCTCGGTGTCCACGTACAGGCCGGGGCCCCAACCCTCTTCGGCGTGCTCTTCCTCTGCCGGCCGTGAGGCGGTGTCCGCGTAGAGGGCGCGGCGCAGGGCCTCGCTCGGGTACGAGATGTGGTTCACCTCGCCCGCCTCGACCTCGCCGTCGGGCACCCAGCGGCTACCGTGAGTCAGCACCGCAACGCTTGGGATCTCGGCTTCCTCGAGGGTCGCGCGCACGTGCTTCAGCACCGCGAACGGGTCGTTGGTCTCGTCGCCCTCGGCGAACTCCACGTAGAGGGCGTGTCCGAAGTAGGTCACCGAGTAGTCCTCGGTTGGCGGCTTGTCCGCCAGAGCCGACATTACAACCTCACGGAAACGCAAGAAGCGTCCTACAAAGTCGTCGGGCTCGAGGCTGTACTCGTCATCCTCGATCTCGAAGTAGGAGAACCAGAGCCCGTAGGCATTTTCATCGATCAGCGACATCGGTACTTCGGTGTTACCTGTCTTGAGGGATCGCTGCGGCGATCGCGGCCAACGCAGCACGCGCCTTGTTGCGGGTCTCTTTCGCTTCGAGCTGCGGGACACTATCCGCCACGAGCCCGGCTCCAGCTGTGACCTCGAAGCGTCCGTTGCGCTTCACTACCGTGCGAATCGCGATCGCAAAGTCGAGATCGGTGCCGCGCGTCACGTAGCCCACCGCGCCACCATAGGCGAAGCGCGGGCGGCGTTCCAGCTCGCGAATGATCTGCATGGCGCGCACTTTGGGCGCACCGCTGAGTGTTCCGGCCGGAAACGTGGCGCGCAGCACGTCCCAGGGGCCCATGCGCTGCTTGAGCTCCCCGGTGACCTCGCTCGTGATGTGCATCACGTGGCTGTAGCGCTCGACGGTCATGCGCACGGGTACTTGCACACTCCCCGCCCTCGCCACGCGACCGATGTCGTTGCGCGCGAGATCGATCAACATCACGTGCTCAGCGATCTCTTTCGGATCCGCCATCATCTCTTCGGCCAGCGCATCGTCTTCTTCTGGCGTCCGGCCCCGACGCCGCGTTCCCGCAATGGGTCGGAGCGTGATCTTCTCACCTTCCACGCGCACCAGGGTCTCCGGGCTCGCTCCGATCACCGCAACTTCTTCTGCGCCGTCGCACTCCGGTAGCTCGAGCAAGTACATGTAGGGCGCGGGTGAAAGCACACGCATGGCTCGGTAGACGTCCAGCGCATCGGCTCCATGTGCTGGCACGGAGAAGGTTCGCGCGGGGACCACCTGAAACGCATCGCCAGCGCGGATGTACTCCTTGACCTTGTCGACCGTTTCTCCGTAGCCCGCATCCGAGGTGTCGACTTCTAGATCCTCGGGGATCTGCGTGGGATCGGGGGGGGAGAGTGGAGTCAACGCGGGGACGCGGCTCAACTCAGTGACTGCAAGCTCCAGGTCAGCCTGTGAGTGTGCCGCGATGGTCGCGGTGTGGGTCAAGTTGTCGAAAACGATCACCGTCGCTTCCGCAAGCAAGCGCGCCACGACCGGGGGGTCCCCGGGCCACGCGGGGACCTTCGTCGCAAAATGGACGATGTCGTAGGGGATCAACCCAACGTAGGCGCGAGCGAATCGCTCGGCGACGTCTGCGTCGTCCGCCATTCCCGTTGGTGCAAGCTCCTTCAGGCGCTCGTAGGGATCCACGCCGCTTTCGCCGAACAAGGTGATCACGCGCCGCGGGCGATAGCCCAGGATCGAGTAACGACCCCAGCGCTCACCAGGCACGACGCTCTCGAGAAGAAATGAGCCTTCACCTGCGTTGCTGCGTAAAGCGGCGTAGGCGCCAACGGGCGTGATGCCATCGACGACGAGGGTGCGCCGATGGATCTGAGCGGAGTCTGTGGACGACGACGGCGTCATGGTTCCGGGAAGTTAGCCGACCGCACGGCACAGCGCCCAGCCCTCGATGCTCCCAAAATTGTCTGGTCCCACGCGACGGGGCCACTAGAGTCAGCGACGTGATC
The DNA here is from genome assembly GCA_050183255.1 of Polyangiaceae bacterium. Lineage (GTDB taxonomy): Bacteria > Myxococcota_A > Polyangia > Polyangiales > Polyangiaceae > JAHBVY01. Next base: position 2,232 of record JBFXBK010000547.1, on the reverse strand, counting down.
ACGACAGGCCTGCCATTCGACTCTCGCTCGCTCCGCTGGGTCAGCGCGCTGCTTGTCACGTCCGCACTGCTGCCCGCGTGTCGACGCATCAGCCAGCGCACGCTCAAAGACACCGAGGGGCGAGCCTTCGAAGCCGAGTGCGACCGCAACGGAACGTGCAAGCTGAAGCAGGTCAGCGGACCTGATGCGCCAGCAGACAAGCCCACCCTGGCCCTCAGTTCGGAGGCCCGATTGGTGGGGATCTGCAACACGAGCGAAGGCGGTACGCCAGCGCCTGGAGACTGTCGCGCCATCGAGTGTGCGACGGACGCGGACTGCCCGCCGGCACTGGGCGAAAAAGACGGGACATGCGTGAACCACCTCTGCATCTCCCCCACCGGCGAACAGGGCGTGCCCGATGCCGTGATGATGTGCCTGGCGGGGACCGGACTTGGTCGCACCAAGCCGAACCAGGTCGGGCTGTACGCGATGGCGCTGAACTGCGGCACCCCGTGCGTCGTGCCGAAGCCATGTCGTCAGCCGTAGTGCACAGTCTCCGTAAGTTCGCTGCGCCTAGCTGAACGCTTGCTCCGTGGCGGCTGAAACCGCCTGAGTCGTCGCTAGCCGCGAAAAACTCGCGAAGTTTCCTGGTTTCCTTCGTGGGGGCTACCCTCCGCTCGCTGTGTTGCATAAAAGCGAGACGGCGAGCTGCCACCCGTGGCACGAGCGACCAAGAGACGAGATCTGCGCCGCTACGGCGAGCATCCAGAAAGCGACGATGGCTGAACGCGAAATCCTGCGACCGAGTGTAGCGCTTGCCGCCTACGTAGAGAGCCTGTTGGAAGGGCGGCGAGCCATCGTGTTCGGCGACTCGAGCTCCGACATCGCGGAGCGACTGTTGGAACGCGGCGCGCGCTTGGTCCACGTCTACGACCCCGACAGCTCGCGCGTTGCAGAAGCCGCGACTCGCAACACCTCCCGCAGCGTGTCCTACGCACCCCTCGGGGAGGGTGGCTTGGCTGTCCGCGATGGCGCCTTCGACGTAGCCATCGTCGAAGACTTGAGCGCGGAAGCGGATCCAGCGGGGCTACTGCGCAAGGTCAAGCGCTGCTTGGGCCCGCGCGGCGCCGCTCTGATTGCCACACGGAACCCCGACGTACGGATCTCGCTGTTGCCGAGCACCGCGCAGCCCCGGCTCAGCTACTACGAGCTGTATGACGCAGTGAGTGGCGAGTTCGAAGAAGTTCGCATGCTGGGTCAGACCCCATTCGTCGCTTACGCAGTCGTTGACTTCGCACCGGAAGGCGAACCGGCGGTCTCGCTGGACAACGGCTTCGTCCCTGGAGGCGCGGAAGAGCCTGAGTACTTCGTGGCTCTCGCAGCCCAACGTGAGCTGAAGCTAGAGGAGTTCGCGGTAATCCAGCTTTCAGCCCGAGATGCGCTGGCGCAGCGTGGCGGCAGCGTCTCCTCGCGGCAACACGAGGCGGTGGTAGCGCGCGAACGCAGCGCGCGGGGGCGCCTGGAGAAGCTAGAGGCGGAACTGGAGAAACTGCAAGCCCAGCTCTCGGAAGCCGGCGCGAGCCGTGGCGAACAGTCCGCGAAGCTCGAGGCGGCCAAGGCTCAGGCGGCTCAGGCCGCGAAAGAGGCCGCATCGAAAGACGAAGCCGCTCGCGCACGCCGAATCGCGGAACTCGAGCGCGAGGTCGACAAACGCGGACGCTGGATCTCGGAGCTCGAGGCACGCGCCGCCGCAGCGGATGCGCGCGCCGACAGCATCCAAGGCGAGTTCGACAAGGCGAGTCGCAAATGGAGCGGGCTGGCGGCAGAGCTAGACGCTGCACGCCGCGAACTCGAGGTGATGAGCGAAAGCGGTGCGCGCCAGCAGCAGCAGGATCGCGATACCGGCCGCCTCGAAGGTCGACTCAAGGAGCTCGAGGCTGAGCGGCGGCGTGCCGAAGAGCGCGCTGAACGCGCTGAGCGCGAGCGCACCCAGACGCAAGACAAGCTCAAGCAAGTCGAAGAGCAGCGTGAGTCAGCGCGCGACAGAGCCGGCAAGCTCCAAGCGGAGCTTCGCCACGCGGAAACGAACCTCAAACAAGCCGAGTCGAAGCTCTCGGAGGTTGCCGACAGCGGCTCCCGAGAGAACGCAGACGAACTCAATCGCCTCGAGCACGCCCTCCGCGAACGCGGCGGCGAGATCCGCCGCCTGCAGGCGGAGCTGCTGACGGCAGAGCGCGTCGGCAAGCAGCTGGT
>JBFXBK010000546.1:0-4759 GCA_050183255.1 Polyangiaceae bacterium | reverse complement strand
CCCTCATGCGCTTGTTGGCGGGGCAGCTCGCGCCCAGTGTTGGCGTGCGCCAGGGCCCAGCGCTCAGCGATGTGGCGTTGTGTGCCCAAGGTGTGGACGCGCCTGGAGATGACGTCGGAGCATTCGCTGGTGCGTACGATCGCGCTGCTCTGCGCTGGCAACAGCGGTTGGCCCTCGAGCCCGAGCAACTCGAGCGCTGGGCCTCACTGAGCCCAGGGGAACGACGTCGTTGGCAGATCGCTGCGGCGCTCCATCGGGAGCCGGCGCTGCTGCTCATCGACGAGCTCAGCAATCACATCGACGCAGCGAGTCGGAAGGTGATGGAGCAGGCTCTGAGAGGCTATCGTGGGATCCTGGTGCTGGTCTCCCACGACCGGGAGTTGCTCGATCGCTTGTGTGACGGCGTCTTGTGGCTGGAGGCTGGTGCGCTGCACGAGTATCCGGGAGGATATACGCGGGCTGCGGAGCTCCGTGCCGCTGAGCGCTCTGGAAAGCTCACCCAGCGTGAAGACCTGCGCGCTGCGCAACACAAGCTGAAGGCACGGCTGCAGCGGGAGCGCGAGATCGCGCAGCAGTCGGCGCGAGGGATCAGCGCTCGCACCCGGATGAAGGGGCCGCGTGACAACGACGCTCGCGGTGCGTTGCGCAAGGGACTCGCGGAGCGCGCCGCCGCGACGCTGTCTTCCCGGGTGTCATCCAGCGCGGCTCACCTCGAACGCGTGAGTCAGGAACTGGAGGGTGCTCGGGTCGAGAAACAGCGCGGTCGCTCCGTGTTTGTCGACTACGAGTTCAGCCCGAAGGCGCGCTTGGCGTCGCTCGTCTTGCCCAGGTTGACTCGCGGCGAGCGCAGCTTGGCAGAGGAGGTGTCTCTGGTGCTCGACCGCGACAGTCGAGTTTGGCTCAAGGGGCCGAACGGGAGCGGCAAGTCGAGCCTGATTGGTGAGCTGCTGCGGGCGTGCGCACTGCCAGCAAACCGCATCCTGTACGTGGCGCAAGACGTGGACGAAGCAGCCGCGCTTGCCAGTGTCAAAGTGGTGCGTGGGCTCTCGGCTGCGGAGCGTGGTCGCGTGTACGAACTCGTCGCAGCGCTAGGCACCGACCCGGAGCAGCTGATCCGCACCACGCGGCCCTCGCCCGGGGAGGCACAGAAGCTTCAGATAGCGACTGGGCTCTCCCGCGGGGTGTGGCTGGTGGTCTTGGATGAGCCAACCAATCACCTCGACCTCCCGAGCATCGAACGCCTCCAAGCAGCGCTCGTTGCCTACCCCGGGGCGCTCGTGCTCGCCACCCACGATGCGCCCTTTGGTCGCGCGACGTGCCACGAGGCCTGGGAGCTGGGAGGGCAGCGCATCGTGCGGGAGACGTTGCCGCGCGGGAGCGCGGGCGTGGTCTAGCTATTCGGCAGCCCTTGCGCCCCACGCGCCGCTCGCAGCAGCAGCGCGTACGAAGTCGGAGAAGTCTCGTCCTTGACGCCCGAGCAAGCGAGCGACATCGGGCGTCGTGTGGGCGTTCCGGCCATCCAGTACGCGGCCAAACAGCGCCGCGAGCCACTCAGCTAGATCCGGGGGGAAATACGCGCTCAAGTCGCGGGCGTACTCTGCCACGCTCACCGATTGGTAGCCCAGCGGCTGACCGAAGGCTTGGCTGATTTCCCGCGCGGCGTCCGCGAAGCCGAGCAGGCGTGGCCCGGTGAGCTCGTAGATGGCGCCTTCATGGCCTGGTTGACTCAGCGCGACCACCGCGCAAGCTGCGATGTCGCGCGTGTCAATGAAGGGTTCCCGCACCTCCCCCGCAGGCATGCGCAACACGCCCGACAGCACCGCGGGTACGAGCGCGCCTTCGCTGAAGTTCTGATTGAACCAGGAGCAGCGTAGGATGGTCCAAGCCGCACCGGCTTGCTGCACCGCCTGCTCCGCCGGTTCGCACTCCGGCTCGCCTCGACCAGAGAGCAGCACGATGCGGCGGGTTCCCTGAGCAACGGCGATGCGTACGAGCTCCGTGATTTGTTCAGCCGCAGCCGGCAGCGCCAGGTCCGGCGCGTAGCTGATGTAGAGCTGCTCCGCGCTGCCCACGACCTCTGGCCAATTGGTTGGGTCGTTCCAGTCGAAGGCGGGATCCGCGTGGCGCGAGGTCACCGCCACGGCTTGTCCGAGCGCCTTGAGTCCTTTGGCCACCTCGGCGCCAGTCTTCCCGGTGCCACCCACTACTAGCGTCGTTACTTTACGGAAATGCTTGGTCATGTTGAGTTCCTTTCAGTGAGCGACCCAGCGCGTCGCCCAACACGACTATGCTTGCGACTTGCGCATGAACCAAATGGCGTGCTGTCATGCATGCATGAACGAGATTCATGCGCTCGCAGCGATCGACTTGAACCTCTTCGTCGCCTTTCGAGCACTTGCGAAGGAGCGCAGTGTGACGCGCGCCGCCGTCCAGCTTGGGGTGACCCAGTCCGCCATGAGCCACACGCTGAGGCGCCTGCGGGACGTCGCGGGGGATCCGCTACTCGTCAAAGGCGCACTCGGCATGGAACTCACGCCGCGTGCGGAGGCGCTCTTGGTGCCGGTGCAGAGCGCGCTGCTCTTGCTCGAGCGCGGGTTGCTCGAGCCTGGATTCGACCCGACTGCGTCAGAGCGCCTGTTTCGTCTTGCGACACCAGACCTATTCGACGTGCTCGCGATCCCGGGGTTACTCGAGCGGGTTAGGGGGGAGGCGCCCCAGGTTTCGGTGCAGGTCATCCCGGTGCAAACACCGCAGCTCTCGCAACGCTTGGAGACGGGTGAAGTCGATGTAGCGGTGATGCCCCGCGCGGAGACGCTGCAAGCCAACGACTCCCAGTCGGGGCTGATGCGCCGCACGCTGTTTCGCGATGGCTATGCCTGCTTTATCCGCAGGGATCACCCTGCGCTAGCCGGGCGCGCGCGCCCAAAGCTCAACTTGGAGCGCTACCTCTCCCTCGCTCACGCCCTCATCACCCCCAGTGGCGAAGGACCTGGCGTCATGGATCTCGCCCTTGCGGAGCACGGGCTCACGCGTCATGTGGCGCTGCGTTTGCCGACGTTTCACAGCGCGCTCAGCATCGTCGCCCAGACCGACTTGATCCTCACGGCGCCCAGTGCGCTGGCTGCGCTCTGTGGCTCGGACCTGTTGGTGTTGCCCACGCCGCTGCCGCTCGCGGACCACAGTGTCGATCTGGTGTGGCACTCGAGGTTTGACGCGGACGTCGCGGCGCGCTGGCTCCGGGAACGCGTGGTTGAGGTCGCTGCGGGCGTGCAGCGCCGCATTGCGCGCGGCAAATAGAACATGTCGATTAGAACGACATAAAGTGTCGAATATATCGTCCTTGCCGACATGTGACCGAGGTCCTAGATCTCATCCTGGGGCGGAGAGGACGAGATGAAGAAACTCCTGGGTGGTTTGTTGTTGGTAGCTGCGACGCTCGCGGCGCTAGTGTTTGAAAACACTGGGCTACGCGAGGCTTATCAGAGCCTGCTGCAACAGAGCCTGGGAGTAGGCACGGGGACGTGGGGCCTGCAAAAGCCGGTGTTGCTCTGGATCAACGATGGCTTGATGGCCGTGTTCTTCTTGCTGATCGCGCTCGAGATCAAACACGAGGCAAAGGCCGGTCAACTGAAGCAGCGTTCCCAGGTGTTGCTGCCAGCGATCGCTGCCGTGGGCGGGATTGCCGTGCCCGCACTCGTGTTCCTGGCCCTGACACGCGACAGCCCCGGCGCCGCCGCCGGTTGGGCGATCCCCAGCGCTACCGATATCGCGTTCTCTCTGGCGGTGCTCGGCATGTTTGGATCTCGGGTCCCGCGCTCGCTGACTACGTTCCTGATGACCCTTGCGGTGTTCGATGACATTGCCGCGATCCTGATCATCGCTGTCTTCTATTCTGCAAAGCTCAACCTGGGGGCGCTGGCTCTCGCGGGTCTTTTCACTGGCGCCCTCGTGATCCTCAACCGCAGGGGTGTGCGCAGGCTGTGGCCCTACTTGACGGTCGGCGCGTTGCTGTGGATCGCCGTGTTGAAGTCCGGGATCCATGCGACCATCGCTGGCGTGATCGTGGGGCTATTGATTCCGTACGGAGATGCAAGCGAGCAGCACAGCGGCCAGTCCGAGGGCTCCCCGGTGAAGACGTTGGAGGGGGTGCTGCACCCCTGGGTCATGCTCGGGGTGTTACCCATCTTTGCCTTCGCAAACGCAGGTGTGTCGCTCCGGGGGATGTCTCTCGAGGGGCTGGCCACGCCAACCGCTCTTGGGGTTGGCCTCGGACTGGCGCTTGGCAAGGTGCTCGGCATCTTTCCGCTCTCCTGGTTGGCGCAGAAGCGGGGCTGGGTCCCGAAGCTCGAGGGGGCAACGACGGGCGGCCTGCTCGGTGTCAGTCTCCTCGCCGGCATTGGCTTCACCATGAGCATCTTCATCGGCAGCCTTGCGTTCGGCGCGGCTCCCGCACATCTGGAGTCGATGCGCGTCGGCGTCATCGCCGGCTCGCTGGTGTCGGGGCTGTTCGGAGCCGGGTTGCTTGCCTTGGCGCTACCGCGCGGCAATGAGAGTGCTGTGGATGTGACGAGCAGGGCCACCGAGCGCGCTGGCGCTGCTGCGTGAGCCGACGTCCCTGTCGGAAGCGTACGCAGTGCTGCGGGCGTAGCGTTTGGCTGTGAGTTGTAGTTTCTGAAGCTTGAAGCGAGCCACCAACCGCGGTTCCTGGTCGGCGAATGCTCCCAAGGCAATCGCCGCTCGATGGGCCATGTGGCAAACT
>JBFXBK010000545.1:0-4782 GCA_050183255.1 Polyangiaceae bacterium | reverse complement strand
AAGCTGTTCTAGTTCTGCGAAGCCCGCGTTTTAAGCGCGTGACGTTTTCACAACTAAAATATCCTAAAGCCGGAGCAAGCCTCGTCTGGCTCTCGGCGCACGCCTCAGCCGGCGGTCGTCGTCCCGCACGAACGTGAAGTCCTACGCCGTTCGCATCTCAGAGTCCCTTGGCGCTTCCGCGCTGGGCGCTGGTGCGTTGCTTGGGCGCGTGGTTGCTGGACGACCGCAGGTGACGAAATCGCCCCGTCCACTTTTCGGGGCGGCGGTTGGCTTTGCCGGGAGTCCGTGAGAGCGTTGCTCTACCCAGCCTGAGGAGGTCCGATGAACATCAGCATCACGTTTCGCCACATGGACTCGAGTGACGCGATCAAGGAGTACTCGCGTAACAAAATCGCGAAGCTTCAGAAATTCCTGAGGCAACCCATGCGAGCGAAGGTGACGCTGTCCGTCGACAAGCGTAAGCACGTGGCCGAGATGCAGATCTCGAGCGGTGGTGAGCACCTGGAAGCAAAAGAGGCGACGGACGACATGTACGCGTCGATCGACAAGATGATCGACAAATTAGAGCGGCAAATTCGCGGGCATAAGGGCGCACAACAGGCGAAGAAGCGCCGCAGCGGCGAAACCTTGCGTGGCGGAGACAGCCCGGAGCCGGTAGAAGAGGCCGCGGCGGCCGAAGTCGAAGCTGTGCCCGCCAAGAAGAAGGTTGCCAAGAAGAAAGTCGCGAAGAAAAAGGTCGCAAAGAAGGCACCGGCCGCCGGGGGGAAGGCGAAGGTAGCCAGAAAGACATGAGGTCCCGTGTCCCCCGTTGCTTCAACCACGCCACGCTCGAACCCAGCTAGGCGTGACACTACTCCCACCGCAGGCGCTGCACGCGATTCGGCGGCGCCTGCTCCGCGCGGAACCGGGCTAAGGCATCCCGCGCGCACCCCCGACGAAGTTATGCTCCGACTGGTCGACATCCTCAGCCAAGACCGCGTGCTCGTCGATGTGCGTGGCTCCGAGTTTACTGACAAGCGCAGCGTGATGAGTGCGCTGGCGACGTTGCTGTCGCCCACCTCGGGAAGCGATCGAGAGAGCGTGGAGCGGCTGCTCCTGGAACGTGAAGCGCTGCGCAGCACCGGCATCGGGGATGGAGTGGCCATCCCGCACTGTTTCGTCGAGTCCGCGTCCGAGCAGCGCGCCGCGCTGCTGTTGTGTCCGACCGGCGTCGAGTTCGACGCCATCGACAAAAAGCCCGTGAACATCGTGGTCGGGGTGGTCGGCCCCAAGCGCGCGACGGAGCACCTGCGAGTGCTCGCGCGCGTCAGCCGCGTGCTTCACGACACGGACGTCCGAGCGAGGCTCGTGAACTCGGCGGATGCAGAGCAGGCGTACGCGCTGATCCAGAGTCGTGATCAAAGTCTGACGTGACCGTTTACGACCCGCCCGCCGAAGAAGCGCGCTCGATTTCCGTCGGCGCGCTGCTCGACGATCCAGCCCTGGAGCTGGACGCGCGGCTCGTGGCGGGTGCCAGCGGCTTGGGCCGACAGGTGAAGCACCGGCGGATCCAGAAATCCGGGCTCGCGCTGGTCGGTCACCTTCACGGCTTGGTGCCGAGCCGAATTCAGATCCTTGGGGAAACTGAGATCAGCTACGTGGAGTCCCTCGACGCCGCCAAGCAGGCGGAGGCGGCGACCCACATGTTCTCGCTGGGTCTGGCCTGCCTGATGATTACCCGCGGCATCGAGCCGCCCCAGGCCTTCGTCGAAGAGGCCGAGCGCACCGGCACGCCCCTGATTTTGTGCGGTGAACGCTCCTCCAGCGCGATCACCGCGATTCACACGCTGCTCGACGAGCGGCTCGCACCGCGCACGCGCATCCACGGCGTGCTTGTCGATGTCTTCGAGGTGGGGGTGTTGCTGCTGGGCAAGAGCGGCATTGGCAAGAGCGAGTGCGCCCTCGAGCTCGTGATGCGGGGGCACCGCATCGTGGCGGACGACGTGGTGGAGTGCGACTACCGCCCGCCGGGCATGATCTTCGGTGAGGCGAACGACATGTTGCGCCATCACATGGAAGTCAGAGGCCTTGGCATCCTCGATATCAAGGAACTATTCGGCGTCACGGCGATCCGCGAGCGCAAGCGCATCGATCTCGTGGTGCAGCTCGAGCTGTGGAACCCAGAAGGTGGCTACGACCGCCTGGGCCTCGAGTCTCATTCGAGGGAAATCCTGGGGGTGCCCGTGCGCGAGGTCGTGCTCCCGGTGCGCCCTGGCCGCAACATGAGCTCGATCATCGAGATCGCCGCGCGTCACGAGCTCTTGAGGCAAGCGGGGCATGACTCGGCGCGGGAGTTCATCGAGCGCATCGAGCAGGCGCCGACGCTGGGTACCGCGGCGGTGCGTCCGACGGCCCAGTTCGAGTCATCTATTCCACCGCCCGTTGCCGGGAGGAAACGTTGACTAGCTTGCCTCCTGAGCGCGGCAGCGTCGTGGTCGTGACCGGGCTGTCCGGTGCGGGTAAATCCACCGCCCTGAACGCCTTGGAGGACCTCGGCTTCTATTGTGTGGACAACCTGCCGACGCCGGTCGTCGGCCCAACGCTGGATGCGTGCGCCGGCGGCGGCATCTTCCGCGTCGCGCTGGGGATCGATGTGCGGGTGCGCAGCTTCCTTCACGACATCTCGGGGCTACTCGATGGGATCGCCGCCGAGCGAGATGTCTCGGTGCTGTTCCTCGACGCCGACGATCAAGCATTGCTCCGGCGTTACAGTGGGACCCGGCGTCCGCACCCGCTGAGCACGACCGGTGACCATCCGTCGCTGGCCGTTCTAGATGGTATCCGTGAGGAAAGGGAGCGCTTGGCCCCCCTGCGCGCCCGCGCCTCCAGCGTGGTCGACACGACGAAGCTCTCGGTGCACGAGCTGAGGCGGCGCATCGTCAAGATCTTTGGGCCCGGCGCTGGCCAGGAGGCGCGCATGTACACGCGCTTCATGTCGTTCGGCTTCAAATATGGCCCGCCCGTCGACGCGGATCTGATCTTCGACGTGCGCTTCTTGAAGAACCCGTACTTCGTGCCGGAGCTGAAGGACTTCAGCGGTAAGGACCCGACGGTGCGTGACTACGTGCTGAAAGACCCGGATACCGCTGGGTTTTTATCGCGCACGGAAGCACTGCTCGAGTATTGCCTCCCGCGCTACGAGCGCGAGGGGAAGAGCTACCTCACCGTGGGCGTCGGCTGCACGGGCGGGCGCCACCGCTCGGTGGCTTGCGCGGAATGGCTCGCCAAGCGTATGAGTGAGCTGACCGAGTTACGGATCGAGGCGGTTCACCGAGATATCGACCGGGTGAACCACGAAGCGGTGGATGCGCAGGGGGATCGCGCATCGGAGACGGACACCATCGGCGGCGGCCCTCGGGGCGGCGAGGGCACGTTTTAGGCGCTGACGCCCGGCGTCGTGAGAACCATGAGACGCGCTGCCCAGCGCGAGTGAACTCCGGAGGCAACATGACGGCAAAGGGGCGCTTTGAAGTGATCAACAAGCTGGGGCTCCACGCGCGCGCCGCTTCCCGCTTGGTCGAGGTCGCCTCGCGTTACCGCTGCGACATCGTCGTGGGTCGCGACGGACAGATGGCCAACGCGAAGAGCGTGATGGGCGTCCTCTTGCTGTGCGGGGCCCAGGGTACCCTGCTCGACGTCGAAGCCAACGGCGAGCAGGCCGAGGAGGCGGTGGCAGCGATTGGGGAGCTGATCGCAGATCGATTTGGAGAGGGGGAGTAGCGCGCCGTGAGTGACCACCCGGGCGCACCCGAGGGCGCGGGGCGCAACACCAGCGCGCCACCTTCCTCCGCGCCGCCAGCTATCGAGCTGGAAGGCATCGCGGGCTCTCCCGGCATGGCGATCGGTCGCGCCGTGGTGGTCGATCTCAAGCGCGTTGGGGTGGTGCGACGCCACATCAAGCGCGCCGCGGCCGATGACGAGGTCGAGCGCTTCGACGCCGCCGTCAAGGAAGCAGCAAAAGGTTTGCGCGATGTCGCCGCCCAGCTGTCGTCCAACGTAGCGCCTGCAGAGGCTTCGATCCTCGAGGCCTACATCATGATGGTGGAGGACGCTTCGCTCAAGACCGACGTGGAGCGCTTTATCCGCCTGGATTTGCTGTGCGCCGAGTGGGCCGTGGATCGCGCGGTCAAGCGCATGGCGGAGCAGCTGCGCGGCGCAGGGGACGCGTACCTTGCGGAGCGTAGCCACGACATCGAGTTCATCGGGGACCGCATCTTGGGTTCGTTCTCCGGGCGGCAGCGGGCCGTCTCCATTCCAGACTTGCACGAGCCGTCCATCCTGGTCGCTCGGGACCTCTCGCCCGCTGAGACGGCGGGACTCAAGCGTGAGCTCGTGCTGGCGCTGGTGACCGAGGTCGGCACCCGCACCTCCCACACCGCGATCCTCGCGCGCGCGCTCGATTTGCCGGCGGTGGTTGGCGTCGGGGAGCTCTTGAGCCGCGTCGGTACGGGGGACCGCCTGATCGTCGACGGCCTCCGAGGCACCGTGGTGCTGAACCCCACGGAAGAGCAAGAGCAAGTCGCCCAGGTGCGCGCGGAGCGGCGACGGGTTTACACGAAAGGGCTCGCGGAGCGGCGGGACCATCCAGCGCAGACCGCGTGTGGGGTCCCGATCCGCCTGCGCGCGAACATCGAGCTGCCAGATGAAGCCGCGATCGCCATGGGCGAGGGCGCTCAGGGCATCGGTCTTTACCGTACGGAATTCATGTACGTCGACCGCAAGCAGCCGCCCTCGGAGCAGGAG
>JBFXBK010000544.1:0-4793 GCA_050183255.1 Polyangiaceae bacterium | reverse complement strand
CGTCACCCGCACCTACCGCAACCCGACCACCCGTCGCCGCCAACACTTCGGCCAGAGTGAATGGAGCAGCGTTCCTAGGGATCGGAGTGCTCACCCAGCGTCCTTGGTCTTTGCCTGAGTGTCGCGGCGGCGCGCCAGCGCGTCAGCTGCCACCAAACGATCATCGAACGCCAACACCTGGTCGCCGATCAGCTGATAGGGCTCGTGGCCCTTGCCAGCGATCAGCACCACGTCGTGAGGCGCGGCTTCGGCGATCACCGATTCGATGGCCAGCTTGCGGTCGAGGATCACGCTGAACTCAATCGCATGCGGCGCGAGTCCGGGCAAAATCATGTCAGCAATCGCCTGGGGCGACTCGCTACGCGGGTTGTCATTCGTGACCACGGCGCGATCCGCGAGGCGGCCCACGGCGTCACCCATCTTGGGGCGCTTGCCTGGATCGCGGTCTCCACCACAACCGAACACACACCACAGCCGCCCACCTTCGGGCACGAAGCCACGCACTGCGTTCAGGGCGCGAGCGAGCGCATCAGGCGTGTGGGCGTAGTCCACGAGCACGGTGAGATCGTCCGCTTCGGAGTCGCAGCGCTCGAGACGTCCCGGCGCCGAGTTCACGTCCTTCAACGCCGAAACCAGGGTGTCCAAGTCCAGCGGCTCACCCTGAGCGCGCAGCGCCAGGGCCACCCCGACGGCGCACAGCAAGTTCTCGACGTTGTGCTCGCCCACCAGGCGGCTCGTGAAAGGCAGTGATCGCCGCTGCTCGGGGAGGTCCAGCGCCAGCACACCCCGCATGCCGAACGCTCCGAGTTCGAGGGCGGAGAGGCTCACGTCGCCGCGCTCGCGTCCCACGCGGATCACCCGCAGGCCGAGCGCCTCGGTGCGATCCGCGAGCTTTTCCCCGAACGCGTCTCCCACGTGGATCACGCTCACCTCGGGGGCGAGCTCCAGGAACAGCCGCGCCTTGGCTTCGGCGTACTCCTCGAACGACGCGTGATAGTCGAGGTGGTCCTGGGTGAGATTCGTGAATACAGCCACGCGGAAATGAATCGCGTCCGCGCGACGCTGATCGAGGGCGTGGCTCGAGACCTCCATCACGAAGGCGCGGGCATTGCCGCGCACCGCCTGCGCCAAGTAGCCCGATATCACGTCGGCCTCAGGCGTCGTCAGCGGCGAATCCACGGAAAACTCGCCGAAGTCAAAGCCGAGCGTACCCAGGCGCGCGGTCGGCACTCCCGCCGCCTCGAGCGCGCGCTGACAAAGCCACGCGGAGGTGGTCTTGCCGTTGGTGCCGGTGATCCCGACGACGCTCAGCGCCCGGCTCGGCGAGCCGAAGATGCGCTCGGCGCACACGCCCATTGCGAGACGGGCGTGCTCGACCTGCAACGTGGGCAGCGGGAGTCCGAGTTCTCCTGGTGCATCCGTGAGGATCGCCACCGCACCCGCTGCTCGCGCCGCATCCACGAAGCTGAGACCGTTCGCCTTGCCGCCAACGCGCGCCACGAACAGGTCGCCAGGCGCCACCCGCCGCGAGTCTTGAGTGATCCCGCTGACCGACGTGTCGGCGTCCCCGGAGAGCTTCGATCCATTGCTTCCCAGCTCCGCGAACAGCTGACTCAGCGTCGGTCCTTGGGGGGGAGGTGCATCGGACATGGCTCAGGAAGCCGGTTCAAAAATCAGCGTGAGCTCGGCGCCCTTGTCGATCACGGCGCCAGGCGGCGGCTCTTGACGCGCCACGAGCCCAGAGCCTTGAACCTTGCCCTTGACGCCCAGCTCCCCAAGCTTCTGGACGGCCTCGCGCATGGGCCAGCCGGTCATGTCGGGAACCTTCACTTGGCCTCTCCCCGGGGATCCAGTCTTCACGACCTCCTGCACCGGCGGCTTGAGGCCTTGGCGCTGACGCAAGGCCTCGATTGCTGCCTGGGCGGGATCGGGTTCGGTGCCTAGCTTGGTCACGTCGGCACGCTTGGTGCCTTTGGGCGTGAGCCCCTTGTACTTGAGCGCGCTCTGGGCAACGCGCCGGAACACCGGCGCTGCCACCGAACCGCCTGCGTGGTCGAGCATCGGCTCGTCCACCATCACCGCGATGGCGATCTTCGGGTTCTTTGCCGGTACGAAGCCCACGAAAGAAGCCACGTATTTGTCGAGGGAGTAGCGGCCCGTGGCTGGGTCCGTCTTCTGCGCCGTCGCGGTCTTGCCAGCGACTTCGAAGCCATCGATTGCCGCTTCGGTTCCGGTGGCGTCACCTTCGGTAACACCGATCATCATCTCCGCGACGATACGCGCGATGCGAGCGGGCACGACGCGACGTCGCACCTTGGGCGCGCCTTCACGTACCAGCTCGCCGCTTGCTGTTTCCACGCGGCTAATGAGCATGGGCTCCATCAGGTTCCCGCCGTTGGCAATCGCAGCGGTGGCCATCGCCATCTGCAGGTTCGTCACGCTGATGCCCTGACCGAATGAAGCCGCGGCGGTCTCGACCTGTACCCAGGGGCGACCACGAGGCCTGAGGGTACCGCCCGACTCTCCCGGCAACGGGACGTCCGTTGGTTGACCAAAGCCGAAGCGACGCAGGTAGTCGTAGAGCTTGTTGCCCCCCATCGACAGCCCGATCTTCGCCGAGCAGATGTTGGACGAGTAGGCCAGCACCTCGCTGATGCTGAGCCACTCCGAAGGGTGTGTGTCCCGAATGGTGACGTTGTCCACCGCCATCAGGCCCTTCTCGCAGTAGAGCTTCTGCGTCGGCTGGATGGCACCCGAAGCCATACCCGCCGCCAGCGTGAAGATCTTCATGCTCGAACCGGGCTCGAAGCGGTCGCTCAAGCTGCGGTCACGACGCTCTTCAGGCTCGCTCTCGCGGTAGTCGTTTGGGTTGTAGCCAGGCCAGCTCGCCATCGCGAGGATGGCGCCGGTCTCTGGCTCAATCACGATCACGCTCGCACCCACCGCCTCGTGCAAGCGTGCCGCCGAGGCGAGCTCCCGCTCGGCAACGAACTGGATGCCTTGGTCAATCGTGAGGTAGACGTTGTGACCCGCGAGCGCTTGCTCGTCGCTCACGCCGTCCGCGAACAACAGCCGCCCGCTGCGATCGCGGAGACCCGACAGCTGCTCGACGTGGCCAGACAACTCTTGGTTCAGGCTCACTTCGAGGCCGTCTTTGCCCTCGCCGTCTGGAGCGACGAAGCCGAGCAACGGCCCAAGCAGCTCGCGGCGCGGATAGTAGCGGCGCCCCTCACCTTCGACGACGAGACCACGAATGCGGTCCTTGCCGCGCTCGATGGAGGACATCTCACGGATCTTCTCGGCCTGTTCAGCGCTGATACGGCGCTTGAGCCAGCTGAAGCGCCGCTTGCGCAAGATCTTGCGCTCCACCTTGGCAGCGTCGAGGCCGAGCGCCGACGCGATCCGCGCGGCAGCGGCACGCGCGACTTCGGGTTCGCGGTCACGAGGTACGCCACGCATGAGCTCGATGGCGTCCAAGCTAACGCTCGGAACCTCGACGCTCACGGCGAGAGCCGAACCGTTGCGGTCGTAAATCGTCCCCCGCTTGGGCTGCACATGGAGGCGGCGCTGACGCTGCTTCTCGGCAACCTCGCGCCATGCGTCACCGTCGTGCACCATCAGCGTGTAGCCAGACGCCAACACCATGCCCAAGAAGGCCGCCATCACGGCCGCGATCACGGAGATTCGGCGGCGAATGCCCTCACGGCGCTCTGGCGTGGTGGGCATCACCACCACGGACAAGGGCGCGTCTGAATCACGCTCCTCGCGCTGCTTGCCGCGCCTAGCTCGCGCGCTCTTTGACCGAACGGGTGCCTCACGTTCCACGTTACGCGGTAACGCGCTGTTGCGTGGGGAAGCCCCTGCTTGCGACTTACGCCCTCTGAGCTTCACGGCACTTCTCCCGCGACGGAGGGACCAGCCTCCGTCTCTTCTTCGTCACCCTCATCCACTGTCGGCAGCGGGCCCGCTGGCATGATGCGGTCGGGGGAAGGCTCACTCATGCCAAGCAACGTTCGCGCGACCAAGTCGACGCGCTCAGGCGTCTTGTGGCTCGCGATCTCCAGTTCGAGCACACGCTTGACCTCACGCAAGCGAGCGACGCGAGCGTGGGCGCGTCCGAGCGAGTACCCGAGCTCCACCGAGCGCACGCGCAAGCTCAGGTAAAGCACGAACGCACTCGTCGCAGCCACCACTGCGAGGAGCCAGAGAACCAGAAACGGTCGCGCGCTGCGTTTCATATTATTTCCGCAAGGATTTTCTGAGAGGAGAGCCGCTCAGTCGTCGCTCGCGTCCTCCTCGTCGAAGCCGAGCTCGGGCTCCCGGTCGTCGATGCGACGGGCGACGCGCAGCTTGGCGCTGCGGGCTCGCGGGTTCTGGGTGCGCTCCTCATCCGTCGGCAAGAGCGGCTTCTTGGTCAGCCGCTCCCAAGTTTCCCGTTCCATGAAGGCTCGCTTGACGATGCGATCCTCGAGAGAGTGAAACGAGATGAACGCCGCCAGACCACCGGGCTTGACCACGCGGCTTGCAAGAGCCATCAGGCTCTTCAGCTGACCGAGCTCGTCGTTGACCGCGATGCGCAAGGCCTGAAAGGTCTTCGTGGCCGGGTCCACGCCGCCCACGCGCCGGGGCCCGACCGCCCGCACCACCGCGCGTCGCAGGTCGGCCGTCGTCACCAGCTCACCGGCTTCCTCCGCCTGCTTGATGCAACGAGCCACGCGCCGCGAGCGACGCTCCTCCCCCAGCTGGTAGATCACGTCCGCTAGCTCGTCCTGGCTCAGGCTCTCAATCAACTC
>JBFXBK010000543.1:0-4828 GCA_050183255.1 Polyangiaceae bacterium | reverse complement strand
TGTCGACGCTGCACCGCCGAGCGCAGCGCCATGCGCCCCATCAGTAAGGCGTGTAGGACTTGAGCTTCTGGTGCAGCTGATTGCATTCGCCCTCGCTCATGCCCTTCTGGCAGAGCGCGATCGCCTTCTTGCCGTTCTGTAGGTAGACGATGTTGCCCTCGGAACAGCGCGCGATCACTTGGTTGCTCTTTTCGTCGACGCTGCAGCCGTGGCTGCGCGCGGCGTTGGCGAAATCTCCGATGATTGACGACTCGTTGGCCAGGGTCATGGTGATGGCCACGATCCCTTCGCCGCCTTCCGAAGGCGTGTCGCTGCCACTGCCACCGCCACCGGCGAACAAGTTCGCGCTGATGGTCAGCTTGATGCCGATGCCCGTGGAGGACACGCTGCCGCCCTCATCGTTGCTCGACTTGATGTAGTGGGGGCCGACGCTCGCCATCAGCGTGTCGGTGTCGTTCTCGAACCAGGCGTACGTCGCGCCGATGAACAGGCTGAAGTTCTTGCCGTCTTCGAACGATTGCTCGCTGCCGTCCTTCGGGGTGTAGACGAGGGTCGAGCTCCCGAAGAGCGCCTCGGCGGTGGCGCGCACCTTCGTGTCATCGCCAACGTCCATCACGCTGACGTCGGCCCGCGCGCCCGGCGCCGCGCGGTTGATGTGACCCTCACCGCCGTCGCTGTCCTCGATCAACACGCGCCCGAACTCACCGCCCGCGGCGATGCGCACCGTCTGAGAGAACTCGATGTATGTCCCCAGGGAAATGCCAAAGCCGAACTTGCTGGAGAGCTCCGGTCCGCCCGCTGGCGCGCCGGAGGGTGCGTCGTAGCTAGTGATGGGGTAGTAGCCGCCGTTCAGTTCAAGGAACATGCAGCCGCTCAGCGTCGGAGCCAGGGCGCCGAGGAGTACCAAGTTCGGCCACAGGCGGCGGCTCGGCTTGAAGCCGCCCCCGGGAGTTGCTGTGCGGATTTCCCCGGCTCCTTGGGACCCCGCACGATTGCGGTTTGCTGCGGACTGAGTGGCGACACGGTTCTTCACGAAGACCTCCAGATGTTGCTCTGAGGATCGGCGCGCTGAAGAGTTCCCACTATCCCCCGACTTGGGGAGATCGCGCTGAGCGGCCCACGCGAGCGACTCATGGGGGGCGCAAGCTGCTCATGGGGCGTGAGTACTTTTGCTCAGCGCGAAGACAAGACTTGCGAGAAAGCGCGCTTTGTCTTTGACTTTGCGTTCGCGATCCTTACCCTTCGCCGCTCGATGACTCACCTGGCCAACAACCTCGAAGCTTTTCCGCAAGGACTGGGCGATTGCTCAGGGGCCAAGTGCGAAGCTTTGTATCGCACCTGCGATATCGCCGGGCTCACCCGCTGGGGTAGGCGGCTCTGATTCTTTTTGGCAGCGCATCACGTTCGTTACGTTGAGACGTTCGACGTCGTCCTGAGAGCCGCCAGCGAAACCGCTTGGCGGCTCTCGGCATTTTCGGGCCAGGTTCGCGCTGAGAAGCTGCGAATTCAGCCCACATTTCGATTCTCCGGCGGCTTTAAACCGCCGGCATAGGGGGCACTCCTCGGTTCCTTTCAGGTTCCGCGGGTGGTGCGACTGGACGCGCCCGCGCTTCGCGATCGCGTGTCTCCGGGTCGTATTCCATCGCTGCCCAGGACGCCTAACCAACGTCCTTGAACTTGGGGGTGCAAGTCCCCCCTCGTGCTCGGTACCCATTGCACGAGTGGCGGAATAGTAGACGCGCTGACTGTAAATCAGTTTCATAAACCAGGACTCGAAATCCTAATCCCAAGCAGAAGCGGCGCAGGCGGTCCGTGAGGCTTGCACCTCTGGTGCATACCCATGCGGAAACGCTGCGCGCCGCGAGCTAGTGCCGTCCTCGATGACGCGCAGCGAGCAACCTCTGGTCCCTCGCTGCACCTCACGGGAGTCGCCTCTGGTTCGCGCGCCGCACGTGGTGGAAAGGCGCGACTCTTCGCAGCTGCGAGAAGCACTGCGAGGGTTGCTCCCCGAATACCCGCCGGCGCCGTGGACGCGCTTTCTTTCCCCTCGCCGGGCTGTCCCCGGCGCGTGAGGAGGTCGTGTCATGTTCAAGATCATCCATGTTCCCATGAATCAGCGCGTTGTCGTGCAACGTCACGGCGTGCCGCGCTTCGCTCTTGGCCCAGGTCGCCACTTCATCTGGGGCTTCGGCCTCGGTGAGGTCGCGCTCAATGTCGAGGCGCTCGAGTTCTGGCTAGCGCCGGAGCTGCGTGCGGTGCTCGACCCGGCTTGGTTCCAGGAGGTAACGCTTCAGGAGCACGAGCGCGCGGTGATCACCCGCGACGGTGTGCCGAAGATCTTCCTGCGCCCAGGCGTGCACCGCTTCTGGAGTGTGGACCCCGGCGTCGCGCTGATGCGCTTCGACGTGCGTGAGCCGCTGGTCGGCCTGACCAAGGAGCTACTCGAGCTGATCCCCGACGAGGAGATCGCGTGGGGTCGCGTCGAGGAGCACCAGGCTGGTCTGCTGTTCGTTCAGGGTCGCCTCGTGCGGGTGCTCGAGCCGGGCCAGTTCGCGCTGTGGGCAACGCCTGAGCGCAGCGTTCAGGTGAAGCTCGTCGACCTACGTCAGCAGCAGCTGCCGGTGGTCGGTCAAGAGCTGCTCACCAAGGACAAGGTGAGCCTGCGGGTGAGCGTGACGCTGGAGTTCGCGGTGGTGGACCCGGTGATCGCGGTGACGCGTAGCGCGGCCTTCACGGATAGCCTGCATCTCGGCGTGCAGCTCGCGCTGCGGGAGTTCGTCGCGGGCTTGACCCTCGACGAGCTGCTCGAGGCGCGTCAGCAGCTGACTCAGTTCCTCGCGGAGCAAGTGGCTCCGACGGCCAGCGCGCTGGGTGTCGAGCTGCGACGCATCGGTGTGAAGGACTTCATCCTGCCTGGCGCGATGCAGGTCCTGATGAACCGAGTGATCGAGGCCGAGAAGGAGGCTCAAGCCAACGTGATCCTGCGCCGTGAGGAGACGGCAGCGACCCGAGCGCTCGCCAACACCGCGAAGGTGATGGCGGACAACCCGGTGCTGCTGCGCCTCAAGGAGCTGGACGCGCTCAAGGAGATCGCGCAGCAAATCGACCAGGTGCGCCTGGTCGTCGGTGCTGATCAGATCGCCAAGCTGATGCCGAAGCTGGGTCCTTGAATGCCAAGGCAAGGGTAGGGGGTGAGGTACGTTGGTCCTCACCCCCAAACCCCCTCGCGACCATCAGCTTCACGATGTCCTGGCGCGTCCCGCGTCCATCTGCTTCACCACGTAGTCGAAGCGTTCGTCTCTGGAGTCGAGGGTTGCCATGCCTGATCCGAGGCTACTGCTGGTTCGACTGGCCGACGCCTTTGAAGAACTGAATGGCGCCGAAGATGATTGCGCCCCAGGTGACCACGTAGGTCCCGCCACCGGCCGCAGCGCTGTAGGTGATGGCGGTGACAATCAGGCCGCCGATGCACCAGAGCGCGCCTTTGGTCATGTTTGACTTGCCGGCTTCGCGGATCGCGTTGATGCGCGCTGCGGCGACGCCCTCCACGAAGTCTTCCGCTTCACCTTCGTCCACACCCTGGTTGATGAGCGACTCGACGATCTCTTCCTGGGGTGTTCCGTGCTCGAGTTGAACGACTACGTACTCGACGGCGGCGTTGCCAGATCCGGACATGACAATCTCCTCGCACGATGCCGTGCGGTAACGTGACTGAGCCTTCGGGGCGCGCGGCGGGCAACCCAAACCTCACCGCGGTCAACTGCCGAGGCTAGGTCTGTCGGCTGCCGTCGACAATGCACGAACAGCTCGGATTTGCGGAATTCAGACGACCGCGCGGCAGCTGTTGCATCCGCGATGGGTCTCATGGAGACTCGTCGCTCAACACATGTCTTCGCGCGTGCGCCCGCAGGCCCGCGCGGGTAGGAGGGAGTGCGACATGAGCAACGTAGAGATCGTTCAAGGGGTGTATGACGCGTTCGCGGCGGGGGACGTGCCCAAGGTGCTTGGTGCCATGCACGGCGACATCAAGTGGGTCGAGAGTGCAGGCTACAAGTTCGGCGGCGAATACAACGGGCCTCAGGCGGTGCTCGAAGGGGTGCTCGGGCCGACCGCAGGGTCGTTCGAGTCGTTTGCCGTGGAGGTCACCCGCTTGATCGACGCAGGCGACACGGTCGTGATGCAGGGCCACTACGCGGCAACGGGCAAGAACGGCAAGTCGGTGCGCGCGGGCGTCGTGCACGTGATTGGGATGGTCGACGGCAAGATCAAGACGTTCGAGCAGTACGTCGACAGCGCGACCATCAATCCGCTGCTCGAGGGCTGAGGATCCGGAGCGGCGGCGATGTGCCTATTCACGAAGGCGGTGAGTCACGTCTCGCAGACCAACATCTTTGCGCGGCGCGCTGGCGCGCACCAGGTGCTGGTGTATTCGATGCAGTTCGCGGCGGCAGAAGAGCTCGCCATGGTGCTGCCGCTGCCGGTGCCTCCCGGAAGCGCTGAGGACGCGGTCGAGTTCATCGACCTCAGTGAGTACCCGGAGTTCTTCGGCGACCTGCGTCGGGCGTTTCCTGCAATCGCTGCGCCGGCTGGCTTTGGGCCGCAGGCGAGAGGTGAACTGAGCGCGAGCCTCGAGCCACTGAAAGTGGTCGGCGTTGGGCACTTCGAGGCGTCCTTCGTGCCGAGCATGGCTGACTTCGCGCGGCTCGACCCGCGCTTTCAGTTGCCTGCGGGGGTGGTCGAGCGGCTGAGTATTTACGCTGACTGGGGCTTCGCGGTGTTCAAGTTGAAGCCGAAGCCGAAGGTGCTCGGGCTCTTCAGACCAGAGCCG
>JBFXBK010000542.1:0-4829 GCA_050183255.1 Polyangiaceae bacterium | reverse complement strand
CAACCATCGCAGCTTCTTCGACCTCTACCTCGTCACGGCGAACCTGGTCCGCCTGGGTTTGCAGCAACGCATCATCTTTCCGGTGCGCTCGGAGTTCTTCTACGACAAGCCCCTTGGCTTCGTGGTCAACGGCGCGATGAGCTTCTTCGCCATGTACCCGCCGATCTTCCGTGAGCGATCACGCGCTGCGCTGAATCTGGCGAGCCTCGACGAGCTCGCGTACCGTCTGACCTGCGGCGGGACCTTCGTCGGTATTCACCCAGAAGGCACGCGCAAGAAGGACGACGACCCGTACACCTTCCTACCCGCTCAGAGTGGTGTGGGTCGCGTGATCCACAAAGCCGGCGTGCGCGTGCTGCCCGTCTTCATCAATGGGCTGATCAACGACATCGCGCTGCAGGTGAAGAGCAACTTCGACGGTACGGGTGCGCCGATCCATATCGTCTTCGGCGAACCTCTTGATGTCGACGATCTGCTAGCGAAGCCAGGCTCCCCGAAGACCTACAAAGCAATCGCCGAACGCTGCCTAGAGACGATCGGCCAGCTCGGTCAGGAAGAGAAGGCGATTCGCGAACGCATCCGCTGAACCAGCACCCGTAGCCACCACGAGCGGGATGCTCGGGTGGCTATTCCGGGAGGATTCACTTCGGCCTCATTCGTCGTCGAAGAACAGCGGATCGCGCTCCCGCAGGAAGTCCCCGATGGCCAGATCAGCGCCTGGTTCCAATTCGAGGAAGCGGATCCCCATCCCGGGGGGCACGTTGGAGCGCTCGGAGTATTCGCGCACCCAGCGCACCTCGCCCACGCCCCGAATCGGACGACCATCGGGCAAGTTGATATTGATCTCGAAGCGTTCACCGACGGGTCGCAGGTTGTGGGTGGCCACGAAGATGCCGCCGGCCGAGAGGTTCTCGACGAAGCCGGCGTAGAAGTTGTGGTCGGAGCCAAAGTGCACATCCAGGTCTACGGAGTAGCGGGTGTGTGCACGGCGACCGTCGCTGTCCGGCTGAATACTGTGCCGCCGGATGGTTGCTTCAGCGCGTGGCTCTTCTTGAGTGGTTACTGAATCCATAGTGAATCGCCTCCCTTGGTCTTGATTACGGTTCGGTAGTGGTGGTCCTTGAACCGATTCCCGGAGCGCGATGGAGGAGCCACGACTTCGAGAAATGTACCGACGCTGGGCACCGGTTCGTGTCCAAGTACCTGAACGACACCGTCGCGAGATCCTCCAACCAACGTCAGTCGATTTGGCAACTCGCCACACAGCGCGGCCTCACACCTGCGGGTCGTGAGCTGTAGGTCCGTGTAGAGCACGCCTTGGTCCCAGCGCGCTGCCGCTTGGGTCACTTCGAGGCGAGCCAAGACGTCTGGCCCGAGAGACACGCTCGGCCCGCCCGACGCCAGAGCCGCTTGAGAGCTGCCAAGGAACAGACTCACTGCCGCTCCGGGGATCACCCATCGCAGGCCGTGCCTCCTTCGTCGCGCGATCGCGACACCTACCAACCCCAGCGCGAACAAATAATTCCACATGGCAATATTTGAGCTCGACCCGACGACTCGCGCACTGCAACCGGTGGACGCGTCAGGCAGGGGGGTCGCATACAGTGTCTCGAGCTGCGTCTCATCCGCCGCCTTGATGCTGCGAGAGTCGGTTGTCCAGGGAGTCGCGTAGGGGTACATCACGGCTTCCGGGTGTTCGAGATCTTCCTCCAGCCCGAGCACGTGCCCGAGTTCGTGCTGCATCACGCTCTCGAAGTCGTACCCCGGTTCACCCTCGTCAGGGTCGCAGCTCGCCACGTCGAGCAGGCGATGGCGCCCGTTGAAGATCACATCAGCGTCCAGCAACTCCAACGTGTCCGCGTCATACGTGAGCAGCGTGATCGCGAGCGCCCCTCCCACCAACGGACTGCCGTCAGGCGCGAAGCTCACCCGGTTCGAAGGTCCCCGCGGATCGTAACCGGGGCCGGCTTCGTAGGCGGCGACACTCACCTCGAGCTCTGGAGCGCCGTCCACCTCCGCCCAGCGGAGCGCAGCCCGTTTCACGACTTCCTCCGCGTCACCAACCACGGCGCGCAGGCTCGGCTCAACCTCCAGGCTGATCCGAGGCCCACGCCAACGTGTGCCGGCCTCGGCCTGTGCGGTGCAAAGGCCGACTCCCAGCAGACAAAGTGCGGCAAGCCGACGTCTCACGCCTGGGGAGAACGGCGGCGCGCGGCAACCCTTGAACCTTGGCGGGGTGGGTCACCCTATTGGCTGAAAATCAGCCCAACTGCGTCACAGCCAAGGATTGACGCTGAGCTCAGCGTGGCGATCCCTCAGGCCGCTGAGCACCCGCAGCATCAAGTAAATCGGCACCAGCACTGCGAAGCCGAACAGCACATACGAGAGCCCGCCCTGCACGACGCGGAACACCGGGCTCTTGAGTGCGTTCATCCACCCGAGCGTCGCCCCCAAACCCAGCAACGCCGCAGGCACAAACCACTTCCACACCACACCTATAAGCTGATCCACGCGGATACGTGGCAGGGCCCAACGCACCCACAGCACGGCCAGGGTGAGCCCCCAGGCCTTCAAGTTGAAGACCAGCGCAGAGAGCAAGCCAAGGCTTGGACTAGACATCACGAGGCCGCGACTCACCCCGGGCAGCTGCCAGCCACCGAGAAACAGGGCCGCCCCGAGGCCGCTCATCACGAACACATGGCCCCACTCGGCAAAGAACATCAGGTAGCGGGTCTTGACTGAACGAAACCTGAGCGCGACGCCGGACGCGGTGCCGCGCTTGGACTCCTGCCCAGAAATCGGGCTCGCCAACTCCCAGTCAGCTTCAGGCAACTCTGCGTGTGCACGGCTGCCCTCTGAGAGCGCGGGCACGAAGAACAGCAGGAACATGCAGAACACGATGGGGTTCTCGAAGACGTACCACTCCCAAGGCTTGCCACCCTGAGCGGCTACGATGTCCCCAATCCTCACGGAACCAGACATGAGCACCACGACCAGGATCGAGAAGAGCGGCGGGATCTCGTAGCTCAGGGTCTGGAGCGCTGCACCTAACCCCCCAAAAAGCGACCAGCGTCCGCGGGGCCTCCAACCTCCGAGCATCAGCCCGGTACAGACGAGGGCCGTCACGGTGCCGAGGAAGAGAGCGCCGAGGTCCAGCTCGGGCTCGAGCAACGGGTGGCCGAAGCAAATGACCGTGAACATCGCGCTGGTACCCAAGAACAAGAAGTAGGGCACCACTCGTAACGCGGCGTGGCTGTTCGCTCCTGGCAGCACATCCTCGCGGAAAACGCCGCCGATTGAGGCACGCATCCAACCGAATAGCCCGACCCGGCGAGCGTCCCTGCCGAGCGCGCGGCTGCGCTGCACCACTCGGCGTTCGAACCAGCCAATAACCGACGCAACGGGCAACAAGAAGGCGAGCAGCGCCACGCACACGACGCCCACGACGACTCCCGCCCAGAGTAGGTCTTCCGGCGGCGTATCCCGGAACCCTTGCACGTCGATGCCACGACGCAGCGTCTCCTTCAGCTTGCCTCGAACGATCTCGAGCTCGGCAGTTTGAGAGCGTCCGGAGGGTACGAAGTCAGAGATGTCCGCCAGCCGCAAGCCATCGAGCGCCACCAAGCGATCTCCTGGCTTCACGCCGGACGTTTCCGCGCGGCTATTGGGCGCAACGACCTTGACGAGCAGCCCCGAACCCGCGCCTTGAGGCTCGAACTCGAGCCCGAGCAGCGTCGCCGCTCGCTGCCCCTCAGTCTCCAGTTCGTGAGTCACCGACACCGGCACATCCGCAGGGAAGAAGTCGACCTGTACCCCTTCGATGCTCCCGGTCACCGGCGGCGCGCCGGACGTTCGGGGAGCGAAGGCTGCGGTCACCTTGCCGCGAAACGTCGTGTGGGCACCGGCTGCGCCGCGACGCGCGAACTCCGCGAGGGTCACGTCGTCGAGCACCACCGCGATGCGATTGCGCGAACTACTGCTCGCGGCGATCACGATCTCGACGTCTTCCTGGGCGGGTTCGCCGGGACGATGCAGCGACCCCTCGAACGAAATCGTCGCCGGCTTACCTTCTGGAAAATTGGTTCCGACGACTTCGAGTTCGTCACCGCTGGAGAGTTCACGTGGCCCAGCTCCAATGACATTCAGCAAGCTCGGGCGATCACTTTTCCCACTGCAACCGCACACCACGGCGAGCAGGCCAAGCAGGCTCAGCAGCGTCGCCAGAAGTCGGTTTCGGGGCATCTCCGTCGGTATACCGAGCTGGTCCCAGGTGGGCGAAAAAACGCCGAAACTCACGCCGGCGAGGCGCGAGAAAGGCACACTGCCCCTGGCGACAGCGCGACACCACGACGCCCTGTCTAGGCAGCGCTGCGTACGCTCATTGCGAGCCTCGGCGGACCGCCCGTTTCTTGGCCCGCTGCTTCGGGTTCCGCCACACCCAGCGGCATGCGCGACACGAGCCCCGAGAGTGAATCGCAAGCGAACTGGAGAGACCTGCTGCGGGCGATCCGCAGCCGCCAAACCGAGCTGATGCGGCAGCGCCCCTGGCGGGACTCGGGGCTGGTGCCGAACCCCAGCGGGCGGGAGCAACAACTCGCGGACGCGGAGTCGCGCCTTGGACGCGCACTACCCCCGAGCTATCGCGCATTCCTAACGAGTCACGACGGCTGGCCACGCTTCTATGAAGGCGCCGGCCTGCTCGGCTCCAAGGACCTAGGGAGAGAGAAGCATCTCGACCTCGTGACGCAGACTTTTGAGAGCTGCTTTCCAGCAAGTGACGAGGCTCCTACGTCAGCGAGTTCACACAAGCCGCAGTTGCTTCCGTTCGG
>JBFXBK010000541.1:0-4840 GCA_050183255.1 Polyangiaceae bacterium | reverse complement strand
TCGACGTGACGAGCGCGCCGCCGAGTCCATTCATCGCGCGCACGAGTGCCTCCCGTGGTGAGCCTCCAAGGCTCAGTTCCTCGCGGTACCTCGCGAAGACGTGAACGGTGTCATCGACGCTCATGCCGAGACCAATGCAAAACGCGACGCCGGGCAGCGGATCGATCACGGCGCCGCTCAGGCTGTAGGCGGCGAGCACGCACACCGTGGGGATCACGTTTGGCAGGATGCTGGCGAGGGCGATGCGCGCACTGCGGAATACGAGACCGATCACCAGCACCACGGCGACCAAGGCGCCGAGGATGCTCTCCATCAGCTCACGGCTCAGCTTGTTCATGCCGTGATACGCCACCGGCGCCTCGCCCGTCATCGCGACCTCGATGCCAGTACCGGCGAAACGCTGCGCCGCCAGGCCCTCGATCTCCGACTGCAGCTGCACGACGTAGCGCGCGCCGCCATCGTGAGTATTCGTGCGCAGGCGCACGTGGCTGTAGTCCTTGTTGCCAAGCTCACGCAGCAAGTCGCCGGCGTCGCTCGCTCCGGCGTACTGAAAGAGCTGCTTTACTTCGGCTTCGCTCCTCGGCACTTCGCGCCCGCCGGTGGCGCGGAAGTTCAGCTCTTCGAGCGCCGCGCCGAGGCTGATCGCGCGCGGCATCCCGTACTTCTGCTCGAGGTCGTGTCCCAGCGCCGCCAGGCGAGCGAGGTTCTCCGGTTTCTCGAAGTCGCCCTTCGCACCGCGAAACGACAGCTCGACCGGCACGATGCCCGCCATCTGCTCGTCGAGGATGTGATTTCCGCGCGAAATCGGATGTTGGGCGTTCAGGTTGTCGCTCAGGCGGTAGTCGTACACGGCGCGGCTACTCACGCCGGCCAGCACCACGAACGCCAGCACGCCAGTGATGGTCAGAATACGCGCCCTTCGCGGCTCGCTTACCCACTGGGTCGTGCGCCCAAGCCACGTCAGCGCCTTGTCTTCCCTGACCAAGCGCGGACGCGCCATGCGGTCGCCAAACAGGCTCAGACACGCCGGCACCACGGTCGATACCGCGAGGAACGAAATCATCACTCCGGCAGCCAAGTACAGGCCAAAACCGTGCAGCACCTTCACGTCGGCGATCGCCAAAGACGCAAAGCCAATCGCCGTCGTCACGCTGGTGAGCAGCCCTGCTTGCGTGACGTGCAGGCTCGCGACGCGAGCCGCGTCGTGCTGCTCGAGACCCAAGGCGCGCTCGTGCTGGAAGCGATGGTAGAGGTGAACCGCCGAAGCGACCGTCACCACCATCAGGAGCACTGGATAGATGATCGTGATCTGGTTCAGGTTGTCGCCGCACAGGCCAATCACTCCCGCCGTGGCGACGATCGCGACCCCGATCGTCAGCTGGGCGACCACGACGCCAAGCACGCGGCGGAAGAAACCGAACAATAAAAGCGCCAGCGCGGCGGTGGTGAGCGGAGCTAGCTTCAACAGATCACCCTGCATGCTGGCGATCGCGCCGAGGCGCGTGAAGGGGATCCCCGCGTAGCTGTGCTCCACCTGCACGCCGGAAGCGCGAACGGCCGCGTCAACATCCTCGCGGAATTGGTCAGCGGGCCCAACCAACTTCTCGTAGGAGTCAATCTCCGGGCGCAGCTCAGCCGCG
Organism: Polyangiaceae bacterium; assembly: GCA_050183255.1. Classification (GTDB taxonomy): domain Bacteria; phylum Myxococcota_A; class Polyangia; order Polyangiales; family Polyangiaceae; genus JAHBVY01. The sequence continues at coordinate 3,200 of JBFXBK010000541.1, read as the reverse complement.
ATCACGAAATGCTTGCCGTCGCTGCTCATCAGCCGGCCGCCCCCGATCAACGACGAGTCGAGCGTCTTCACCCGCTCATCGAAGCTCTTCGCGGGTGCCTTCGGACCAAACGCGGGCGCCAGGAAGGTGGAGCCGTACTCATCGCTCCAGATCACCGGAGTCACGGCGGCTGAGTCGACTCGGCGCATCTCCGGCTTCGCACCCTCGCGCTCCGAGATCTCCGCAAGCAGCTTCCCAAACTTGGGATCCTCCGGGTGCTCCGGGGAGAGCACCACGAGCAAGAGTCCATCGTCCGCGCCGAACTGCTTGCGGTAACTCTCGCGTAGCTCCGCCTCGGCGCCGTCGACGGAGAACAGCTGAGCGAAGTTGTTGTCGATGCGAACGTTGCGCGCGCAGTAGCCCAGCCCAACGGTGAACAGCAGCACGAGCAACAGCGCGTGCTTTGGGTAGCTGGTCACCGCTGCAACGAAGCGCGCCACGAGCCCGTTGCCCGCGACCAGGTGTGCATTCAATCGACTCATCACGTCCCCCTTGTTTGCGAGAGCTCGCCGTCCCGCAGCTGACGCAAACGGAAGTAGGCGTACTCGTGAACCAAGATGTGCCAATGCAAGTCACGCGGCGGGTCGCCCGTCGGCGAACCGAGCCAGGTCGGGAAGCGGCAGGGCACCCAGGAGCGGAACAGCGGATCCCCTGTCAAATTGGCGAGGATCCCCATCAGGCTCTCATCCAGCTGAAACGAGTTGATCGCGCGCTCCGTGGTGCGCTCGTCGAGGCACACGGCGATCCAAAGCGCCGTCGCGTAGAGCGACGTCATCAGGTCTAGCGCGAAGAACTTCGGCGGCTCGATCTCGAACTTGGGCAGCTCCAAGTCCGAAAAGTCTAGATCGGCAAGCTCGCGGCGCGTCCAGACGTCAGCCCGCGGCGCCTCCGCCAGGTCCAGCAACAAGTTGAAGGTGTTCACGTCGTGACGGATCACCGCGTTACGACCGTCCACGTGGCCGAGCTCTTCCGCGCGGATTGGGAACAGGTCGCACTCCGGCACGTCCCCACCCCCGGCGTTGCGAGCAATGAAGTTCACCAGCTGAGACTCGATCACGAAGTGGCGCAGGATCACCCGCTGGGCCTCGGCGCTGACGAAGTGCTTGCCAAACCACACGCTGCCCCAACTCAGCAAGCGCTCACTCGCGAGCTGGAAGGGTAAGACGCGCTTGATGATCAACATCGAGTGGATCGCCAGCAGGCAGAACAAGCGAAACGTCGGGAAGATGTACTTACGCGTCCAGCGCGAGAGATCCCGAGCCATCGCCACGCGCAGCTCGCGATCGATGGGCAACGCCGGATCCGCCGCGATGTAGTCGAACAAGCTCGGGTTGTCGCGGTCCCGCACTGCGCTCGGGCGCGGTAAGAGCTTGGCGCGGGATTTCGCTTTTCCCTTCACGTTCGAGGGCGAAACACCACCGACGTCAGCCTCGACTCCAGCGAGCCCGTGCATCACACGTTCCCCAGCTCTTCGAGCTGCAGGCAGTAGAGCCGTGCGACGGTGCGCGCGGTCTTCACCAGGCGCTTGGCTACCGTTTCCGTGATGAACGGCAAGCTCAGCACCATACGCAACTTGTTGTAGTGATTGTCGTCGTTTTGGCCGTGATAGAGCAGGAAGTTCGCGCCAGCGCGCTCGAGCCCGAGGCTCGCCTGGAGGCGCTTCGCCCACAGCCCAGCCTTGGCGGAACCGAGGCCCTCGATGATGAACATCGCGCCGAACAGGTCGAGCGGGTCAGGCTGGGCAGCGCGCTGGAACATGAAGGCGCTGAACGCCTCGCTGCCGATGTTTTTCTCTGCGGATTCAATGTCCGCGCGCTTGCCGCCGAGGGCAACGTAGTCATCCTCCAGCATCTGGTAGTCGCGGTGTTCCTCGGCGGCGTGGGTGATCAGCGCTGAGCGGATGATGAACAGCTCCTGACTCATGCTGGACGCGGTGAGCGCGATCCAGCGACCGCCGTCGATCACCTGCTGACGTAGATTCAAGAGCAGCGCGGCGTACTGTTCCTTGCTGACGCTGCCATCCTCGACAGCGCGCACAACGGGCACGCGGTTCAGGCGCGAGACGAACTCGTCCCACACGAACGCAAGCTCAACCGCGAGGTAACGCGTCACCGGATTCGGCGTCTCCGCGAAGCTCGCACCAAGCGGGGACTGCTCGAGCACGCGCTGTACTTCGATGTCACTGCGGCTCTGGGTTTGGGGGGGAGACAAAACGGCGTTCATATTTTCCTCCGTGGAATGCACTCGGTCGGCGTTCACTCGGCGCTCGAACTCACTCGGCGGCTAGCTCCGCGGCGCCAGCGTCGACCACGGTGAACAAACCGTACGAGACCGTGAAGCGCCCAGACTCGGGCACCATGGTCAGCACGCGCTGCCCCGGCTTGAGCATCCCGCTGTTGAGCGCCTCTTCGAGCATGATGTAGATCGAAGCAGAGCCGGTGTTGCCCTTGTGCCTGAGGTTCGTGAACCACTTGTCTTCAGTGATGCCGAAGGGCTCGAGGTAGCGGAGCAAGCGTGTGAAGAAGAAGTACGAAGAGAGGTGCGGCATGAACCAGTCGACGCCGCTGGGATCGAGCTTTCCGCACGAAATCAACTTCTGAATCTCGGCAGGTACGATGTCAGTGATACCCTGCTCCAGCAGCTTCGTATCCTGACGCACCAAGAGCAGACCATCTCGCTCCGCTTGGCTGATATCTGGGTACGACAGATACGTCGCACCTACCCGCGGACCACTGGGACGCGACGTCCCGAGGTACATGCAGGTCTCGTACTTGTGCGCGTAGGACGTGTTGGTCACCCACTCCACGCGCAGCGAGAGACCGGAGCGCGCGGGTTGGCTCTCCAAGACCACCGCGCCCGCACCGTCGGACAGCATCCAGCGCAGGAAGTCGGCGTTGAAGTACTGAAAGGAGGGATCCGTCTCGGAGCGCTCGGAAGCGAGCTCGCTCTCCTTCTCGAAGCGACTGCCACGCATCATCGCCGAAGCGAGCTCCGATGCGCCCGCCACGGCGACCTCATGATCGCCGGTACGCACCGCGTTGTAAGCTGCGCGGAAAGCCGTCATGCCTGACGCGCAGACCCCCGACGCGGAGACGCACTCCATCGGTGCACCGCCGAGAAGCCCGTGAACCATCGACGCGAAGCCCGGCATCAGGGTGTCG
>JBFXBK010000540.1:0-4895 GCA_050183255.1 Polyangiaceae bacterium | reverse complement strand
CGACGGTCATCGCCAGGATCACCCGCACGACGCTCAGCGGACTGACCACCCCACCTGCGGCGCGCTTGACCAACACCCCCGCGAGAACAGTCGCCAGTAAAATCCCTGCGGAAGTGCTCGTTGCGGTCTTCCACAACAGGTCCTCGCCGAACTCCGTTCCGGGCACTCGCACGAAACACAGCGCCGCAACCAGAATCACCGCGGTGACCGTCACCAACATGCTTGCCAGCTCTCGCTTCAAGCTGTTGAGCACTGCGCTGAAAATCCCGAAGATCGCAAACACGCCAAAGCCCAGCGTCAGCACTTCCATGGCGTGGGTAGCGACCCAGTACTCCTTCTGGAACAGGAGCTTGAGGAGCTCTTCAGACAGGCCGCTGGTCACCGAGACCATGGCTCCCGCGAGCACCACCGCCAAGCGCACCCCCGTACGCACGTAGCGCGCCATGGCTTCGCGGTCGCCGTCTCGATACGCAGTCGCCAACATCGGGAACAAGACGAACGTGATGCTCAGCAGCAGCTGGTAGGGCAGGAAGCAATAGAGCTGCGTCGCCGCGTACGCGCCCACGAGGGGGCTAGCCGCCTCCACGCCGAGGCCGGCATGTTCCGCAGCTGTCCCAGCGAAACGCCGCAGCAAGTTGACGTCGGCCTGCAACAAGAAGTTGAGGGCGATCTGTCCGAGCCACACCGGAAGCATGAACGCGAGGTGAGACTTCGCGGAAACGCCTCCCTGCCCCGCACGGCCCACGCCGACCATGAACAGCGATAGCCCGAGAATGACAACCGAACTCACGACGAAGCCGCTGAGGGCGCCTTCGGCGCGCAGGGCCTCGTCGGCGACGAGCTTAGCGCCTGCGATCAGACCAACCGTGCGCAGCGCCGCCATGACGATGTCGAGCAGCGCCTGCCGACCGAAGCGCCGTTGCCCGTTGAGCACGCCGACCAGCGGGCTGTAGAGCGCGTAGCAGAAGATGACACCCGCGAGCGTGCGCAAGAGTGGGATGATCTGAGGCGCCTTCAGCACATTGGCGATGAACGGTGCGGCAAAGAAGAACACCGCCGCGAAGAACACCGCCATTGCCGCATGGATACCGAGCACGCGGCGAACTACTTGGGGGGTCGCTGCGTCCTCAGACTGCGCGACAGCGCGGCTACCGCCCTGAATCGAACTCGTGACGATCGGGTTGTAGAAAATGCTGGCAACGGACTGAGCGTTCCGAAAGTCGCCGAAGCCCCCGGCGCCGAGCACTCGCGGCAGGATGATGTTCTGCACCAGGCCCATCACGAGGAACCAGAGCTTAGCGAAAACGATCGCGAGCCCACCCCGCCCACTCTGCCTCGCGACGTCGTCCGTCCCCGCCTTGGGAGGCTCGTCGGTCTGAGGTGCCTCGGAGACGTTCGGGTCACTGGCCTGTTCTTCGCTATTCACCGCAGGCCGAGTGCACCGAACTCGGGCCGAGGTCAACGCCCACGTCAGCGACGTCGCTTCAGGGCCTGGCTCTTCGCGTAGCGTTCCCGCCCCTCGACCAGCGCGAAGGTGCGCTTGCAAGTTCGGCAAACCAACTTCACGCGGTGGGCGTCGCGCGCCCTGAGCTGTACCTCATGACAGTGGGGACACTCGAGTGGTTCACTCGCTGCGCCGCTCCCGCCGCCAAAAATCGCCATGAGTGGAGCCTAGCGCGCAATTGGGGGCGAGACAGCAACAAGCTCCTTGGGTTTGGGGGGGAGGGAGCGCTGCGGCCGCCCACGGAGACGCGTGGCTTCCCGAAAGCCCAGTACTTCGAGTTCAGTCAGGGCCCGCCGTCGCCGCTCCTCTGACGACTCCCGCAACTTGAAGAAGGTCGTGCTGCGCACCTTGAATCCGCAGAAGCGCAACGTGGCATTCACGAACGCGGCATGGAGAGCGCGCCGATGCCACAGCCGGTACCACCAGCCAGGGCTGTCCATCGACGTCACCACGCGTGCGTCCCGCCCGCTCAGGAGCGGCACGGGGAGACTCGATCCCGCGCGGTAACGCGGAGTCTGGGCCCCTTCAGGCGGACCGTAGCGAAACGCCCACCCCGGAAGGAACGTGCGCTCGATGAACCCTTTCACGAGCGCGGGTGGTCCCGCCCACCAGGTCGGGAAGAACCACGCGACCAGGCTGGCCGTCTCGATCTGGACTCGGGCAGCCTGCAAGTCAGGCTCCAGGGGTTGCTCCCGGCCAAACCCGGCGTGCAACACCGGATCGAACACCAGATCGCAAAGCCTGAGGAAACGCACCTCGAGGCCCGCCCGCGTCAGCCCCGCGGCGTAAGCCTCGCCTAGTGCATGACTGAATGATTGTGGATTCGGGTGGCCCAGCACCACCAAAGCGCTCTGCATAGGTCCTCTTTCCAAGGGCCGACGAGTGGCCCCGCCCCGCTGATCTGAACCATGCGGCGCGCCTTAGGTAGACGGCAGAATGCACACAGTGCATGCATCCATGCATGAATCGGAGATCATCCCCTCGAGCTCAAAAGCAGCCAGTGGTCGAGCTGGAGCGCTGGGACGACATCCAGCTGCTGCTCAGCGTCGCGCGCTCGGGGAGTTTCACCCGGGCGGCGGCGACGCTTGGCATCGAGCAGTCCACTGTGAGTCGCCGCATCGCCGCGCTTGAAGCGCAGCTGGGTGCGCAGCTCTTCGTGGCGCACCCAGGCGGCCCAGGCAAGCGTCAGCTGACCCCCTTGGGAGAGCGACTGGTGCGCCACGCGGAAACGGTGGAGACCAGCGTCCTGGCTTTCACGGACGAGGCACGGGGGCATGAGCGGGAAGTAACAGGCCGCGTACGGGTTGCCCTGACGGAGAGCTTGGCCGTGCACGTCGTCATCCCGAACCTGGTCGCCCCGCTGAAGCGCGCTCACCCCGGACTCACCCTCGAGCTCGTCTCGAGCGATCTGGCGAGCGATCTGGGACACCGCGCAGCGGAGATTGCCACGCGGTTTTTCCGACCCAAGAGTGGAGATCTAGTGAGCAAGCGCGTGGCAAGACTCCCAACCGCGGTGATCGCCTCGCGGGCTTTGGCCAAGCTCCCCGTAGAACGCTTGCCCTGGGTCGTGTGCGAGATCCCGGGCGTCTCCACCCCAGAGCGCGCCTGGTACGACCGCTATGTCGGGCGTGAACCGACGCTGATCACCAACACCTTTGTGTCGCAACAAGCCGCGGTCCAGCACGGCCTGGGTGCGGCGTTACTCACCCGCTCCACGCGCCTCTTGGACCCCAACCTAGTAGAACTCGATCTCGGCTTGCCCCCCGGCCCCGAACTCTCACTTTGGCTCACCACGCCGCGGGCGCTGCGCCAGGTTCCGCGTATCCGTGCGGTGTGGGATGCGCTCGAACAGGCGCTCGCCGCCCTGGATGGCTGACCCAAAAACTCGCGAGGAGGACACTAGGAGCGGCGCCCAGAGATCGCTCGTGCGAGCTCGGCGCTGAGCTGCGGTGTGCCTATAGGCTTTTCCAACACCGAGAAGGCTCCAGTGAGGTCGTCGGGCGCGCTCACGAACCCGCTCAGCACGACGACCGGTAGCTTCGGGTGCGAGCGTCGAAGCTCAGCCAAGACCCGTTCACCAGGCAAGCCGGGCATCGACAGGTCGAGGACGGCCACATCGAAGCGATCTTCGCCGGCGGCGATGTATGCCAGAGCATCCACGCCATCGCTTGCTTCCTCAACCAGCCAGCCTTTGGAGCGCAACCCGCGCGCCAGCGCGCGACGAACCAGGGGTTCGTCGTCAACGAGCAGCACACGCTTGCCTTTCGGCGGTGCCGAGACCGCTGCATTGGAGTGACCGACCACGAGCAGGTCGCTCTTCGGCAGCCAAATCCGAAACTGCGTGCCCTCGCCTACTGTCGATGTGCATTCGATGGTACCCGCGAGATCCCTGACCATCGCGTAGATGGTCGCGAGGCCTAGACCAGTGCCCTGCCCTGGCGCCTTGGTAGTGAAGAACGGCTCGCCTAGCTTGCGTTGAGTCGCCTCATCCATCCCGCATCCGTTGTCTGTTACCCCGAGGCAACATCCCTCAAGGTCGCCGTGCTTCGCCTCACGGAGCGAAATCGAGAGCCTACCTGCGTCTACGTCGCGCATGGAGTCCCGGGCGTTGATGCAGAGATTGAGCACCATTTGGTGAAGCTGCGCCGCGTCCATCGCAACCGGTAAGCGCTGCTCGGTCACATCAGCTTCGATGCGGATCCGCCCCTGAAACAAGCCTTTGCACAAGCGCGCGACGTCGCGCACGACGTTGGCGAAGTCGCAGACCACGACCTCGCTACTCGATTGCTGACGGGCCACTACCATGAGTTGTCGCACCAGGCCGCCAGCGAGCTGCGCCGTGCGCAAGGTCTCGTCGAGCTCGATGCGTTGCTGCCCAGAGCTCGCCTCGAGCGCGTGCTCGAGGTTCGGTATCATGGCAGCCAGCGCGTTGTTGAAATTGTGCGCGACCCCGGCAACCACGGTAGCGATCGCTTCGCGGCGCTGAGAGGCGCGAACCTGTTCCGCGAGCTTTCGCTCTTCGGTGATGTCGAGCATGACACCGGTCCAAAGCGTCCCCTTGGGATGCGCCTTGGGCACCGCGCGGTTGCGGATCCAGCGCCACCTATTGTCCGCCCCGCGGATGCGCATCGGGACATCGACCACCGTGTCGGTGTCGCGCCCGTACATGAAGGCGCTCGTCGCGATCTGCAGGTCTTCGGGGTGGACCCGCGACATGAACGCGAGAGCGTCCGCCTGGATCTGCGCCGGTTCGAGACCCGTGACTTGCTTCACGGTACCGGTAATGAACTCGAAGCGACCGCCGCTCGGCTTGCGGAAGTAGCGAAACACGATACCCGGCACCGCCTCGAGCACGCTGGCAAAGCGCGCGCGGCTCTCCTCCAGCGCTCGC
>JBFXBK010000539.1:0-4898 GCA_050183255.1 Polyangiaceae bacterium | reverse complement strand
GAAAACGTGGCCCGGCGCCCCCAAACGGGGCGCCACCGACGCTCTCTTGAGCGCATTCCTCGATGGGCACTTAGCTCTGAGCCGTGCGGAAAGACCTCGAAACCGACTTTTTCAGCAACCTGCTAGTGGCAAGGACACCGTCACAACACCCTGAGGAAGGGATGTATTCGGGATACACCATGCGTTCGCGGGCGTACCAAATGCAATGCAAGTGGACGCTTCTGGAGTTCCGGCTGTGGGGATCGTCAGCTCTTGTCCCCCGAGAATAACATTCGGAAATCCGTCAGGGTCGGTGGGCACGTCAGGTTCGCCAGGGGCGGCGTGCCCGGACGGGTACTGCTCACGCAGATACTGCGACAGTAGTGCTGACGCTTCCGCGCTTGAAGCGCCCGCGCTCCCTCCTGCACCACCCTCGTTCTCGTGGGCTCCAGAACCACCTGGATCGGGAAGGCAACTGAAGAGGGTGCTTGGGACGACTAGGCAGGTGCCCGCGACAATGAGCTTCGCTCTTGGGATCCAAGGCTTCATAGAGTTGTCCGTTCTGGGTTCACCGAAAGTGAGCACACAAACTATCTGGGCAGTTGAAGAACCAAGCCAAGGGAAGGCCCGAATACTAGCTCCCCCACGTCGACGTCCTCGGTGGACTCCGGAGCGGAGACACTTCCACTCAACGTACCCTCGAAGTAGCCGCCAAGTAGAAGGTGGACGGTGCCCAAAAGCGGCACGACCACGTTTGCGTCAGCATTTAGCCATATCGCGGAATAACTTAGGTCGCCGTCATCTTCGCCGATTGTTTGGCCTGAGTATCCCAGTCCGGTGCGAATCCATAGCATGATGCCACTGACATCCCCCTGCCAGCCGGCCCTTGCACCAAAAGCAAGTGCAGAATGAGAAGGGTCACTCGATGATTGTCCCTGGACTTCGAAATCCGAGCTAGAAGATGCATAAAGAGCGAATCCTCCCACCGTGAGCACGTCAGATACGTAGTAGTCGAGTTCAACGCGAGGAATCGTAGATATTCGATAAAATCCCCCCACGTGCGAGTACCGTCCGGTTGGCGTCCCGAGCAATCCGACATCGACGCCGGTTTCGGTTCCTCCATCTTTTACCGCTGCCTTGAAGATCGAGAGCTGTGTGACACGGTTAACCCCAAGCAGCAGACTTCCCCTCTGCCGTGATTCTGGTGGGCGCCGCGGGGGCCGGCCCGGGGCTGGTGTAGGAGCGCTAGTCTCCTTAGCCGGACTCGATTCCGACGTGCTCGGTGTCGCTGGCTTTGGAGCGGGGGGCGGTTCGGGAGCGACCACGCTTGCTGGTGGCTTCTCCGGGGGCGCCGCTTCCTCGGGCATATCTGGTTCGGAAGGAGGAGGGGTGGGCTCTTCCGCGCGAGGTGACTTCACCTTTTCCCACGCAGCCAAAACCTCTGGTGTTCTGAAGCCTGGTGCCAAGGTGCCTTCTGGTTGATAGACGAGGGCAAGTCGAAAATGCTGGAGAGCCTTCTCTTCATCCGGCAGCACTACGACGTAGACCGCACCAAGCTGCCGATGGAACTCCGCGAGCACCTCCGGGGAGCAGAAGTCGTCCCCAGTACCGCCGCAGTGTGCGATGGCCTTCTCCAACGCTCTGCGAGCTTCCATTACATCGCCGGCGTGGTTCGCCGCCAGCGAGGGTCGCGCGTATTTCTTCGCCTGACTGTCCTTTGTCGCGGCGTGGCTCGTTGCAACACCCAACAATAGAAGGGCAGAGGTTGCCAGACTGGCGGCATGCATCACGAATCGTGTCGGTTCCAAGAGTGTCTCCAGAAGCTAGAGGAGGTATCGCGCAGACTAGGACCTGTTGCGTCCACCCGATTGAGTCAGGTATTTCCGCACCGCGCCTGGCACGCTCCTAAGAAGCTCAGACGGCGTTCCGAGGAGCCCGGGTCCGTGCAGGCGCCTGCTCGCTCGTGCCGCAGAGTTCGCATAGAGCCACCCGGCTCTGGGATAGTCACGTGATGCTCGCCGGTTCCTGTGGCGACCGTGGAGAATAGTCAAACCTCGGTTAGCGCACGGTTGCGATGGCTTCGCGCCGCGCGGCGTCGTTTCCGTCGAGCGGCGTAGGCTCCCCCGAGTGCGAGGAGCGCCGCGAGCATCGCGCCACCAGACTCGCTATTCCCTCGTGGAGAAAAGCTGCACGAACTCTCCTCCTCCTGGCAGTAGTTCGCGAGCGCTTCCGCGGCCGAGTAGCAACTGTCGTCATCGCACCAGAACGTGCGACCGTTAGCTTCGTAGTAACATCCGCCTGGTCCGCAACAGGTCGTGAACGTCGAGCAGTTTCCGATGTACGAACTGGTCGAGCACTGGTACCCGCTCGTGCCGCCGCCTCCATTTCCGCCAAAGCCAGAGCTGCTGCTACCCGATCCACCGTTCCCGCTCGAGTTGCAGTCTGCTTGGGTCGCGCCGCATTGTCCGTTCCCACAGCAATACGGATGTGTCGAAGCGCAATAGTGACCGCTGCCGTAGCCGCAACAGGTTCCGGAGTTGGGAATGCAATAGTTGCTGTCACAGTGCTTCTGCCCTGAGGAGCAGGTTCCGCTTCCGCTACTGCCGCCGTTGCCGCTCGAACTGCAGTCGGAAGGAGTTGCCCCGCAAGTGCTACCGTCTCCGCAACAATAGGGATACGATGATGCGCAGTAGCGCCCGCTGCCATAGCCGCAGCAGGTCCCGGAGTTGGGAATGCAGTAGTCGCCGTCGCACAATTTGTTGCCAGACGGACAACTCTGGGCGTGCGCTGGGCCCAACGTAAACAGGAGTGATACGATCAGCGTGACAAGGAACGTGGCATATCGGAGTCGGTTTTTCTGAGTCACAGTAGCCCCCAAACGGGTTGGTAGTGAAGGAGAAGCGGAGAGTGGTTGGAGTCGATCGCGCGAGTCAGAATGCGAGTCGCAGGCCAGCCCATCCCGCCACTCCGCCTTCAAGAGACGGCGTAATCGTCGCGAGGGGGGCGATATGGATGCCTGACGAAGCAACAGCGTCGCGCCTGACTCCCCCGAAGTCACTCAACGCCAGGGTCAGCAAGCCAATCGAGATCGCGATAAATCCGACCGCGGCCATCCCGGAGTACTCAGAGCAGCTTTCTCGGTCTGTCTCATAGTTTTCGTCGTACGGTTGCGTTGAGCAGGGACTCGAGCGGACTATCATGCCGATTAGTGCCAGCGGCGCCCCTGCGCCCAAGAAGATGGCCCCAACGATGACGCCTGGGCTGGGACCACTGATGGCGAATCGGTCAGATCCTTCGCGAACGTCAACAACTATGTCACTCCCGCCGTCGTTGATCCTGAGTCGGCGGGTTCCTGAGGGAAGGTTCAGCTTGCACGGGGTCATACAGGTCTGGCCTGTTCCCGTGTCTGTCACCCGGGTCGGCGCCCCGTTGGGAGAAGTGAATTCGACCGAACTCGACGAGCTGCCAGGGCTTGAAGTAGGTGACCCGCCAGAGCCCTCCGGCACGCGGCGCGGAGGGTTAGGGTGCCCGTTCGCCCCCACACATTGGCCATCCTCGCATAGTGCGTCACCGGGGCAGTCGAGGTCGGAGCCGCACACTTGCGCAAGCACGGGTATGCTATGAGTCAGGTTTATCGACAACACGCTCATGCAAATGGCGGTTGCGGTCTTGCTTTGAAAAATTCTATTCATCGCTGTCGGTCGTCATCAGAAGGGCAAGATCATTCTCGCAACGTCGTACGCGTCCTTCGCGGACTTGGCTGTTGAGATCCCTTTCTCCACTGCCGCCGCTCCGCCCTCGGTCTGCTTGGTGCCTGAGGGCGCAGGCGACTTTTCGGCTGCCCTGCTACGTGCTTCCGCTTCTGCGCGGCGCTTCTCAGCAACGCGGCGACGAGCCTCTGCGAGCTTCAGCTTTGTTTCGAAGTCTCGAGCAGAGCGCTTGTCAATGGCCGCCTCCCGGTCGCTGATTGCGGAGGACAACGTCGTGATGATGTCGACATCGCCCTGCGCCATTGCGTGAAGCAGGCGGGACCGGAGGTCAACCAGCACTGGATCGTCTAACCCAATTATTGCCTTCAGCCGAGCGATCTGAGCGCCCACTCCAGCTCTTTCGCGACGAGTCAGTCGCTTGCGACACTCCCTTTCAACCGTCTCTAGCGCCCCAAGCCAGAGTTCTCGAGTCACCTCCGCCTCCGGGAACTTGCTCTCCACGACCTCCGCTGCAAAACGTGCCTTGAAGGGCCACAGTCCCGCTTTTTCGATCAGCGTCAGAGACCGGCAGTCGTGTGTGGACAGCGCTGTTTCAACTCGCTCTTCGGAGACGCTGGCACCCAACATTTCTCCGACGTGTGACAGTCGCGCGGCGTCGATAGGTCGCTGACAACGTTGTCGGAACACGAGGACCGAGAGAAGCCAGTTCCCGAGTGCCTCGTTCTGCGGGAGGGTCGTTTCGCTTACGCCCGTACCTCGTTTAAGTGCCGCCAGGTCTTCAGGGGTCGGTGCACTCAACAGCACGGCAAACGCCCGGTCTAGCCCTGGACTCGCCACACATAGCTTCGACGAAGCTACTACCTTCAGGGGCGTCGCCGAATAGCTCCCGCGCCGAAGCGCGATGGCGCTCTGCGCGAGGTCTCGCCCCACGCAGGCTCCCATCACGCATGCCCGCTGATGCTTGCACTCTGCGTCTTGCGTGCAACCGCGCGGGGAGCGGTCCCTTTCGGAGTCTGCCTGCGACTCCGAGCTGTCCAACCCGATCGGCGTTGTCGCCTTGACGCATCCTTGGGTGCTACAGACTAGCAGGTTGCTGAAAAAGTCGGTTTCGAGGTCTTTCCGCACGGCTCAGAGCTAAGTGCCCATCGAGGAATGCGCTCAAGAGAGCGTCGGTGGCGCCCCGTTTGGGGGCGCCGGGCCACGTTTTCC
>JBFXBK010000538.1:0-4911 GCA_050183255.1 Polyangiaceae bacterium | reverse complement strand
CAGTCGAGTGATCACGGCGTCCGCGCGCAGCCACTCGGCAGGGGGAATGCGCACTCTACCGAGGTCCCCGACGCTGACTGGAATGGAGCTATTCGCCGTTTCCCACTGCTGGCCGACCCAGCGCTCGAGCTGCCCCCGTTGCAGCGCTCGCTGAAGCGCTCGGCCTTGATCGCTTGCCAAGGTCAGGCCGAGCTCTCTCCGCGTCGCCTCGAGGTCGAGCCCTTCGAGCAGCCGTAGGCCGAGCATCAAACGCTCTGACCAGAGCGTTTCCGCGCTCAAGGGCTCCAGTTCGCTGACTCCCTCCCCCACCTGGAACGGGTTCACGAACGCGTTCTTGAGGTAGCGGTCCGCTGACGGAAGATTGCGGTACCTCAACGCCCGCGCGCTCTCTTGGAACTTGCTTCCACGCGGTAGCCCCTCACGGCCAAGCGTCAACGTCCCCCAGGCACCGCAGCCAAGCCCCAAGTAGGCTAGGCCCCGCCAGTAGCCCAAGTTGTGGCGCGACTCACAGCCGGGTCGGGCGTAGTTGCTGATTTCGTAGTGCACGAACCCACGCTCTGTGAGCTCCGCCTCGACCTCGAGGTACGCCTCCGCCACCACGTCATCGGACAGCTGGGGCAAGCGCCCCTTGCGGGCAAGTGCGCCAAACTGCGTCCCGGGTTCGATAGTCAAGGAGTAGGCGCTCAGGTGCTCGACGCCCAGATCCGCCACACGAGCGACCTCGGCCCGGGCCTCCGCTGGAGACTGTCCGGCGACCCCGAAGATCAGATCGCCACTGACGCGGGGCACGCGAGAGGCGACGGCGTGCGCGAGCGCGGAGAGCCCACGTTCGGCGTCGTGCAGGCGACCAAGGAACTTCAAACGCTGATCATCCGTGCCTTGGATCCCGACGCTGAGACGGTTGACACCCACGTCGGCGAGACGGTTCGCGTGTTCCAGATCGAGGCTGGTCGGGTTGCACTCGACAGTGATCTCGCAGCCGCTGTGCGCGGGAAAGCGGGCCAGGATCCCCTTCAGAACCCGCCCGAGCGCGTCAGCATCCCAGAGCGAGGGCGTCCCGCCACCGAAGAACACCGAACCCACGGTGCCCGCCTGCAGTGTCTCGAAGCCTTGCCCCAGCCGCGCATCGAGCTCCCGCAGCACCTGATCCGCGTAGTCCTGGTGGGGCAGCACGCGGCGATCCGGCTCGGCGATGCTGAGGAAGTCACAGTAGGGACACTTCTTCAGGCACCAGGGAAAGTGGACGTAGATGCCCAAAGGGGGAGACACGCGCCGCATGTAGCATCAGCTCCGCGGGGCGGGCCAGTTGGCCAGCCTGAACTGCGGTGTTAGATTGTGACTTCGCGCAATCCTTGCGATGAAACCGCGCCTCCCGGCGCATCCAACGACCCCGGCGGACCGCCTGGGGCACCCCGGCAAAAACCCCGTGCTAGCCGCACAAGACCTCGTCGAACGCGTCACTCACTACCACCCCAACGCCGACAGCGACCTGATTCGGCGCGCGTATGACTTCGCGCAATGGGCGCACCGGGACCAGACCCGGAAGAGTGGGGACCCATACTTCATCCACCCCGCATCGGTCGCTGGCATCATCGCGGACCTACGTCTCGATACGGCGAGCGTCATCGCGGGGCTGTTGCACGACGTCGTCGAGGACACGGAGACTTCCACGGCGGAAATTGCACGGGACTTCGGGGATGAAGTCGCCGACCTGGTCGACGGCGTCACCAAGCTCGGCAAGATCAACTTCACCTCGAAGGAGGACCGCCAAGCGGAGAACTTCCGCAAGATGGTGGTCGCGATGTCGAAAGACATCCGCGTGCTGCTGGTGAAGCTGTGCGACCGACTGGACAACATGCGCACGCTCGAGCACATGAAGCCCGAGAGCCAGGAGCGTATCGCCAGGGAAACGATGGAGATCTACGCGCCCCTGGCAAACCGCCTCGGCATGCACGCCATCAAGAGCGAGCTCGAAGACCTCTCCTTCCGCTACACGGAAGCAGTCGCCTTCGACGACATCAAGGGCAAGCTGTACAAGAGCCGGCGCGAGCGCGAGCGCTACATCGAAGGCGTCTGCCGCACGATTCAATCGCGCTTGGCCGAGCAGGGCTTTGGCGCCGACGTGAGCGGCCGCGCGAAACATGTCTACTCGATCTACCGCAAGCTCAAGCAGCACAACTGCGACTTCGACAAGCTGTACGACCTGATCGGGTTCCGCATCTGCGTCGAGAGTGTCGCCGACTGCTACGCGACCTTGGGTGTGATCCACTCGAAATGGACCCCGATCCCCGGTCGCTTCAAGGACTACATCGCGCTGCCCAAGCCGAACATGTACCAGTCCCTGCACACCACGGTGATCGGCCCCGGCAGGCAACGCATCGAGGTGCAGATCCGCACCCACGAGATGAACCGGGTCGCCGAGCTCGGCGTCGCTGCGCACTGGCAGTACAAGGAGCGACTGTCGGGGGGCATCGATCCCAAGGACGCGGCGAAATTCGGCTGGCTGCGTGAGCTCGCGGACTACCAGCGGAACCTCAAGGATCCGGCGGAGTTCCTCGAGAGCGTCAAGATCGACCTCTTCCCCGACGAGGTGTACGTCTTCACTCCCAAGGGCGATGTCGAAGTGTTTCCTCGCGGAGCAACGCCCATTGATTTCGCCTACTCGATCCACACAGAGGTCGGCCACCACATCTCTGGCGCGCGCGCCAACGGCCAGATCGTCCCGATTCGCTACAAGCTGCGTTCGGGCGATGTGATGGAGATCATGACGTCGCCATCCCAGCAGCCGAGCAAGGACTGGCTGGACGCTTGCGTCACCACCCGCGCTCGCACGCGCATCCGCAGCTACCTACGCTCGGAGCAGCGCACTCGGAGCCTCGCTCTGGGGCGCGAGCTGCTGGAGACCGAGCTGCACTCCGGTGGGATGAGCCTGACCAAGCTCCTGAAGAACGAGCCGGAAGTGCGGCGCCTCGTCGATCACTACAAGATGGGCAACCGAGACGAGTTGCTGCTCGCGATCGGCTACGGGAAGATCCAAGCCTACGACGTCGTCCAGAACATCAAGGCGCGCCAGCCGGGCGTGGTCGAGGCACCTCGCGAGTTCAAGACCAGCATGGTCGAGAACTTGGTGCGCAAGGTCACACGCCGAGACGCCACGGGCATCCGTGTCAGCGGCATCGACGACATCCTGATCCGGTACGCCAAGTGCTGTAACCCGGTCGCCGGTGATCCGATCATCGGCTTCATCACCCGCGGCCGCGGCGTGACCATCCATCGCCGCGATTGCATCAAGGCGTTCGACACCGACCCCGAGCGCCGCATCGACGTCAGCTGGGACACACGGACGGGCGTGCAGCGTCCGGTGCAGGTTCGCGTTACGACCCAGAACGAGCCGGGCATTCTGGCGACGGTGAGCGAGACCTTCAGTGCGCAGAAGATCAACATCAGCGAGGCCAACTGCCGCGCGACGGATGACGGCCGCGCTCAGAACGTCTTCACCTTCATGGTGGGCGATCTGGAACAGTTGAAGCGGGTGATGAAGGCGCTGCAGCGAGTGAAGGGCGTCGTGGGCGTCGAGCGCGTTTGAGCTGGCGCTCCTCCCCCCAAACAACCACCCGACGCTGCCTTAGATCAACGAGCGGCATTCTAGGTGGTCACTGATCACGCATATCCGCGCGGCATCGCTGGTGAACGCGATGCCGGTGATCGGCGCGGTAGCCGAGAACTCGGTCAGCTGCTCTTGGGAGTCCGCCTTGGCGACCTCGACTTGCTTGCTCCGGGCGATTGCCAGGAGCTTGCCGTCTGGAGACAGTCGAGCAAAGGCGAACAAGGGCAGCTTCAGCTCCTGGGGCTTGCCCCTGGCGCCGCCGATGTGCACAGCTTGACCACCGCATACCGCGAGGTAACGCTTGCCGTCATGGCTGAGGCCGAGCTGCACGCCGCAGTTGCTGTCTCCGAAGCTAGAGTGTCCGTCTCTCAGGGGCTCCCAGCGCACGAAGGCCCCCGCCTGTTCACCTGCGATCGCGTGATGTAGCAGGGCATCCGTGCTCTCCCACGCCATCGCGCCACCGTCGAGCCCCGGTTGTTCTCGCCGCTTCACCAAGCTCGCGTCGTTCACACGCCGCACCTCTGCCGCGCCCTCCCCGACGCCAAGCAGTAGGCGCCCCGAGTCACCAAGGGCGACGTCCACGTACTCGGCGGCGAAGTGACGCATGGTACTGTGAGTGCCCACGTCGAACAGCACTACGAAGCCTTTGCCCTGATCTGAACGGTAGGCGATGGCGAGCACGCCGTCGTCCGCCCCCATTGCCATATCCTCGATGCGCGATGGCTGTTCGGGGCCTAGGTTGCTGAAGTCGAGCTGGATCAGCTTGTCCGGCTTCTTGCTATCCGCGAGGAAAACTTGGTGCGCAGAATTTCGCAGCGCGAGCCAGTGGTCACCCGCGACCAGCTGGAGCAGCTTCGGGTCCGCCTTCTCCTCGACCTCTGGCTTCACGGGAGGGGGCGGCCCCGGATCCACCTGCTTTTCCTCACGGGAACACGCAAACAGCAACGATGCAAACGGCAGCGCTAGCAGCAGCGACGTGCGGCTCGTGGAGAGTGAGGCCCCGCGAAGCATGGAAAGAGACTAGCAAACGTAGAAACATTCACTCCGCTGACAGTCTGCTGACAGTAGGTTGTCAGCAGGGGGTGCCTAGAATAGCAGTATGAAAACCGCGACTTCGAACCAGGCTCAGCTGTTCCCCCCAACCGATGCACACACCGACTCACCTCTGGTTGACCTGCCGCGCGCGGCCAAGGCTTGGGTTGGCGTCGTCTCGAAGAACCACGTGATGCTCGCACTCGAGGGTGGTTTCGCCCAGGTGTGCCGCGGCAAGCGGGCGCCCCTCGCGCGCCTCAAGCCGGGTGATT
>JBFXBK010000537.1:0-4912 GCA_050183255.1 Polyangiaceae bacterium | reverse complement strand
TTCTGCCGCGGGCCTCGTGTCGAGCGGCGCGCCGCCGCCTCCTCCAGGCCTCGGCCAGACGCTGCAGATGGGACCGCAGTCGCACCAGGCACCGCAGTCGCACCAGGCACCGCAGTCCCAGCAAGGACCGTACTCCCAGCAGCCCCAGATGGCGCCGCACTCGATGCAGCCCCAGTCGATGCAGCCCCAGATGGCGCCGCACTCGATGCAGCCCCAGTCGATGCAGCCCATGCCCGCTCAGGCGGTCATGCACGCCCCGCCCCAGCAGGGCTCTGGTGCCCGCTCCGCGTTGCTCGCGGTCGCCGCGCTGCTCGTGGTCGGCCTGGTCGCTGCCGCCATCTTGCTCCTCCGCCCGCCGGGCACCGGCAAGCTGGTGGTCACCGTAGCCGGTCCCAACAACCGCGCCGTGGACGCACTCCAGGTCTACGTCGATGGCGCAAAGAAGTGCGAAGCCTCGCCGTGTATCCTCAAGGATATCGAGGCGGGCACGCACATGGTCCGCGTCGTCGCCTCAGGCTACCAGGAGACTGCCGATCAGGCGATCAAGGTTCCCGGCGGAGACGAGGCGCTGCTCAAGATCGATCTCGCCCCCGCTACGGGCGGCACCGGCGTGAAGGTCACCGCCGAAGGCACCGGCCTCAAGCTCTACGTAGACGGCAAGGAAATCGGCCCGCTACCTCAGGAGCTGAAGGACATGACCCCCGGCGAGAAGGTGATCAAGGTCGCCGGCAGCGATCGCTTCGAGCCCTGGGAGCAGAAGGTCACCGTCGAGCAAGACCAGATGAAAGACATCGGTCCCCTGAAGCTCAAGGTGAAGAAGGGCCTCGCCCACATCAAGCTCGGCCCGAACGCAGCCGGTGCCCGCGTAGTCCTCGTCAGCGGCAACGATCGGCGCCCGATCCCCTCGGATAAGCTGAGCGGCGACCGCGGCCTGAAGATCGACATCACGACGGACAAGCCCTACCGCATCGAAGCCACCAAGAGCGGCTTCAGCAACTACCGCAAGGACATCGTCTTCGAAGACGGCGAAGCCGAAAAGACCTTCGAAATCACGATGTACGAGGTGGGCAAGGAGCCTCCGCCGGACAAGCAACCCGTGGCCACTGGCGGCACCAAACCTCCGCCGACGGGCGGCACCGAGCCTCCTGCAGCGACAGGCAACGGCACCATCAACATCAACTCGATCCCCGTCTCCAACGTGATCCTGGACGGCCGCCCCTTGGGTCAAACTCCCAAGACCGGCATCAGCGTCTCCGCGGGGAATCACACGGTGGTGTTCGTACACCCAGAGCACGGCCGCAAGGTGCGGAGCGCGAAGGTCGACGCCGGCAAGAGCGTGACCGTCGCCGTCCGCTTCCCATAGCTCAGAACGAAAACCAGCAAGCGCCTCGCATCCGAACCGGTGCGGGGCGTTTCGCGTTTGTGCGCCAGTGCTCTCAAGTGCGCCTCGAGTGGCACCGTCACTTCTCGCTCTGAGCGTCGCGCAGCTTCGCGGCCTCTTCCCAGTCCGTCCAGTCGCTCGTGCAGTCCACCACGGGGTCGCTGGGCGAAGCGGCCTCGTCCGGCGTGCGCCCGTCGCAGTGCCCAGAGGCCCTGGCAGCATCTAGCGGCGGCCCAATCACCAGAAAGCGGTCTTTCCCCACGGCGGGCAACGTCGCGTCCCGCGCCTCGCGCAGGCGGTCCAGGCGACGCTGCACGCGGTTTCGGGCGCCTTCAGAGAGCTTCGCCTGCATGTATGCGAGCGCCATCTTCTGGATCTCTGGATCGTCACTCACCGCCAGCACGCGTTCGAGGAACTTCTCGGTCGCCTCTTCCTCCCCCGCCCCCGAGAAGAGCGTGGCGGCGGTGATGCACTGATACGGGAGGTTCTCGTTGGTGCCGACCAGCTCACACGCGTGGGCCAGGACGCGGGCGCCATCGAGGCGCCACTGCTTGAACAGCTCGTCATCGCCCAGGTGCGGCGGCGCGATGTAGGCGATGTATTGCCCTGCGGTTATCCAGAGGAAGGTGTCGTTGGGCAGCTCTTTCATGCCCCGTTCCAGGATCTCCCGCGCCTTCACGTAGTCGGCGCGGGTCGCCTTCTTGGCTTGCAGGATGAGGAAGGTGTCGGCGTAGCGGTACGGATCGGCGAACTTCGGATCCAGCGTGGAAATGGTGTCGAGGTACTCGCCGATGAAGTCGAAGCCGCGGCGCTCTTGAATGTGCAGCCCGTAGGACACCAGCACGTGGGCGTAGATCGCATCAGCCAGCGCCGAGCGGTACCCGAGGCTCGCGACGACGGTTTGCTCCGGGCTCGGCAGCGGATAGACGTCGTTCTTCGCCTTGAGCTCTGCGTGACGCGCGACCATCGGCGCGTGATTCAGCGCCACGCCCAAGCCGCACACCAGCATCAGGAGCACGGCGATCAGCGTCTGCAGATCGCCCTTCGGAGCCGCGGGCGGCGGATCCGCTTGCTTGCTGCTTGAGGCTTCGGGGCTATTCGACTTCACGCTGGATATCCATGGGGAAGACGACGGGGAGCTCGCCGTCCTTCGTCTCTCCCGAGATCTCGAAGGTACTGCGAAGCCCGTCGCCATCCAAATCCCCATGTGCCCAAGCGCGAAACGTGCTGTGGCCCTTGGCGTTGCGGCTCTCGAACGCAAACGAATACGCGTGGGGCACGGTCCACTCGAACTCCAGCTGCCGCCAGGTCGGGTTGTCCCAGGTGCCGGGAGGATCCGTCGTGAGCTTGCCCATCGGCACGTCAGCGGGCGTGAGCGGCACCGTTTCCGGGTACGCGACCTCCGCAGGTCGACCCGCGGCGAGCGCCGTCGCGCGAGTTGCCAGGCGCTTCAATCCATCCACTGGCTCAGCCAGGCGCGACGCGTGCAAGTTCTCGAAGAAGCTCGGAATTGCAGCCGCCAGCACGGAGCCCAATATCGCGACCCCAATCGCTGCTTCCACGGGTGTCCACTGACGCATCGGCGGCGCCACGCTAGCACACGCCTTGACAACGTCAGGTCCAAGGTGAACGCTTGCCGGGTTCGGGGGTGAGGGACCTCCACAAATCCACCATCGAGGTGACGGGCTTCTAGTCGACGTTTTTCAGATCTTCAGCGCTGCGTGCAACGCTCACCTGCCCTTCAAGGCAGCGCCGTTGCGCCGAATCCAGCTCCTTTCGGCTGGTGTTCAGCGTCTGCTCAATCCGGCATAGAGTCCCTTCTACGACTGCTCGGCAGCGTCGCCCTCCGCGGCGCCTCGGCCGTCGTCCATTCACTGCGGGGTAGTAGGACCGGTACCTACGCGGGGATAGCCTCCCCGAGAAGCTCGTTCGATTCGAGCCCCCGCTACCATTCGCGCGGCCGTGCATCATGCACGCACCTGCTTCCACGGGGATATTATTTCCGCGCGACAATCAAACGAGCAAACGCTCGAGCTCCTCCAGGGGGCGCGCACTCCTGCGCCTTCAACCAAACACTCAAACCCTCTGGAGACATTGAAATGCAACAACAAGCAATCGAACCCACTCAAACCATCGAAGATCCACGCCTCGCCCGCTTGGACGCACTCCACGCAAGCCGCCGGGCTTTCGAAGCAGAGAGTCGCGCCCTCAAGCAGCGACTCCGTAGCACCTGGCAAGAGCCGATGGCGGACGCCCAGCGTCGCCTGCACCAGCTGCGCCACAGCCTGACGGAAATCTACTGTGTGCTGGCGCTGACCCGTGGCCGCGCCCATCGCCGTCATGAACCCAGGTGCTGGCAGGGCACACGCGAGGAAGGCACCTTTCAGCCGCTGAGCTACGCGCGGCGCATCACCGCGCGCCTCGCCCCCGAGTTACTCTCCGAGGTGCAGTCGTGACTGAAGTAGCTACTCCCAGCCTCGTCGATATCGGCACCAACCTCACGAACAAGCGCTTCAAGGCGGACCGCCGCTCCATGCTGGAGCGCGCTCACGCCGCCGGCGTCACCCGCATCGTGGCGACGGGCGTCAGCGTCCAGGGCAGCCGCGACGCGGTCACCCTGGCAGAAGACTTGGCCGCCGAGGCGCCGCGAAGCCGACCCCTCCCCGCTGTGTTTGCTACCGCGGGGATACATCCTCACCACGGCGCCGAGTGTGACTCCCTCGCTCTGGCGACGCTGAGGGAACTCCACGCCTCACCCCGCTGCGTGGCGGTTGGCGAGTGCGGCCTCGACTACAACCGGAACTTCAGCCCGCCCAAGGCACAGCGCAGCGCGTTCGCGGCGCAGCTCTCTCTGGCCGCGGAGCTGCAGAAGCCGGTGTTCCTCCACGAGCGCGAGGCCCACGCCGACTTCGTCAGCATCCTCAAGGACTACCGCGCGGCCCTCGTGGGCGGTGTGGTGCACTGCTTCACGTCGGATCGCGCGGCCCTCGAGAGCTACCTCGAGCTCGACCTGCACATCGGCATCACCGGCTGGATCGCCGACGAGCGCCGCGGCCAGCACCTGATCGAGCTGGTCAGGCAGATCCCCGCGGATCGCCTGATGATCGAGACCGACGCGCCGTACATCTTGCCCCGCAACATGCCGAGCAAGCAGCAACCGAAAGACAGACGCAACGAGGCAGCGTTCCTGCCTTACGTGTTGCGAGCGGTGGCTGCGGCGCGGGCTGAGCCGGACTTCGAGGTGGCGCAGCGCACGACACAGACGGCGTGTAAGCTGTTTGGGCTTGAGTGAGCTCAGCCCGTACACTGGAACGGCGCCGAACCCGCGGGCTTCGTCCCACACGTGAGGTAGCACTCGCCGGAGGAGCACTGCTCGACGGCAGTGCAGCTGACGCCGTCGGGGCGCTTGAGTTCACAGTAGCCAGTGCCCCCCGCTGCCGCGTTGCAGAACAGCCCGTCGGCGCAGCCGTCTTCCAGGAAGCCTGGACACGCCTCGTTCTCGGTTGGACGGGGCGCACACTTGGCCGTCTT
>JBFXBK010000536.1:0-4927 GCA_050183255.1 Polyangiaceae bacterium | reverse complement strand
TCCAGTCCCAGGTCCGCTTGAGTCCATCCTCGAGACTCGTCGTGGCGCGCCAGCCGAGCACTGCTGCGGCTCTCGACGGATCGCCAAAGCGTCGGCTACCTGCGGTCCAGTCCGCGGGGCCCGGCTCCTTCGGCAGTGCCTTACCGCTTACTGCGATCATCGTGTCGAGCAACTCGTTCACGCTCGTCGGGACTCCAGACGCGACATTCAGCACCTCGCCCGATGCGTCCACGAGCGCCGCCCGCAGCGTGGCCTCGACCACATCGTCGACGAAGACGTAGTCCAGGCTCTGTTCGCCATCTCCGAACACGATGGGCGCCTCGCCGCGGCTGAGTCGCTCGAAGTTCTTCACGATCACGGACTTGTAGCCCATGCCCGCGAACTGTCGCGGCCCATAGACGAACAGGTAGCGCAGCGCGAGATAGGGAACCTTGCGCTGCACCCAGAGATAGTGCAGCAGGTGCTCGCCGGTCAGCTTCGAGATCCCATACACGGTCTGGGGGCGAGGCAGCTCCGTCTCGACGAAGGCGTCGCCCTGCATGCGCCCATAGGCGTACAGGGACGAGCTGAAGACAATCTTCTTCACGCCCTTGTCTGCCGCCAGCTCATACAGGCCGAGCGTGCCCTCGATGTTCGCCCGAGCAACTCGCGTCGGCTCGTCCTTAGACTGGTTGTGTTTCTCCGCGGCAAGGTGAAACAGAAAGTCACAACCCTCCAGCGCATCCGCGAGGTCCTCGATGGGATCGCTTCCCAGCGTGTGGCGAACCAGCTGGACCCGGTCTGAGTAGTCGGCCAAGTTCGCCAGATCACCGTAGCGCAGGCTGTCGACTACCCAGACGCGCTCCGCGCCAAGATCCACGAGCCGCTTAACCAAGTGTGAGCCGATGAAGCCCGCCCCACCGGTCACGACTACTCGCCTTTGCGACAGGTCTGGCTGGGCGCCAGCAGCGACTTCCGACATGGGGCGACTGATAACTCATTCCGCACACTCTCGCCAGCTCGCAAACCTGGGCCAATGCCCGGGCAAACCACGGCAAATTTGCGCGAAACGTGGCTTTGGCCAGGACCGCGCCGAGCAAATCCAAATGTGAGCTTGGGTATTGCGTACGCCCCACCGGGGGTCGTGGCACGCCCGTAAACCCCGCTTGCGCGCAGCCCGGGAGTCTGGAAGTAGGAGTCGGCCGCGCTATGCTGCTCAGCCTATGACTGAGCCGCTTGAGCTTGAGCTTTCTGTAATCGCCCCCTGCTACAACGAAGAGTTGAACGTGCGCGAGCTCGCGCGCCGCGTGGTCTCTGTTTTTCAGCGTGGCAATCTCAGGGGTGAACTCGTCCTGGTAAACGACGGAAGCCGGGACAACACCAAAGCCGTGATCGAGGAGATGGAAGCCACCTACCCCGGCGTCGTGGTTGGGATACATCATGGGGTGAACCAAGGCATCACGGGCGCCTGGAAGACGGGCGCAAGGGCCGCTCGAGCCCCCGCAGTGGCGATCATCGACGCAGACCTCCAGTACCAACCCGAAGACCTGCTTCGGCTCTACCGCACGTTGCTCGAGTCCAACGTCGACATCGTTCAAGGCTGGCGGTCCGCGGTAGGGCGCGAGCGAGGCACGCGCTATCACCTCAGCCGCGGCCTGAACACCATCCTGAACGCAACCTTTGGCATGCAGCTGCAGGACAACAAGAGCGGCTTCTTGGTCACCTCCAAGGAGATCCTCGAGGATCTGCTCACGTACGATGGCAGCTACTACTACTGGCAGAGCTTCATCATGGTCGCTGCGCATGCCAAGGGCTACTCCTACAAGCAGATCGAGACTCTGTTCGAGAACCGACGCGCAGGTACGAGCTTCCTCGATGGGAATGCTTACCGCGCGGCAGCGCGCTCGCTCGTAGACGTAGGTCGAGCCACCTGGGAGTACCGAGTCAAGACTCGTCCACCGGACACGGCGCGCCAGTTCTTGCGCAGGAACCCTCCCCAGTTCGAGCCGAAGCCGCGTTCACCCGCGAAGCAGGCGCACTGGAAGGGCTACATGCAGGCCTACAACGCAACGCACTGGATGATCACGATGGACGTCGAGCACTACTACGAGAGTCTGAACCGCAGCCTGTGGCTGACCCGATCACAGCTCAGGGAACTCCACGACGAAAAGCTCCGGCGTCTCGTGAGGCACGCGTACCGCAACGTGCCGTACTATCGCGAGCGCATGCGCGAGCGCGGCCTCACGCCCCAGGACATCCGCGGCCAAGCCGACCTACACAAGCTGCCTTTCCTCACGAAGAAAGACATCCGAGAGCACCTCTACTTCGACATCCTCAGCGAAAATCACGACAAGAACCAGGTGTTGAAGATCAGCACCAGCGGTTCCACCGGTGAGCCCTTCGTCTGTTACGCGGATCGCGCGCAGCTCGAGTTTCGCTGGGCCGCCACGCTGCGCTCCCAAGAGTGGACTGGATACGAATTCGGCGACCCCTGCGTGCGACTCTGGCACCAGACCCTCGGCATGTCCAAATCACAGGCGGCACGGGAAATCGCGGACGCCAAGCTGTGCCGGCGCAAGTTCATCCCGATCTTCGAGATGTCCGACGCAAAGCTCCAAGACATGGTGCGCGAAATCGCAGAGTGGCAACCGGTCCTGATGGACGGCTACGCGGAGGCGCTGGATTTCCTCGCTCATTACCTGAAGGAAATTGGGAACGTCGACGTGCGCCCCACCGCCTTGATGAGCAGTGCGCAGACCTTGCCCGATCAGAGCCGCAAGCTGATCGAGGAGGCGTTCGGCTGCAAAGTCTTTGACAAGTACGGCTCTCGCGAGTTCTCGGGCCTCGCCTACGAGTGCAGCGCACACACGGGGCACCACATCGTCGGCGAAGGCTACATTGTCGAGGTGCTGAAGGAGGGGCGCCCGGTGGCACCGGGAGAAGTGGGCGAGGTCGTGATCACGGACCTGAACAACTTCTGTCTGCCTTTCATCCGCTATCGGATCGGCGACCTCGCGGAGGCCATGGATCCCGACTTCGACTGCCCTTGTGGACGCGGGCTGCCCCTCGTCGGCAAAATCGAAGGGCGCGTGCAGTCGATCATTCAGGGCACGGACAAGCGCTACCTGCCGGGAACGTTCTTCGCCCACTACCTGAAGGAGTTCGACCACGCGATCAAACGCTTCCAGGTGGTCCAAGAGCGACCCGACGCAATGCTTTTCCGCGTGGTTAAGGGCGAGCGCTACTCGGAGGACGTACTGCAAGAAATCTTGGCCACCTTCCGCAACTACCTTGGCCAAGACATGCGCATCGACGTGGACTTCGTCGAGAACATCGAGCTTGTGCGCACCGGCAAGCGCCTGGCAGCGGTCTCCCGTCTGAACGTCGACTTCCAAGGCGACGCCCCCGAGATCAACCCAGAACTCAACTAGTGGCCTAGTGGCCCAGCGGAGAGCGAAGCGCGAGTTTCAAGATTCGCGCTTACGCGCCACACACAAGAGCGACACGCCGAACGGCAGCTTGCGCTTGGGCACCAGAAAGGACTCAGCGGCAAAGATCGCCTTGAGCGTCTGGTTCACTGGCTTTGGTGGCACGGCGTAGGTGTCGTCTCCCTGGCGCTTGAGGAGCTTCTCCGTCGCACGACCCGCCAAGACGAGACCGAACAGGAACGTGTTGAAGTAAGTCAGGTGCTCGATCTCGAACAGCGAGCCGATCACCCGCTTCAACTCGGGAGCCGTGTAGCGGCGCCGGTGATGCGCGAGATCGTCAGCGGGGCTCCACAGGAACATGAAGGCCGGCACGGTCACGATCAGCGCGCCACCCGGCGCGAGCGCCGCGCGCGCAGCCTCCAAGCACGGCCGCTCGTCATCCAGGTGCTCGATCACGTCAGCGAGCAAGACGACTGACGCGGACTCAGGCGGCACCCCTTCGAGATGGTCCAGGTCGGCGCGGGTGACGTTATCGATCCCTTGCAACCTGCAGAACTCCACGGCTTCGGGGGACATGTCCAGGCCGTGGGCTTTGCCGTACTTCTCGAGCACCGGCAGGTTCGAGCCGGTTCCGCAGCCGAGGTCGAGCAACGTGCCTTTCGGAAGACCCGCAGCGTGGACCTCGCTGAGCACGCGATCCAGGATCGTGCGCCGGGCGGCGTACCACCAGTGGTCCCGTTGAGCCTCGTTGATCGCGGCGTAGGTTCTGACGTCCATGGGTCGTGGCTACATACCTCAGGGCTGCCGGCGGTCAAAGTGCACCTCGCGAAGCGAGCCCTGCGCACCAGAGCGCCGATGGTGTAAACCCCTCGAGCGAGGAGGAACACATGCTCGGCTATCGACTACTCGGAAAATCAGGGCTGCGCGTCTCGGAGATCTGTCTCGGCACGATGAGCTTCGGCGACGCTTGGGGCTTCGGCGCTGACGAAGCCACGAGCCATCAAGTGCTCGACGCCTATGCGGCGGCTGGCGGGAACTTCCTCGACACCGCAAACAAGTATCACGGCGGGCAAACCGAAGAGATTTGCGGGCGCTGGCTAGCGGGCAAGCGCGACCGCTTCGTGCTCGCGACCAAGTACACGCTGTGCATGGATCACGACGATCCCAACTCGGGCGGGAGCCACCGCAAGAACCTGGTGCGCTCCGTGGAAGCCAGCCTCGAGCGCCTGGGCACGGACTACATCGACCTGCTCTGGATCCACGCCTGGGACGAGCTGACGCCGATGGACGAAACCCTGCGTGCGCTGGACGATCTCGTGCGCGCCGGCAAGCTCCTGTATTTGGGGGTGAGCGATACACCGGCGTGGGTCGTTTCCGCGTCGAATGTCCTCGCCGAGCTCCGTGGCTGGACGCCCTTCGTGGGCCTGCAGATCGAGTACAGCCTGCTGGAGCGCAGCGTGGAGCATGAACTCTTACGCATGGCCGACTACTTCGAGCTCTCGGTGCTCGCCTGGGCGCCC
>JBFXBK010000535.1:0-4949 GCA_050183255.1 Polyangiaceae bacterium | reverse complement strand
AGAGCGGAGCCGTTCCTTGCGTCATCGTTGTGTGGGAGTCGATTCGGATCGGAAGCGTGGGTGGCCATGCCGAGCGATCGTCCATGGGAACGCTCGTGAACCGCGCGATTGAAGCGGCGACGCTCCTACTCCTCTTCGGTTCTGCGCTCGCGCTCGGGGGGGTCCACCCCCTCGCCACGTTGCTCCTAGGAGCTGTCGCTTGCGGGCTCGCGGTCACGCTTGTGGTTCGTTCCCACGCGCCGCCAGCGCCCGCTTGGGTGCTGTTCCTTTTGGCTGGATACACCCTGCTTCAAGCGACGCCACTACCAGTGGCGTGGGTCTCAACCCTCGCTCCCGACAACGCCCAGGTTTGGTTGGATGCATACGTTCCACTCGGCCTCGAGAGCCCAACGCTGATACCCATCTCATTAGCTCCGGAGGTCAGCGTGCTCGAGGCGATCCGCTGGGGTACGTATGGCGTGGTGCTCTGGGGAGCATCGCACTTGCGGGTCTCGCGGGGTGCTGCGTGGTGCGTGAAGCTTGTGGTTCTTGCCGGTTCAGTGGTCGCACTGGTCGTGTTGGCTCATGGCGTCGTGGGTGCCCAACGCGTCTACGGACTTTACACACCCAGCGTCGACCTCCCCCGATGGTCGACGGGGCCGTTCATCAACGGGAACAACCTAGCCGGCTACCTGCTGTTCTGCGCCATTCTCGGACTGGGCACGAGCTTCCAACTGCGGGAGCGCTCGGGTTTGGTGATGCGGATCGGGGCGGGACTGTGCGGCTTTGTTGCCATCCTGACCGGGTCGCGGGCAGGAATCGTCGCGTTTGCGGTTGGCCTGCTGGTCTTGTTTGGACTGCTGAGGGCACGGGGCACGGCACTTCGCTTGCGAAGCGCTGCGGGGGCCGCGCTACCCGTGGTTTTGGGCGCTGGTATGGCGTTCGTGCTGATGGGGCGCGCGATGCGCGCAGATGTATTCCGTGCGGATTTAGACAAGCTGCAGCTCTTGGGCTGGACAGGCCAGCTGACGACAAGATTCTGGGCTTTCGGTACTGGGAGAGGTGCGTTTGGCAGCGTCTTTCCAGCATTTCGCGAGGCCAGCCGAGACATCAGCTACGAGCACGCTGAGAACTTCGTGTTGCAGTGGGGTGCCGAGTGGGGAGTCGTCGTCACCCTGTGCGCCGCCATCCTGTTCGTCACTCAGTGCGCGTGGATGTTCAAGCATCAGCGA
This sequence comes from Polyangiaceae bacterium, assembly GCA_050183255.1. Classification (GTDB taxonomy): domain Bacteria; phylum Myxococcota_A; class Polyangia; order Polyangiales; family Polyangiaceae; genus JAHBVY01. Next base: position 3,738 of record JBFXBK010000535.1, on the reverse strand, counting down.
ATAGTCACTCCGATCGTGGCGATTGGCGCGGCAGCTGTGCTGTTACAGAACCTTGCCGACCTCGGCCTGGAAGTACCGGGCTTATGTGTCCTGTTGGCGTTCGCTGTGGGTGGGGTTTGGTCGCGCCGTCGCTTGGTTGCTCCCACCCGCTGGGGATGGGCGCCGGTGATGATGCTTTCTGGTGGGTTGGTTGCAGCCCTGGTTTGCACGCCACGCGAGTTGGTGGACGAGCGAAAGGCCGTTCAAGCGGCGGCGCTGGTAGCGGAGCGCGATGGGGACTGGGCGGCGCTCAACCACAGACTCAAAGATGCCGTGTTGAGATTCCCTGCGGAACCCTATTTCTACCGGGTCGGAGCTCGAGCCGCGCTCCTCCAGAAGCGCCCAAACGCTATCCGGTGGGCCGAACTCGCCCTGCTGCGCGATCCTGTGAACGGGCGAGGGCACCTCGTCGTAGCGGACGTCCTCCACGGACTTGGCGCGAACCAGCAAGCGATGTTGGAGTTACGACTCGCGGTGGAGTCGCATGATGACTTGGCGGTTGCGGCGGTTGAACGCGCACGCCGCTGGACACGAGACCCGAGCGTTCAGCTGCGCATGGTTCCTGATGGCGAAGCGGGCGCTCCGATTCTGAATGGACTGGGCGCGAGCGGGGCCACTGACAACGAGCGCTCCTTCTTGCTCGCCGCAATCCACCGCAACCCTGATTACTTGCCCCCAAGGAAGACACTGGCTCACGCGACGCTCCGCTCGCTCAAGAACTCCCGCCCACCGTGTGATGACGCCCGGGTAGACTGCGTGTTGACCATCGAGGCCCAAGGCTCGGCGCTGGTCGCTCGTGATGACGCTGACGGCTACGCGCTGCTCGCGGAGCTCAAGTTGCTCGAGGGCGACGCCCCGCAGGCGCTGCGGCTCAGCGAGTCGTGCGAAAGCCTCGCCAACGCGGGAACCTGTCAGCTTCTTGGCGTGAGCGCAGCGCTCGCCGCCCAGGACTTGCCGCGCGCGAAGGAGTTTGCCAAAGCCGTGCTGAACGGCTGCAAGACACCCCAAATCTGCGGCGCTCGTGCCAACGAAATTGCGGGGCGTTTCGCCGGTGCTGGTCAACACGCGATCGCTTCGAAGTACTACCTCCAAGCTGCCGAGTATGACGACACCGCTGACAGCTGGCTGCGTGCTGTGGACGCAACGCAGAAGGCCGGACAGCGGGCGGAGACATTCAAGATCTTGCGCCGAGTGTCGCGTCGTTATCCCGACGACCCGCGAGTCTCTTCGGCCATGGAGCGCGCGAGGGCTGCGGCGGTCTCGAACTAGCGAGCGTGTAATGCTGATCCCCTCAATCGTTCAGCAGCTGCTCTTCGTGGCGGTGTTCGTGGCCATCTTGGTCACCGCGTTCACCAGCGTTCGCGCGTTTCTTTTTCTGCTCGGATTTACAATCCCGCTGATGATCCCGCGTGTCGACATTGGCGTCGGGCTCGACTGGTACAAGCTGGTTGGACCGATCGCCGTGGGGCTGGCGTTGTTCAATGGCCGCGGGGTAGGAGCTCGCGCCAGTCGCACGTCCTCGATGCTGATTTTCGTCGCCTACGCGGTGATCGTGTCGACCATTTGGATGTTCTTGGAATACAACTACCTGGAGCGCTATCGCCTGGCGGCAGCGATGGAGATGGGCGGTGGACTGGCTCAGAATCGCCTGAAGATGCCCGTGCAGCTTGGCAGCTTCATCGGGCAGGTCTTAGCGGTCTTCGCGGTGCCGCTGTGGGCGAGAAACCAGGAAGAATGCAGTTGGGCCGTCGACGGAGCGGTCGGCGGCGTCATCACTAGCGTGGTGGCTGGAGGGATTAGCTGGCTCGCCACGGGACTCGCGACGGTGAACACCTCGGGTCTGCAAGGAGTGCTGGTTTACAGCGACTACAGCATCGCCCGACTGGGCGGCCTTTCGGGCGAACCAAAGTTGCTCGGCGCTAGCCTGGCGGTGGTGCTCATGCACTTCATGAGCCGTCAGGTATTCGGAAAGGGGCCACTGGCCCGAACCTGGGCGTTTGCGTTCGTCGCAGCTGCGCTGTTCGCGACGTTCTCTACCTCCGCTTGGGCTGCTGCCGCAGGCGGCCTGGTCGTCGTTGCGCTGATCGCGTTGACGCGGCCGTCGTCGAGCCGCTTGGGGTTGTTGGCGATCATCTTCGGCTCCGGTGCGCTCCTGACCCTCAGTGTCGGCTTCGTCGGCTCGATGCTCGAGAGCCGCGGCTTTGGTCGCATTTTTGGCGAGAGCGGCGACCTCGATCAGCAGAAGGACATGTACGTGTTCCGGGTCTTCTCCGATCAGCCAGGTAACGCCGTCTTCGGCTATGGACTGGGCGGGGTCGATCTGGCGGTAATCCCTTACGTCGAGTGGTTGCATCTCAAGTACAAGCGCACCCCGACCCCAGCGATCACCGGAGTCCGCCTGTTGGGAGATCTCGGTGCCATGGGTGTGGCTTTGCTCTACGGGCTAGCGATCAGCTGGGCGCGCCGATTGCGGCGCAGCGGCGATCACATCGGTGCAGGGTTCATGGTTGCCGGACTCACGACCGCACTCCTCGGCTCCATGATTGGGCTCACCGAGTACTTTTTCCTCGCTGGCGCCACCTTGACCGCCAATCACATCCGCAACCAGCTCACTCCGACCCAATAGCGACTACCTATGGCCAGCGTGGCAATTATCGTACCCAACTACAACTGCGAACGTTTCCTTGCGGAATGCATCGATAGCGTTCTGTCTCAGGGCGTCGACGTCGACTGTCTAGTCATGGATGGTGGATCTAGCGACGGATCCGTTGAGATCCTGAAGGGATATGGAGATCGCATCCGCTGGGTTAGCGAGCAGGACGAGGGTCAAGCCGATGCCATAGACAAAGGATTGTGCCTGGTCTCCGCGCCACTGGTCGGATGGCTGAACAGCGACGACATGCTGGAAGACGGCGCGCTCAGTCGCATCCTGGATGCGGCTCGCGAGCGGCCGGACGCTGTGCTCTTTCACGGAGACTTGATACGCGTCGACGCTGAAGGAGAGCAGATCGCGTATTCAGTCGCGAGCGACCTCGAGTATGAGAAGATGCGTCGGGGGCTCGCCAAGACGATTCAGCCCGGGTCAATCTACCGCGCGGAAGCGGTTCGGGCCTGCGGCGGAGTGGACAAGCGCTTTCATCTGCTGATGGACGTGGACCTCTGGATCAGACTGCTCCGCATCGGCCCGGCGGCGAGGATTCACGCGCCGCTCGCGAGGTTCCGCGTGCACGAAGACGCAAAGAGCTCTCAGGCCCCCTATCGCTACTACCGGGAGTCTCTGTGGCTCGCACTGCTCCACGAGCGAGACCGGCTTGCGATCGCGTTGGTTCGGCGATGTTTGCGAATCGCGCTCAATTTTGCCCGCTACGAGTTTAGGAAGCTGCGAACCGCATGAGTTCCTCCAGCAGGCCGCGGGGTGCGCTGGTCAGCTTCTCCGGCGTTGATTGTGCGGGAAAGTCGACGCAGATCGGCCTTCTAAAGGCCAACCTTGAGCGGGGCCGCGTACCCCACTCGGTGTTCTGGTACCGCCCCGGCTACTCGAAAGAACTCGATGCTCTCAGGCGAACGATTCGTCGGCTGCGCCCGGGCGCGATCCCGGCGCCGAAGGATAACCAGGCGCGCGATGCGGCGTTCGCAAAACCGGGCGTTACCGGCGCGTGGGTCGCCGTTGCGCTGGCGGATTTGTTGCTGCAGTACGGG
>JBFXBK010000534.1:0-4982 GCA_050183255.1 Polyangiaceae bacterium | reverse complement strand
GGGGGGTGGGGGCGGGGGGGGGGCGCGGCGCGCTGCGCGCGGCCGATACTGGGGACTTCTGGATTGCGGGGATTTCGGGGTGGGCTTGGGTCGGCCGCGGCGCGCTGCGCGCGACCGCTTCCGTAGCGTTTGGGCGGGCTTGGTTTCTGCGTGACTGGTGACTGACATCGACGCCCTTCCCGCTCGGGGCTGCCGGCCTTGCGATCGCGCACAGCTCGCGCCGCGCTTGTTTCCGCGCGGCTTCTTCAAGGGGTTGGGAGGCGGGGCGCGGCACGCGCTCTGCGCGTGGGGCGGCAGCTCGGCAGCCCCGAGCGGGAAGGCAGCGAATCCATGTCAAACCAAGCACCACTCAAGCAACGCGCCGCGCGGCGCGCCGATCTCGAGACCCGCGCCTACTGGCTGCGTCGCCACCCGACGCCCACCGAGGCTTTGCTCTGGCTCTACCTGCGGCGCGCGCAGCTCGGCGTGACGTTCCGGCGCCAGGTGGTGCTGGGCCGACGCTACATCTGCGATTTCGTTGCGCGGGACATCAAGCTCATCGTCGAGGTCGATGGCGCGAGTCATCAGCATCTGCGAGCCGCTGACGCGCGGCGAGATGCATTCCTAGCTCGCCTCGGGTACCGCACGCTGCGTTTCACAACCTCGGAGGTGCGTCAGTCACTGGAGCGTGTGTTGCTCGCGATCAGTCTGGCAGTCGGCTGAGCGTCACGCTTGCGGCCTGTGCAGCATGGCGATCGTCTCGAACTGGCGGTCGTCGGCGTCGATCATTGGGACGACTCCGATCACCGTGCCGTTGGGCATCAGGAGCAGCTCGCGACCGCCTTCGATCAGCGTCGTGGTGCGGTCGGTGAGATCGATCAGGAAAGCCCACGGGGTGAGGTCGTCGCCGCCGTCACACCACACCAAGGCTCGTTCTCCGGAGTGGGTCCCTTGGATGCCGCGGACGCACGCGGCGTCTTCCAGAAGCAACGTTGCGCGGCGGTTGGCGAGGTCGAAGCGCCAGATCGTTTCGTCCCTTGGGTCGGCCACGAAGGTCCAGGCTGCTGATTCGATGGCGAGCACTTGGACGCGGCGGGTCTTGATGAAGGCTGGCTCGGCGTGGCGCCACCAGCGGGTGAGTGATTTCGGGTCCGCTGCAGCGGTGAACGCCTCGGCTCCCGGCTCGGAGAACGGGTGTCGTTCTAGAGCTTCGCCGTTTGGGGCGACCACGTTGGTCTCGAGAGTTGCGTCTTCGCGTGAATCCGTGCGGTTACACAGTGGAGCGGAGGATGACTCCGTAGGTCCACGGGTGGCGCTTGCGTCGAGCGTGACGTATTCGCTTCCGTCGCCGATACGTACGCTGAAGCGGTTGCTGCGACTGCAAACCAACTGGAGCTTGCTGGCAGTCAGGGCGTAATAGTCCACGGCTGACGGCGGGCTCGGGCGGAACTCAGGCATTGAATACGCCAAGCCGAAAACGTTGTCGGTGAAAGTTCCCGCTGAGTGCGCATCTCCTGGCGCTTCCAAGGCGATTACGGATCGCGCCGTGGCTCCCTCACCCCCAACCACTGGGGAGCAAGCAAAGAGCGGCAACGTGGCCGCACCGATGCGTGCTGCGCGGCAAGCTGAAGGGCACATGGCTGTCGGACACCCTGCCTTCGCTGGGCTTGGGTCAGGGCTTGCAACCTGCGATGGCGCGTAGGTACGCGCGGTGCTGCTTCAAGTCGAAGTCCTTGTTCCAACGGAAGACCAAGGACTGGTGGCTGACAGTGACGTTCGGTCGGCCATCGCTGCTCCAGATGTAGTACTTGGTGTCTTTGAGCGGGTCGGTGATCGAGACTTCTGGGCGTTCTTCGGGTCTTGCTTGGCGAGCTGGATGTTTACGCTCGTTGCGTGGGGTGAGTCCGCTGGATCCCAACACACGTTGAGGGCGTCCCAGTTCGCGTCGTCGAGCGATCGGCAGACGCATTCGTTGAACACTTTGCCGCCGTGCCGCGCCACGAACTGACTGCTCGACTGATCGAGCTTGATGGTGCGCGCCGCCTCAAGCGTCAGTTGCCCCGCGGCACCGGAGGTCTTTCCGCGGACCACTGCGCAGATGCCAGCTGCGAGCACCGAAACGGCAAAGAAGCCGAGGCGCGCCGCAGTTAGGACAGGTCAAGTTTCGAACGGAGGGCACAAGGTCCCCTAACCCAGTCAGTGTTGCACGTCTTGACCTCGCCGTTCATCTTCCTGGCGTGCGGCTGTCCTTCGAGCGCGGCTCAATCAACGCCCCGCGCGCGCCAGCGCCTCCAGGTTCGGATGCAAGTCGGTGCTAACAGCGCCGCTGGTCCCTGGCTATAGTTGCCGTGCGGATTGTCATCCCACTCTTGCAGAATGCCAAATGACTACGCCTTCGAGATTGGTTCACTCAAAGCGGGACCGGTGCGGTGCCGTACCTGGTGGGGTCCACACGGCGTGCCGCCACCTAGTCAGGAAGTCGAGAGCCAGATGGTGACGGCAATGATTGCCAGCGCCATCAACACGCCGAGCGTGATGGCGACGAAGTTTGGCTCTGGGGGCTCGCGATCGGTGAGCTCCCCTGTCCTGGTCAGGATGTTGGCGCCGCAGTGCTGGCACTTGACGATCTCGAAACGCGGGTTGAGGTGGTTCCAACCCTGGCAAGCCGGGCACTTCGGCATCTCCAACCCAAACACCCATCGAGGGTATCAGGGTCTGAGTAGTCCTCGCGCAGTTAGTACAGAGCGACCCCAACTGCGACAGCAACGACTGCGAGCGCACACACCACGCCAAGCAGGATCGTCATCCAGTTCGGCTCTGGTGGCTCACGATCGGTGAGTTCATGAGTCTTGGTCAGAATGTTGGCACCGCACTGATGGCATTTGACGATCTCGTAGCGGCGACTCAGGTGCAGCGAGGCCTGACAACGGGAGCACGGAGACATCACGACGCCAAGCACGACTTGGAGCTTAACAGAGGCTCAAGGATCCTCGTTGTAGAGGTGTGTACGCGGAGTCTTGCCTGCTAGAGCGCCCCTGGTAGCCTGCGCCGCATGTCATTGCGTCTGGTCGTTGGGCCTCTCAACTACAGCTCCTGGTCGGTGAGGCCTTGGCTGGCGCTCAAGTACAGCGGGCTGCCGTTCAAGACGCACATCATCGACTTGTTCGTGGACCCAGCGTGGCACGACAAGGTGTTGCAGTTCTCCGGCGCGGGGAAGGTGCCGGTGCTGATTGATGGAAACCTGAGCGTCCACGAGAGCCTGGCCATCTGTGAGTACGTGAACGAGCTAGCGCCGGACGCAAAGCTCTGGCCCGAGGACCGTGCTCAGCGCGCGCGGGCGCGCGCCATCAGCTGCGAGATGCTGGGCGGCTTCCCTCACCTGCGCAACGAGCTTGGGATGAACGGGCGTGCTCGCGCGAAAGCGTTCAGGCCGAGCGCCGAAGCACTCAAAGAGGTCGCGCGCGTCAGCGAAGTGTGGAGTGCGTCGCTGCAGAGCCTCGGCGGGCCGTACCTGTTCGGTCACTTCACGATCGCCGACTGCATGTACTTCCCCGTGGTAACGCGCTTCCGCACGTATGGCGTCGAACTCAGCGGCGACGCTGCAGACTACTGCCGCACGATGTGGGAACACCCCATCGTCGCAGAGTGGGAGAAGCTCGCAGCGGACAGCGTCGCGATCCCGAAGTACGACGCAGCGATCGTGTGAGGGTGCGTTCCTGAGTGAGCCGAAGGGACAGCTCGTGAGTTCAGTTCGTTTCCTGGGCCAGGAATACGGCGAAGAGACCGAGCGCGTTTCCGCGGACGGAGTCGTCATGGCGCGAGACTTGGAAGCGCTGATCGGACTACGGAAGCTGACAAACCTGTTCCTGAGCGGTGCGACCCTGGACGACGCGGCCCTGAAACCGCTTCATCGCCTCCGGTCGCTCGTTGATCTGGACATCAGCGACCCGCGCATCACCGACGCTGGCATGCCGGACCTGGCTCGCTGCTCAGGTCTGCGACACTTGCGCATCAAGGAGAACGACCTGTCGGAGCGAAAGCGGGTGACCCCCTCCGCCCGCGCGCGCGAGCGATAGCGAGACGCGCCGGCGCCGGGAGGGGGCGGCGCCACGAGGCGAAGCCGAGTGAGCCGGGGGGAGGCACCAAGATCCCCGTGGTAACGCGCTTCCGCACGTATGGCATCGAACTCAGCGGCGACGCTGCAGACTACTGCCGCACGATGTGGGAACACCCCATCGTCGCAGAGTGGGAGAAGCTCGCAGCGGACAGCGTCGCGATCCCGAAGTACGACGCAGCGATCGTGTGAGGGTTGACAGCTGCTAGCCGGACGCTGGCATTGAGAAATACGACGCAGGCTGCCACGTTACCCGATGGCGTGGCGACGACGCTATAATATCCGCCCGGTTATATCATGATTCCACGCAGAAACACGACGAAGTTGCTTGGCTCCGTCATGAAGTCGATGCCGTACCAGTTGCTGACCAGGAGCGCGACGGCAAACAAACTCATCGCCGTCCAGACTCTGCGCGCCGCGCGCCCCCGCTCGCGATTCAACAGAAGTGTTCCCACCCCGAGTCCGACCACGGTGGCTCCCAGGACAATCAGTGGATACGTGGCGTACATGAAGGGCCGCGCGCTGAGCGGCGCCAGGTCCAAGTGAGTCGCGACCTCGATACCTAGCTCAAGGAACGCGTAGAGCGACTGGATGGCCGCGCCGACTCCGAGCAGGGCACCGAGCAAGGCGAGACAGTGCTCGACGGTCAGGGTCAAGACCAGGGGCGCGCAACGTTCCCGAGGTTCATCGATCGGTGCACGGAACGGATTCTCGGGGGGAGGTGCGCTGGTGGCCACCCGCGTGAGACAGGGGAAGGCGCCGTTTTGTTCGCTGCCCCTGCGCCTTCTCAGAAAACGCGAGCTTCAGTCGGCGCGCACTGTTGTTTTCCGCCGGGCAACAAGTGGCCGCCTCAGGATGAAACACCATTCGGTCACGCTGATGCAATCTC
>JBFXBK010000533.1:0-4986 GCA_050183255.1 Polyangiaceae bacterium | reverse complement strand
GGAGCTCATCGTGCTCGAGTGGGAGCCGCCACCGGAGGATCCGGACCATCCCCTGGTGTTGCCCCACACCGTCAGCGAGAAGGGCGATGTGAGTCAGCCCTGGGGTGAGTGGTCGTGGCAGCGGGCAGAGCCATTCGCGCCGACTCAGGAGACCGCACTCGAGCTGACGCAGTTCATTCAAAGCCTGCACGCGCCCCTCGCTCAAAAGAACCTCTTGCCGCTGATGGACGCCAGCAAGCCGAAGTTCGACGAGGTCGCGCCCTGTTATGACATGGCGCCGGCAGACGCGACCTCTCGGCTCACCACAGCCTTCAAGGAGATCAGCTCTCCTCCCGGCTGGAAGCTCGCTGCCTTCGACCCAGCCCAGCTCCAGCTACGCCCGTGCTGCGACAACAAAGTGGTCGAGCCGCGGACCGCGACCGGTGAACCCGTGTTGCGCCAAGCTGCCCCCATCGATGGTCAGTCTTGGGGCTTGCAGCTCTTCATCGCTCGCGTCGACGGCAAGCTCGCTGTTGTGCGATAGCGCCGCCCTGCTGCTAGAGAACCCTGCTGCTAGAGAACCCTGCTGCTAGAGAGCTCAGTGGCATTGCCACTCGCAGCGCTCAGCGAACGAGTAGCAGATACCGGCGTCACCAAAGTTTGCGCCCGGAGCGAGGCGCTCGTCGTACTGCGCAATGAACTCCGGATCGACTCCTGACGGCCCAGTTTGGAGCCAGATCGGGCCACCAAGCAGGAAGCCAGGCTTCGCGTAGAGCAGCCGCCGGGCGTACGCTGCGCGCCCCGGTGGTTCACTGTCGAACACCACCGCCGGCACCTCCAAACGCAGCAGCTCGAGCTCCGTTCCGCCTTCGGCAGCCGCTCGTGCGATGTCTGCGTCCGTACGCGGGATCAGCTCTTGAGCGCGCTCGGGGTCTTCCGAGTAGCCTTGGATCCACACGGATAACGTGCGGGCATCCGGGTAGCGCGCCGCGAGCTCCGGGGCGCTTCGCAAGTCGACAGTGAACGCGTGCACCAGCTTGCGGCCGCGATGGCGTGGGATGTCTTCGGGAGTGAACCCAGCGGGCAGGCCGCCCACACGCGAGAGACTTTGCCCCGCGGAGCCTGCGGACAATGCAAACACCGTGACGGCGGCGCCGAACTCCTTCACCAATCCGTCAAGCTCTGCCTTCAAGTCCAAGGTGTGCTTGCCCACCGCCTCCTCCAGCTGGGCAAAGGCGCCTTCATGAATCACGTCCGAGAGACGCTCCATGAACGACTCGCTGAGGGTCTCACCGCTCAGCGCTTCGGCCAGCGCCGGCCCAAACTCTGCGCCCAAAACCTCGAGCGAGCCCGAACCGAGGTGGCTCCACATATCCTCGTTCTCGCGCCCGCCAGCGACCAGGCGCGCGAAGCGTCTGAGCGCGACGGGGGACATGCCTTCGCGCGCATAGGTGAGCTCCTCGTAGGGATCATCCAGCTGGTCTGCCGTGCGAAACACCACGCGCTCGGCCCGCTCGATGGGCAGCGCCAAGATGGCTTCTCGCACCGCAACTCCGCTGTCGTAGTCGACCGGATCACCCAAGCTGAGCAGCTCATCTATTTCCTCTGGGATCTGCTCATCACTATCCCAGTTGCGCAGCACGGTTGCGACGACCAAGCGCAGACCAAGCGCTCGCTTCTCGTCCGTTTGCGTGCGTGCCATGTCGGCTACGAGTGGCAACAAGCTCCTTGCGCCGGCTCCCCCAAGCCACCCGACGTCGCTGACGAAGCCGCGCACATCGAGCTCATCCGGGTTGTGCTTGTAGGGCCGAGGCGTACCAACCAACCTCCGGCGCAACGGGTCACTGAAAGGCACCCCAGCGAACACCAGGCGGCGCAGGAACACTCCGACATCGAAGGCTTCGAGTTCCTGATCGCTCGGGTCCACTCCGGGCTCGCCAATCGTCAGAGCGTCGGGGTAGCGCGCGAGCCAGTGCTCGGCCCAGGCGTCGAGCCGTGCCGTTCCGAGCTGAGCAAAGCCTGGGTCGCCATTCACGTCTCTCGGCTCCAACAAGAACTCAGCCTTTGCCGGGATGTCGCTAGGGTGCTTTGCCTTGCGGATACCCGCGAGGCGCATCATCGCGGCTGTCTGCTCGTGCATCGACTCAGCCACTTCGAAGAAGCGCGCTGTGGGTTCGTTGCGTGGATCCAGAATCGTCGGGTTGAAGATGCTCAAGGCGCGGCCCACCTCCTCGAGCGTCTCGCCCTCGAGCGCAGGGGCAGCCACCTCGGCGGGCAGCCGATCGGGGTTTGGGAACTCGCGGATCCAGTGCGGGCCGCCAATGCGCTCCAGCGCCGCCAGTAGCCGTTCAGGCTCCACCGGCACGCTCGAGTCATCCTCGTCGAGCCAGACGATGCGCTCGCTACCGTACGGCAACATCTCGGCCACCATCGAGACCGCTTGGGCGCCCAAGTCTGCGTCCAGCTCCTCACCCGACAGCGCACGCACCAGCGCCGTGGCACGGGCAAGGGTGGCAGGTAGCGTCGCCTCACGCAGGGACTCCGGCGCTTCGCGAATCAGGCGCACCAGCAGCGGGAGGTAGCTAAGGATGACCGGTGTGTCCGCGGGCTGCGTCGCCACCCAGGGTTCCTCCAAGCGACTCAGCACGCTCAGCGCGCTCTCAACCGGTGCGCGCATCAGCGCCCTGACGCAACCTCGAACGTGCAGGCGGCTCTGCGGAGCGAATAGCTCATGCTCGATCAAGTGCGCCAACAGGCGCTCGACGTCGTAGCTCGAGTAGCTGACCTTCTCGGCTGCGGCACGCCACGCCTCGCCGGTTGTTGCCTCTAGGAATCGATTCGCGGCGTTGCTCTGCGCCCGCGCGCCCATCGCCTTGCCGCCAGACAGGCTGAAGTCTGGCGAGCCCTTGGTGACTGCGACCGGCTTGGCTGCTGCTCTCGTCTTACTGCGCTGCGCCTTACTCGACTGCGCCTTATTCGGCTGCGCTTTGGGCTTGCTCGCCGCGCCTTGTTCTACCTCCGAGTAGCCCTTGCCTAGCTTCTCGCGGATCAGCTTCTCAGCTGCTGCAGTTGCCTGATCAGCGTCACGAAATTCTTTCGTCTGACTGCGCCCGGCGGTTCCGAGGCGCCCGTACGTAACCGTAAACGCGGCTCCGTCGAGGCTGATCTCCCAGAATTTTCCCGCACTGCCCTCACTCAACTCAAAGCGACGCACAGCGACGGAGTCTCTCACCTCGCTGGAGAGTGAGCCAGGGGGCTAGCGGCGAGAGCGATGCTCTGGTGTACTCATGGATTCGGGTTTGGGGGGGAGGCGCGCCAGGTGCCTTTCAGTTGCTCCTGCATCCATCCGCAGAAGGGGTTTTTACAGATGGCGAAATCAACGACTGGACTGGCGGCTTGCGTGCTGTTCCTCGCGCTCATGGCTTGCAAAGACGACAAGCCTCAACCCAGCGCGGAAACTCCTGCGGCACCCAGCGCAGCGCCCGCAAACACGGCCGAGCCGACCGCGGCACCAAGTCCAGCCCCGGAACCCGCCGCGAGCACGCGCAAGATAGACTTCAAAGTAGGCGACGTCCCTGACATCCCGTCCGAACGGTCCGATCCACCGAAGGGCACCGAGTGGGACTCCGCTCCGATCGTCAACACTCAAGGCGCGAACGCGCGCGCCGCGCGTTGCAGCATGCGCGTCCTTCGAGAGTGGCTCCGCATCTACTGCACCGGGGACATCATCGGCTACGAGAAGATGGAAGACTTCGGAAAGCTGCAAGTCGACTACTTCGAGAAGATTGTCGCAGGGAAATACGCGAGCTTCGTGATCCGGCTGAAGAAGGGCAAGAACCCGAAGATCCGCATCTGCCGCAAGAAGGACCGCGCATCACTGTTCGTGAGCTGGCCTCCCAGTGTCGACAAGCCGAAGCACGTCGCGCTCGGCAACGGACCGGTGTGCGACGGCTCTGACTGGGGAGTGGGCTACGGCAAGCCTGGTGGGGCCGCCGCAAAGGCACCTGACGTCGATCCCGAAGCGGAGTCGCTGATCGAGATGCAGATCTACTCAAGGCAGGCGGAGGTTCAGTGCGTCAACGGAGACACCGACGCCTGCATGTTCGCGTGCGGCAGTCCCAAGTGTGGCGGCGAATAAAATCGCACCGGCTAACGATCCATCTCGCCCCACTCCCCCGTAGAGCCTGTCACTCAGCGCAACCTGCTGAGCCGCTACGGGGGACCCATGAACAAACTGGAAACGGTTCAGGCCATTTACGCCGCGTTTGGCAGCGGCGACATCCCAGGCATCATCGAGTACCTGCATCCCGACGTGGAGTGGGAGTACGACATGCAGGACCACGGCATTCCATGGCTCGTCGCCCGACGCGGGCGCGAATCGGTGGTCGGCTTCTTTCAAACGCTGGCAGCCATCGAGTTCAAGCGCTTCGAGCCCCGCGAGCTGCTCGAAAACGAGCACCAAGTCATGGCTACGATCTCCGTAGAGTTCACGATGCGAGCCAGCGGCCGCGAAGTGAAGGACTTCGAAGCGCATCTGTTCACATTCGATGAGTCGGGCAGGGTGACCCGCTTTCGCCACTTCGTCGACACGCACCAACACTGGCTCGCGGCGAACGAGTGAATGCGTTCAGCCGGTTGGAAGGGCGGACTCCCAGCGACCAACGAGTCCGCCACCGGTGGTGATGAGCAGACCGTTCGCACCAATCACCAGCGCTCCGCCCTTGTGGTGCAGCGGCTCGTGATCCTCGAACGCGCGCTTCCCGGTCTTCACCTCGAACAGCGCGACGCGGCCCGATTGATACGCCCCAACGTATCGACCATTGGGAGAGCCCGCTAGCGAACCGGCCCAGTCGCAGTCGATCTCCCGCTGCATCCCAGCAGCGGTCCAGATCTTCGGCTTCTGAAAGCGCTCGAGCAGCGCCACGCCGCCACCGACCCAGACCATGGAGTCGAAGATTGAGTCGGGAGTGAGCTGGTAAGTCGTCTCAGTGCCCTGCTCTAGATCGA
>JBFXBK010000532.1:0-5011 GCA_050183255.1 Polyangiaceae bacterium | reverse complement strand
GCTATGCTCAGTCGTCATGCTGACGAGCTGTGAACACTGCGCTGGTTTCCTCCCTTCTGGCGCGACCGCGTGCCCCAACTGCGAACGCCCCCGCAGCTCCGAGAACGGAGTGTCCCCCAAGAGTCAGCTGGCGATGTTGGCCCTGAGCGCCGTGTCCAGCATGACGCTGATGGCTTGCTACGGCGCGCCAAACGACTACGCCTGTGACACCCAGCACCCAGAGCTAACTCGCACGCCACAGGCGCTGAGTCAGGGCGATACCGACGTCAGCCCGATTTCGTGCGGAACCACCTCGGGCCCGACCTATGCATTCACCATTCATCCCAACGAACCGAGCATCGCGACCCTGCGTTGGTCGAATCAGAACGCATTGAGCATCGCGCAGCTGAACTGTGAAGGCAGCACCGAACTGAACTGTTTTGCGCCCAACGACACCGGCACCTCGACCTTCGAGGTGCTCGGCTCCCAGACGTTGGCGATCAGCGGAGTCGACACGACCCAAGCGGCAGACACGCGCATCTGGATCGAGTTCACTCCCACCTGCGGCGACGGCATCTTGCAGTCCTATGAGCAGTGCGACGATGGCGCACGGGTCAACGGCGATGGCTGCTCCGAGTACTGCTACAACGAGGGTGGCGTCGGTGAGTGACTAGAACCACGCGGCGAGACCGAGGTCCGCGGAGATCGCTTGCTTGCCCGGATACCAGTTGCGGACGTCACCGTCGTTGAACGCGATCCCGGTGGCGAACACGTGAGTATACTTGAACCCTGCAGTCAGCCCGACGTGATCGGCAACTTCCGCAAGGAGACGCGCCTCACCAGCCGCTTGCCAGGAATGCGCGGTCTGCTCCCCGTCCTGGGGCGTTCGGAACTCGTCGCCGTCGATGTGGTAGGGACTGGTCGCCCTAGAGTAGCCAATGCTCGCGTTCGGCCAGAGCGTGAAGGGACCACCCAGGGAAATCAGGTAGCCGGCGCGGAACGCGCCTCCCAGCTCCGAACGATCCCCGTCGCCCTCTCGCGACTTTGCCAGGTCGACCAACCCTCCCAGGGTCAGTCCGTGAAGCAGCACCGCGTTGGCGCCCAGCGTTACCCCGGACCCAGCCCGCACGCCTCGATTGCCATAGGGGCCCTCGTCCGTGTCGCGCGCAAGCTCTGCCTTCGCGACTTCATCGATGTCGAGCAAGAGCGAGTGATCAGCGACTTGGCGCGGGCGCTCAGACGCGCCTTCGCTGCTCCCGGTATCCCCGGGCGCCGCCCACACGGGAGCCGCCGACACAATTATGGTGACCCCAACTGCCAACACCAACCCACTCCGCAACGTGTTCCGCTTGTCAATCTGGCGCATCGTTTTCATTTCCCTCCGGATAAATGACATTTCGTCATTTGGCTTGTTTCCTGCGCGATTCGCGCGCTGTGACCCTCACAAGCAACGGCGACGAGTGGGTATTCCGAAGGTGCGCGATCGAGACTCAACGCGAGCGGTGGTGTAAGTTCAACCTGAGATAGCCGATACTGAGCAAGCCATGAGTCGACGGCGCCTGAACGTGCTCTCAAAAGACTTCTTTCCGGCGTACGTCGTGTGGGAGCTGACGCTGCGCTGCGACCACGCTTGCACGCACTGTGGTTCCCGCGCGAGCGCCGCGCGACCCGACGAGCTCACCACGGCACAAGCGCTCGAGGTCGTCGAGCAGCTGGCTCAGATGGGCGCGCGTGAAGTGGTCCTGATCGGTGGCGAGGCCTATCTCCACTCGGGCTTCCTAGACATCGTGCAGGCCTTGTCGCGCGCGGGTATCCACCCGACCATGACCACTGGCGGGCGCGGCGTCGACAGCTCTCTTGCCGCACGGATGCGTGAAGCTGGGCTGCTTCAGGTGAGCGTGAGCATCGATGGCCTGCGTGAAACCCACGATCGCATGCGTAACCTCAAGGGCAGCTTCGATCTCGCGACGCGCGCCCTGGCGGCCTGCAAGGATGCGGGGATCCGCATCACGGCGAACACCAACATCAACCGCTTGAATCAAGCTGATCTGGAGTCGCTATTCGATCATCTGGTGGACTGCGGCATCGTCGCCTGGCAGCTACAGCTCACTGCGCCCCTCGGCCGCGCCGCGGATCGCACAGAGCTGATCTTGCAGCCGTGGATGCTGATCGACCTCTTGCCGCGCATCGCAGAGCTCAAGCGGCGGGGCTTCGAGCGAGGCATCACGCTGCTACCGGGTAACAACTTGGGCTATTTTGGTCAGGAAGAGGCGCTGCTGCGCTCTCCGACACCGGGTGGCACGGACCACTGGGCGGGCTGCCAGGCTGGGCGCTTCGTGCTCGGGATCGAGTCCGACGGAGCCGTCAAGGGCTGCCCATCACTCCAGACCGCACACTACGTGGGCGGAAACTTGAAGCGCTCCCGGCTCGACGAGATCTGGAACGCTGCACCCGAGCTCGGCTTCACCAGGGAGCGCGGCGTGGAGGCTTTGTGGGGGTTCTGCCGCGAGTGCGCCTTCGCGGAGACGTGCCTCGGCGGTTGCTCGTTCACAGCCCACTCCATCCTGGGCAAGCCGGGCAACAACCCCTACTGCCACTTCCGCGCGAAAACGTTGGCCAAGCGCGGCTTGCGGGAGCGCCTGGTGTCCACCAGCGCCGCCACGGGGCTGCCGTTCGACAACGGCTCCTTCGAACTCGTGGTGGAGCCCTTCGACGCTCCCTCACCCCCAGAGGCAACGCCTGAGGGCTTGGTTCAGATCACGCGTCGACCACAGCGCTAGCGTGAAGCACAGCGCTAGCGTGAAGCACAGCGCTAGCGCCCGGCTGTTCACTCTTCAGGAGTCGCAGCGCCTTCAGGAGTCGCACCGCCTTCGGGCGGCGTAGCGACCTCGAGCGGCGGCTTGTCCTCGGGAGGCGGCTCGGCGAACTCTTTCGCCTTCGGGCCGTCAGTCCCGTCGCAATCCGAGTCGATGCCGTCGCCGACCTCGTCAGCGGCGCCCGGGTGAATGCTCGGCGAGCTGTCGTCGCAGTCTTCCCGCATGGGAAAACCATCGCCGTCCTGGTCACCACTCGGGTCTGTGGGCTCTGGCATGTATGCGTGAGGCGCCCCGTAGCAAGCCATCAGCGTCATCGCGAGGCTGCTGCCAATCGCCAGTTGGAGCAATCGCGGTGCGAGGCGCCCGTGGGAGCGCGCGGCGCCGGCAACCCGGCTCGGCTCCATTGTCCCGGCCCACGAAGCGCAATGCGGGCACGCCACATCCGTCGGCCTGAAACCACCACACTCACCGCACGCTTCGAGTTTCTGCATCTTCATCCCCAACGCAGGCCGTACTCCGGAGCTTACGGCCCAAGCATGACTAGTCTCCGAGGATGGGGGGGTGAGGGACCAACCACAACCAGCGAAATGGATGTGTCCGGAATCACATAGAAAACCTGCGTGCTCCGAAGGTGCGGCAGAGCTCCGAAGGTGCGGCAGAGTGCAAAGACGGAGCCAGCCGCGTCAGGCCACACGAAAGCGCAACGTGGGTGTCCAGAACGAGCCGTGATCAGGCGCGCGGCGCGGGAGCGCGGGTCGCACCCGAATCGGAGTTGAAACCACACGCAAAAAGACTCCTACATCCGCCCACGCCAACATTCCTCCATGCCAGGGAAGGACTCCGCGGTTCCGCACGTATCCGGCCAGCCATCCGACAATCAGCTCGTTGGCAACATCGCCACAGCTCGATCTCCAAAGCCTGCAATACCGGCCGCCTAACGCAACGCTTAGCCTGATTAGCTCCCCCAAACGGTGGAGGCCGCGCGGTTCAAGTCCCGCCCGCTTCACACCGTTTGGACACGCTGCGGGTCGAGGGTTTGAGGGGGAGAGGTGAGCGCCACGTGCAGTCCATCCGGCAGACACATGAACGACATTCCGCTCGCGTCTCCGTGCGCCGTTGACCGCGGCAGCTAAACTCGGCGACTCTTATGGCTATGCTCAAAAACCGTGCTCGGGCGACTGCGCTCGCGAGTGTGCTCCCATTGACCATCGTCGGCTTCACCGCGTGCGGCAGCGATCCATCCACGCCGGGGGAGTCGGTCGGTAGCACCGAGCAGGCCGCGATCGGCGTGGGCAGCGGCACGACTTGCCGCGTGGAATTGACGAAGGTCAACTACGACGAGCCGGGGGCTGACTCCGGCAACTTCGTGGAGCTGCACGTCATCAGGGACTCGGGCTCGACGGCGACGACGTTCGGTGAGTGCGGCCTGGGGAAGGTGCAGCACGTCAACGGCGGCAACAGCTGCGCGTCGGTGTGGGTCGTCGACGTCTCGGCCATGACCATTCCCAACGACGATTACTTGGTGATCTGCGGCAAGGACGGCATCGCAACGAGTAGCAGTCTCTGCGACGTCACCGTAGCAACCTCTGGCTCGATCGGGACCGACCTACTTCAGAGCGGCCCGGATGACATCTACTTCTTCGACACCGCGGATAACCTGATCCTGGACGCGCGCTACGAGAACGGCAGCGACTGCACCAACTCGGCGACCCAGATCCAACTGCAGGCAGAGAACGGCGACTCACCCGATCAGACCAACGTCGCTTGCAACGACGCGTTCATGCTCGTCGACACCAGCACCGTGACGCTGCGCCAAGCCTACGCGTGCCCGGTTTCTGACGCAGGCACCGATGCAGCGGGCGGCAGCGGCGGCAGCACTGGTGGGACGGGTGGAACCGGCGCTACAGGCGGCAGCGCTGGCAGCGCCGGCAGCGCCGCGACGGGCGGAACGGGTGGAACCGGCGCCGCCAGCACGGGCGGAACCGGCGCCGCCAGCACGGGCGGAACCGGCGCCGCCAGCACGGGCGGAACCGGAGGAACCGGTGCCACCACCGGCACTGGCGGAAGCGTCGGAACCGGAGCGACCGGAGGAACAGGCGCCACCACCGGCACTGGCGGAAGCGTCGGAACCGGAGCGACCGGAGGAACAGGCGCCACCACCGGCACAGGCGGAAGCGTCGCAACCGGAGCGACCGGAGGAACAGGCGCCACCACCG
>JBFXBK010000531.1:0-5033 GCA_050183255.1 Polyangiaceae bacterium | reverse complement strand
AGTTCTCCCCAAGAAATCCATGTCGGAACGCATCATCGTTTGCTTCTACTCCAAGCGGGTGAAGGTTCGGTTGCCGGAACAGGCGAACCACCTGCAAACGGCGCGCGCGTTGACCAAGCGCGCCGCCGCCCGTGGCGGCAACGTCGTGGCTTGGGGAGCGCGATCTTTGGCCTTCGATTTCGACTTCGACGCCGCCGAGGATGCGATCGAGTTTGCGAGCGAGGAAGTCGGTGGCGAACCGCTGCCGTTCGGTATCGGCATCGCCCAAGGTGAGCAAGAGCCGATCGATGAGATGGTGGCTGGCTACACCCTGTCGTGGGGGCCGGCGCTTGTCCGCGCGGAAGCGCTCGCCAGGATCGCGCGCGAGGGCGAAGTGCTCGTGGAGCCGAGCTTCGACCCAGTCCGCACGGGTGAGCTGCTGACGCGAGGTAGGCGTCTGCGAGCCCTCGGCAAGGAGCGGGTCAAGGGCCTCTTGCTCGACACGGATCATCCGTGGCGAAGCGATCTCGCGGCGATGGTCAGCGAGCTGATGACGCCGCTCTTGATTGGTCGGCCACAGCTAGGTGAGATGTTGGTGCCAGCCGGCAACCTCGGCATCGTGCGCGCGGCGCGCGGAATGGGGGGTAGCCGATTCCTCGGGGAATTGGCGCGGACGTTGGAGCCCGGGCGTGTGCTGCGTCTGTCGCCCAGCCTGATGGGTGAGCCCTTCGGGGCGCTTCGGCGCGGCCTGTTGAAGGCGCGCTCTCGCGGTCAAGCGCCAGCGGTTCTCGAGGGGACTCACGCGGAGTCTCTCGAGAGCTTGCTTGGGGGGGAGGGCCTAGACCTCGACTCCTGCGCTGGGCTGCTTCGGGCGTGGCTCAAGCCTGCATCGGAGCGAGGGCCCAGCGGGGCGATGCTGCTCGACGACGTGCACGACATCGACAGCGATACCCTGGAGGCCATCCGCGTCGCCATCGAAGACACGCCGTTCCGCTTGATCGTGCGCGCACATCCCGGCGCGAAGATGCCGGTCCCGCTCGCTGACATGAATGTGGTGGTGGAGGCGAAGCTGGGCGCGCTCGAGGGCAGGGAAGCTATCGACTTGGCCCGTGCCTGGCTGAACGGCGAGCTCGCGGACGACTTGGCGGAGCGCTTCGCCAAGCTCGGTCGGGGTGAGCCGTTGGCCGTGTCTGAAGCTCTCGCGGAGGCGCTCGAGGCCGGTGAGCTCGTATGGGAGGACCATCGGGCGGTTTCACGGCGTCGGCGGGCCGGGCGGGGTGAGCCGCAGCCGCCGGACTTCTGGATCGCCCGCCGCGCACGCCACCTCGAAGCCGGCCCCCGTGCGGTGCTGTTTGCCCTCGCGGTGCTTGGCGGCGAAGCGGACGCGGTGGATGTGCGGGCGCTGGTCGAGCGCGCGAGCGACGTGAAGATCGAGTTCGATAAGGTGGTGCGCGTGCTGGAGGCGAGCCGTTGGTTGCGGCGTCCGTCGCCAGAGCTCTTGAGCTTGCCCAGCGCGAGCCACCGCGAAGCGATCGCTGGTGAGCTGAGTTCCGCACGCGTTGCCGCGTGGCACCGGGCCGCCGCAGTGGTGCTCGCCAACAACAATCGGCCGCTGTGCGCAGCGAGCGCCGCTGCCCACGCAATGCTTGGCGGCGACTTCGACAGCGCCGCCCGGATGGCTCGCCGCGCGGCGGCCTCGGCCCGGGCCGTGGATTTGGGCGACACTGCGGACGCGCTGGACAGCTTCTGCGAGACGAAGGACCCCGGCCTGCTGAGTGGTCGCGGTTTGTCCACCAGCGTCTTCCCAGTGGACCTGTTCAGCGAAGAGCAGCGCATCCCAGTGAGCGCGCTGCCGTCGGACTCGCGGCCCCCACCGCCGCCTCAAATCCCACGTCCACCGAGGCTGCCTGCGCGTATCGCTTCCCCGAAGCTGCCCGGGTCCGACGTGCTGGCGTTCGCCGCCGCTGGGCCGCTGTCGGCGCCCGGGGTACGACGCCCAGCGGCGCCGGACGCCAAGCGTCCAGGCCCTCCGCCGCTGCCGCCTCGCGCCAGCCAGCAGATGAAAGCGCAGAAGCCGATCTCGATCATTCCTGATGAGGATCTCGAGCTTTCGGCAGACGAGCCCACGACTGGCGTCCGCAACGAGCTCACGCTGAGAGCCACCGAGCTGATCCGTCGCGGTGATTGGGCGGCGGTGTCCAAGCTCACCAGCGACCTCCGTGCACAAAAGCGCCATACGGGTCTGGCGGACCGCCTGGATGCTTTGGTGAAGCTGGGCCAAGGTGACGCCCTCGAGGCGCTGGGCTCGCTGCGCCGCGCCGCGGAGTCTGCAAACAGTCAAGCCAACGGCGATCGTTGCCGCGCGGCACTAGCTCATGCCATCGGCCTCGGCGCTGCGGGTCGCGGAGCCGAGGCCTTGCTCGAGGCGCTCAGTGGCCTGGCGTATGCGCGAGAATCCGAGGACCGCCGCGGCGAGCTGGCGTGCGCGCGCTTCCTCGCGCAGCTGACCGAGACTGCGGGGCACGCGGGCAGCGGGGCGCGCTGGATGGACGTTGCGAAGCGGGTTCAGGAGTAGGGGCAGGGGCAGCGGCACGGACAGCGACTGGGTCGGGGGCAGCGACGGGGTCAGGGTCGGGGGTAGCGGCGGCGCCGGCGGCTGTGAGTGGGTCGCGGGCGCGGCGCGCTTCGCGCGGCCGCTCTTGGTGAGGTCTTGCCGGCCGGTTTTTTGGGGCTGTCGGGTTTGCGTGATCGCGGCGCGCTTTGCGCGACCGCTCCTGGTGGGGTCTTGGCGGTTGGTTTTGCGTCTGGCTTGGGGCAAGCGCGTGCCAGGCTTCGCCTGTCACTGGCGCTTGCTGCGTTTCCGTGGGGTTTCTCTGCCACCCTACCTTGGGCCCAGGCGCTACCGCTGGCCCAGACCCTGACCCCGACCCGACCGCCATCCCAGCCCTCACGCGGACCGAGCCCCTGTCCCTGACCCGCTCCCTTTCCTCCCCGCGTCGGGGCCTCGGGGGCGAGCCCCGCCGTCGGGGGCGGAAAGGGAACTATGTCACTGCGAATTCAGAACACCGCGCTTGAAGTCATCTCGCTCTTGCGCCCGCTGATGCCGAGGCTGCGGCGCTTCGATAGCTCGCTCGCCAATCAAATCGCGCGCAGCGCTTCGAGCATTGCGCTCAACATTGGCGAAGGAGAGCACTCATCCGGCGGTACCCGGCGTCAGCGCTACTTGAGCGCTGCGGGCTCCGCGAATGAGACCTGCAGTGCGCTCAAGGTGGCGCTTGCCTGGGGTTACTTGCAGCGCCGGGACTGTGAGGTGCTGTTTCAGCGCCTCGACCATATCCTCGCGGTACTGTGGAAGCTCACGCGGCCAGCGTAGCGGGGTCGACTGGGGCGTTGCGGAGGGCGGCGCTGAGGCGCGAACTCAACATCGCCCCAGGGGAATCCCTCAAAAGATGCGAGGCATTGCGATTGTTTGTAGCTGCCGACGCGCCTTTCTGACCAGTGGCATTATGCTGCTACACTAGGCGCGATGAGCGAGTCGGCGAGAAAACTGGCTACCTACGCAGACGTGCTGGCGGCGCCATCGCACCTCGTTGCGGAGCTGGTTGCGGGCACGTTGATGACGTCGCCGCGGCCGGCGGCTCCACACGCCCACGCGGCCAGTGTCCTCGGGATGGACCTGGGATCGCCCTTTCAGCGGGGGCGTGGGGGGCCGGGGGGTTGGTGGATCATCGACGAGCCTGAACTCCACTTTGAAGAGGACGTGGTGGTGCCCGACATCGCCGGCTGGCGCCGCGAGCGCATGCCAGTTCCCCCAAACGTTCCCTACTTCATGCTGGAACCGGACTGGTTGTGCGAGGTGCTCTCCCCCTCAACCGAAGCGTTCGACCGCACGGACAAGCTCGTCGTGTACGCGCGTGCGCGAGTCAGCTGGGTTTGGTTGGTCAACCCGATCCAGCGCACGCTTGAGATCCTCAAGCTCTCGGGCAGTCGCTGGGAGCTCTACGCGACACACAAGGAGGCCGAGCGTATTCGCGCGGAACCGTTCGACGCCATTGAACTCGACTTGAACGATCTGTGGTTGCCTGGGAGCTGATCTGTCGCGATGTCCCCGAGGTGAGGCAACTCGATGCTGCCTCCCGACGCGAGGGGGGCAGCACCAAGTTTCCGCAAGGCCTGACTAGCGCCGGCCGACGAGGCGCACCAGCGTGCCCAGCACGTGGTCGAAGCTGCCGCGCAGCTCGGCGCTGAGCGGCGGCATGTACCCAAACGCGGTAGCGGTCTCGAAGCACGCTTGGGCCTCACGGAGGGAGCCGAGCGCCGTGTGGTAGCGCGCCACGCGATTGCGCCCTTGACTGTAGCTACCTTCAGCCACGTTCAGGGGCGCGCTGGAAAGAGCTCGCCTACATTGGCGAGCCAAATCTGGGTCGTGCCGCTCGAGCTGACCAATGAGCGGGCCGAGTGAGTGAATCAACTCGAGCAACACGGGATAGATACGTAGCATGAATACCTCCGGGAAACGCGCCAACGCACCGCGCGCTGGCGTACCCCCGCCTCCCCACCGCGCGCAGGCGCGGTCGAGGCTGCGGGCAACGCCCGCACCGCGCGCAGCCACGCGCAGGACGAAGTCCGAGCATGGCGAGCCCGGCCCCGGCCTCGACCGCACCGAGCACGGTGGAAGAATGGGGAGCGAGCGCGAGAGGAAGTGCGGGTGCCAGGTGCGAGTGCGAGAGGGAGGGGTAGTGCTAGCGCGGGTGCGGGCGCGCGAGAGGGAGAGGAATGTGGGGAGTGAGGTGCGACTCTCGAAGCAAGCAATGCGAGCGCAGCGAGCGAGCCCAGCCGTCAGCGCCCACTGCAAGTGTCAACGATGCCGTGGCACAGCGGCCGCCACACGCCCTTTCACTCCCACACGCCCTCGCACTCCCACACGCCCTTCACTCCCACACGCCCTTCACTCCCACACGCCCTCGCACTCCCACACGCCCTCGCACTCCCACACGCCCTCGCACTCCCACACGCCCTCGCACTCCCACACGCCCTCGCACTCCCACATGCCC
>JBFXBK010000530.1:0-5075 GCA_050183255.1 Polyangiaceae bacterium | reverse complement strand
GCTGCTCGGTAACGCGGTCGTAGTTCGGCTGCTCCAATGCGAGGCGTGGATTCTCCCGCTGCGCTTCGATGACTCCGGCAGTTTGCTGAGTCAGCGCGACACAAACCTCGAAGGAGCGCTCCATCTGAAACAGCAGATTCGCTTGTTCCGGCGTACGTGCGTAGCAGCGCTGCAGTTCGAGCCCTGCGAAACGATCGCCATCCAGCGCCGCCTCCAGGCCTGCGAAGCTCTCTAGTTCCAGATAGAGCACGGGCTCCTCGCTGAAGTTCCTTTGCTGCTCGCGAATCAGCTGCGACGCAAGCTCCGCATCGCTCGCGACGACGCGTAGCGCGGCAGCTTGCGGGAGCTGGCCGGAGACAGGCGCGGGAGCAACCAACCGCAGCTCGTCGACACGTCCTTGCTGACGCTCGTCAAGTGCGTCGTCGAGACCGTCGCACAGCTGGTTGAGGTAGCAGTAGTGACAACGCTCGGGCTGCCGGCAGCTCAGCTTGCGACCGATGCTCAAGTACTTGTCGAACTCTTCGCGTCGACCGCGCACTTCATCGTTCATCTTGTAGGGATCTTGAATCAGCTCTTCGAATCCCTCCGTGAACGGCGGCGGGAAGCGGTTCAGCCATATGTGAACGTCTGGCCGCCTCGAGTATTCGAAAGCACGCTGGAGCGCCTCTTCGTTGCCCTCTAGATCGTAGAACAGATGTTCCTTCGCAGGGCCCCAAGCATTTCCGAACGGAATAATGTGAAGCAGGTCAAACTCCTTCACCCCCCACCCGATGAAGGTCTCGAGCATCTCAGGCAGATGCTTCACGTTCTGCTTGTTGATGACGATGTCCACGTTCACGATGAAGCGCCCGGACGCCAGCGCCGCCTTGAGGCCCGCCGTTTCCTGGACGAACGCGCCGGGAGTCGCCACTAGCGCGTCGTGGATCTTCGCGTTGTGGCCGTGCAGCGAGAAGGTGATCTCGTCCAAACCGTTCTCTGCCGCCCGATCCAGAAACTCGGGATACGCAAACATCCGACCGTTGGTGACCGTCTGCACCTTGGGGTAGCCCGCCCGCTTGCCCAACTTCACGAAGTCCAAGAAGTTGGGGTGCATCGTCGGTTCACCACCACTCAAGATCAGACGGCTGGCCCCCTTCTTTCGACCCTCCACGATCTGGATCTTGACGTCCAGGTTGCTGCGCATCGTCCCCACGTGGGCCAACGAATCGAGGCAGAAGGTGCACTTGTTGTTGCAGTCGTAGCTGAGCCTGACCCAGTTGCGCTTCTCGTGTGCAGCTTCCTCGTGGCTCTCTACCTTCTGGAGTTCATCCTCGGCAGAGGTCAAAGTCGAGGGCTGTACTGCATCGTGTTCCGCAATCATGAATTCAACTCCAACGCGCTGACCTGACTAACTCTGAAATGCACGAGCCACTGATTGCTGCTCGTAGGGCTGACGTCCCACCGCTCCACTAGCTCGATAGGCAAGCCCGCTAGGAGCTCGAGCGCTTCACCCGCATCGGCGTTTCGAAAGTGCTCATGCTCCGCCGGCCCCGCTTCCGCGCGGCGAGCCGAAGCACTTCGACGCACCAAGCCGAAGGCGACGTTGTCCACAATGGTCAACGTACCACTTCGGGATACGCGCGCTAGAGCCTGTTTCAAGGTGGAGCGAGGGTCCTTCAAGTGGTTGAAGCTGCGCAGGACCAACAGGTGGTCAAAGCCCCCCGAAAGGCCCTCGAAACCAGTCTCGATGGGTAGCGCTTGAAACTGAGCCCACGGGTAGCGCTCTCTAAGCACGGCGAGTCGCTGCGCGTCGGGATCGACGCCGACGTATTCCAACTCACCCGCGAGCACTGCGCGCTCAAACACCCTCAGGTAGGGCCCGTCCCCACACCCAATATCCAGAACACGACCTCTCAAGCCAGCCAGCAGCGCGAGCAGCTTTGCCTCATCCCGAGAGAAGACGTCGGCCGCGACGGCTCTCCACGCGCCGCCACATTCCGCGCGGAATGAACAGGAGCCGCACTCCGCGAACTCTCGCAGCTTGCGTAGGTCGCGAGCGAAGTCATCCGGAGCGAGCTTCCGTGATACGTCCACGTACAGCTGCCCGTGGCGATCCTTGATCGCTAGCAGCTCCGTTCGGCTGAAATCGCTGGTCTGGGTCCGGCACAGGCGGATTTGGCCCGGCAGGCCCAGCCACAACGTGCTTGCGCGATCGAGGTGCGGCCTGCTCGCGAGCAAAGGGCAGGCCTCGCCCGTTGGCCAAGCGACGCCCTCACCGATGACGAAATTGCAGGAGTTCGAACGCAGCCGAGGTGCGGCGTTCACCTGAACCTCCGCCGCCGCACGTTCGTCGCTTTCCCCGCTCACTGCTGGAGCCTAGCAGGGAACGACTGCGGAACCGAACTGGCGAAGACCCACTGATCGGAGCGGACCAGGCGCTGCGGCTGCTCGCTGCTGATCCGCAGGCGTCTCTCGCGAGCGGTGAGCCGTCA
Source organism: Polyangiaceae bacterium (assembly GCA_050183255.1). Lineage (GTDB taxonomy): Bacteria > Myxococcota_A > Polyangia > Polyangiales > Polyangiaceae > JAHBVY01. Next base: position 2,604 of record JBFXBK010000530.1, on the reverse strand, counting down.
GTCCGAGCGCGCTTCGATGGTGCTGCCAAGGGCGTAGTTGGCGAACTCATCAGCCAACGTCTGCTCTTCGTGGTCACCAGAGCTGGTGAGTCGCACGATGTACGCATCGACCTGCTTGTCCAGACTGAGTTCAGCAAAGCCTGCGTACACGCTGACAGCCGCTTCAATGGCTTCGCTGGTGTACAGATCGGGATCGAAGCGCAGCTCGATCACGCACCATCTCCCTTGGATCCCTCGTCGCCCTCGGCGTCTCCCTGAGCATCGCCTCGATCGTCGAAGGGCACCGCCTTGTTGACCTTCTTGTACTTGTCCTCCCAGCTCATCGCGATGCCGAGGGGGTCCTCGAAGGCGGTGTCGTCGTCGATGTTCATCTCCAGCAGGTCGTCCAATCCCGGAGGCCCAGCGGCGCCTGCCATGGCTTGACTCGTGACTTGCTGGATCAGCTCTCGGTTCTCATCCGTGATCATGCGCCGCCACGCTTGACCGAGGATTTCGTTCTCGAACTCTCCGACGAGCGCGTCGAGTTCGCGCTCGACACTGGGCTTGAGCTTCAGCCTGACCGTTACCTTGCCAGCATCACGGTCGAGCTTGACGTAACAGCGATCAATGAAGATGTACGCCGCGCCGTAGATCGCGTCCTTTGGGTAGAGGCCTTCGTCGAACGAGATGGTGACCGAGCCATCCGCTTGCTTCACATCGAGGTCGGACATGTACTCCGCGTTGTTTCCCTAACCCCACTCAGAGTCAAGAGGGGCGAGCCGCGACTCGCCCCAGCGTTCACTGGGTGTAGGAGAGAGTGAACTGGGCACACTCGGGATTGGCTCCGGAGCCAGGGATCGACGTGCGGGTGATTCGGACGATGACCGTGCCCGGCGGAGTCGAATTGTCGGTGCAGTGCGAAGGACCACCTTGCGCGCAGTTGGTTCCGCGCAGCGCGCCGTAGTTCATCGACCACTGCGTGATGTTGGAGCCGTTCTTGCTGGTGCCGGTGCCGCCCGCGACGGGGCACGTCACGTTGGTGGCGCAGTCGGACAACACGTCCATGCGATAGCCGTTGTTCACCGACGCTGTGGAGAGCGTGATGGTCGGGCTCCAGCTCTGATTGGACGCGGGGTTTGGCTTACTGAGCGAGGCGATGAAGTACGCGGTTCCGTTCAGGGTCACGATTTGGCCGTTGACCGTCCCGCTCAGCACCGTCGGTGCGCCACAGGTGCTGGTGTGACTGCTGTTGCAGACGGTCGCTTCACAGCCATCGCAGATGTTGCCGTTCGAGTCAGCGCGCCCAGCTGGGCAGCTGGCTTGATTCAGCTCGCAAACGCCGACGTTACACTGGAGCGTACTCCCAGTGACGTTCTGGATGGCTTGCCCTTGTGCCAAGAGCCCAAGGTCCCAACAGTTACGCGTGCACATGTTGAGCGCGGTGTCCTCATCGATCGAACCGTTGCAGCTGTCGTCCTTGCCATCACAGCGTTCCTGACGAGACGTGAAGCTGGCGTTGCACTGGAAGCCGCCCCCGGCGCAGGACTGGGTGCCGATCGCGCACTGCCCCTGGGCACCCGAAACGGTACACCCGTCGCCCACTCCCGGCAGTTGCTGCCCACTTGGCGGATTGTCGAGGCTGCCGTCGCAGTCGTTGTCGACGCCGTCGCAGATCTCAGAGCTGGCAAAGGTCTGCTGCACGCAGTCAAGCTGACCCGCGGCGCAGTTGGTCTGGCCGGCCGCGCACGGACCCTTCAGGCTGGCGATGTTGCAGGACTGATTTCCGCCGGGATTTCCTTCGTCGGCCTGGCCGTCGCAGTTGTCATCGAGCGCGTTACAGCTCTCCATCTGGGTGCCGGGCGTGACGTTCGGATCGCACACGACCCGGTGAGGCATCGCGGACGTGTCACAGCGCGTCGCGCCGAGCGCGCAGATGCCGTCGAGGCCAGTGTTACAGGCTTGGCCACCGTCCGGGTTGTTCTCGTCGGTCGACCCGTCGCAGTCGTTGTCGAGGCCATCGCAAATTTCGACGGAGGCCACGTTATCAGGCTGGCAGCGCAGCTGAGACGACACGCAGTGGAACGTGCCCTTCGCACATTCGCCCTGCTCACCGGCGACGTTACACGCTGCTCCACCGCCGGGATCGCCTTCGTCGATCTGCCCGTTGCCGTTGTTGTCTAGACCGTCACAGAGCTCTGGCTTGCCGGTACCGCCGCCAGCACCCGCCGTACCGCTACCACCGGTCCCAGCCGTACCGCCGGTGGTTCCACCAACGCCGGCCGTACCAGAGCCACCAACGCCACCCATCCCAGCGAAGCCGCCCGCTCCAGCCTGACCACCTACACCAGCGAAACCGCCAACGTCGCTCCCACCAAAGCCGCCGCTGGAGCCGCCGGAACCAGCAGTACCGCCGGAACTCTCACCGCCGACGCCGCCGCTCCCAGCTTTGCCGCCATTGCTGCTGGTTTCCGCCTCGCCCCCCGAGGCACACCCGACCAACCCAGCCGTGCTGGAAATTAGGGCGGTGGCAACGAAAAATCGACAAATAGTGCTGAGTCTGCGGGCCATGTGGTTTACCTCTGGACTTGGTTGAACCTTAAGCAGGTGACCATTCCCCCGTCCTAG
>JBFXBK010000529.1:0-5095 GCA_050183255.1 Polyangiaceae bacterium | reverse complement strand
CGCCTTCTGGGTGGGGGCCGACGATGAACGCCGCGTCTCCCACGGGTTCCAAGCGGACTTCCGTGGGGAATGTTGCCCTGGGTTTGAGTGGGCTCGCGGCGGCCTTCGGCGACGGGTTCTCGTCCGATGCTGAGGCGGGCGTCGCACTGGCTGCGGCCGGCGAGGAAGTCGCCGGGGGTGACGCGGCGGCTGCGCCCAGCGCCGGCGTGTCTGATGGACTGGGTGCGTCGGCGCTCGGCGTGCCCCCACCGCACGCCTGTAGGGGCAAGCACAGTGCGCACACACCCGCTGCGAACAAGCTGCGTCGATGGGAAACTGAAGTTGGTTGGTCTTTCGGTGTCATGGCGAACTTCTCTCGTGTGTCTACTTCTCTGGTGTACTCGTAGCGCGACTGATCGAAGAAACTGCTGTCCGCGCCTGCCCCCGGTTGGGCGCAACGGGTGGTAGCGTTCCGCTCGCGAGCAGGAGTTCCTGCTCGATTTCGGCGTCTTCTTTGTTTGCGCGAGGAAACGCGACGCGCTGGTACGCGACCCACCACGCGATGGGCAGCGCGTTGCTCTCCGGGTAGTCGACGATGAGCTGCACCCGCCGCGGCTGACCTTCGAACAGCCGGTCGTCCCGCTCGAGTTTACGTTGTGCGAAGCTCCCCACGTTGACCGTGCGGAAGTGCCGCGTGAGGTAACGATGGTCACGCGCGAGCACCTGATAGTCGTCGCCCACCAGCTCCACCGCGACTTCCAGGCGCCTGAACAGATCGCCGGTGGGCAGCGCGTGACCGACGCCGCGCGCTTCGAGGGTCAGCTCCACCTGGCCGCCGTTCACTCGTCGCGCCTCTACGCTGAGCGCGCCCTTCACAGCGTCCAGGCTGCGCGACGCGGTGAAGTCATGCTGCATGTGACCATCCGCCGCGCGGGCCATGTGGCACGTGGCGCAAGTCTCCGTGGCTCGGCTCGAGCGTTGGTGTTCGCTGACGGTGGACTGCATCAGGAGCGGCTCCCGGCGCAGCGCGCGGTCCGGGAACTCGAACTCATGGCAGCTTGCGCATGCGCCCGCGGGCGTGCGACTCAACGTGCGCAGCACCGCGTGAGCGCTGGGATTCGGCTCGGCAGTGCCACCTGCAAGGATCTGGTCCTGAACCACGTGGCACGTGACGCAGCCAACGCCGAGCTCCGCGAGGGCTGGCTCGGGCGCGGCTTTCGCGTCCGCTTCTGGAGCATGGCACCCACGGCAGAATGGCAGTGGCTCTCGCGCCAGCGCGCGCTGGTATGCAGGCTCCAGGTACGCCAGCTGGTGCAATGAACCGCGCCACTCTTTAGCTATTTCCGCGTGGCAAGATTCGCAGCTGGTGTTCTGGGCCACTGCGTCGAGTCCGCGGGCAGGGTTCGATCGGGGGGTGAGGAGCGACGTATCAGCGGTCGAGCCAGCCTGCGAGGTCTCGCGAGCGACCGGCGTAGCGCCGCAGCCGTGCAGCGCCGCCTGGAGTGGCAGTGCCGTGACCCCTAACCCCCAAAACCCGATCTGCCGAAGGAAACTGGGCGTCCTGTGGCGACTCCGATTGCTCATCCCCCCAACGCACGCTCATAGCAAGAGCGGCCGTGGGCCGCAGCAAGTGCCTCGCACTGCCTCTTCAACGCCGGGTGGTGGCGACCTCTTCCTGCTACGGCTGTCGAGGCGCCAGCCAGGAGAACTCCGGGGGAACCGGCGGTAGCCAGCGTAGTGGATCCACGGCCGTCAGCGCCTGGGGGAAGCCTGAGGCGTCGACGTTGGTACGCAGGCCGAGGAGCATCAGGTCGCAGGACCACAGTCCTTTGGCGGAACGTCCTAGGCCAGCATCTCTTGGATGATACCCAACGACTCAGCCATGCCTTGGCGGCCGAACGTATTGATTTGCAGACCCATCGCGTTGGCCAGAGTGATGAACAGATCGTTGTGCGCCCGGCCGCGCACGTTCCACTTTCGCGAGCCCTTGTCGTCAGTCGTGATCTGCCCGGAGTCTAGATCGAAGATCGGGCAGCGGATGTACTGACCCATCTTGAGGTAGCCGTGAGCATCGCCGATCACCATCCAGGGCAAGCGGCTCAAGTCGTGGCTGCCTTCTCCGATGTGCGAGTAGACGAACACCAGGGTGTGGTCGAGCAGTGACTGACCATCGGTCTCTGGCAGGGCCGCGAGCTGATCGAGAATGAACGCGACCTTGGAGTACATCACGCGGTGCAGCTCATCAATCGTGCTCGCGGCTGCGCTGTCGGTGATCTCCGGCTGGTCGCCGCTGACTTTGTGAATCAGGTCGTGCCAGTCGCTGCTGCCGTAGTCGCCTTCGGTGTAGCCAAACTCGTAGTTGGGGGGCTCCTGAATCGACATCGTGACCACTCGGGTCGTATCCGTGTGGAGAGCCGCTGCCGCCAGGCGACCGATTAGCTCGGTGTGCACGTGCCACAGGCGGTTGTTGATGTTGCCCTGCTGGTAGCCCTCGGTAAGGGCCGCCCACGGATCCATGATGCTCGCCTTGTCAGGGCGATTGGCTTCGCGATTGTTGACCACCCCGAGGCTATCGAACAGATCCTTGCGGTACTGCAGCATCGCGCTGACTTTGTCTTTGTCCTTACCCCCGAGCTTTGCAATCAGGGAGTCGTAGTCGCCCTTGACGTGGTTGTAGACGCTGGTGCGCCGCGCTTGCTGTGCGGCCTGTTCCGCCGCGTCGGTGTTGAGCGGATCTGGGAACAGGCGATCCCAGATGTCCGGGATGTACATCAAGTACGGCACCTGCTGGCCCGGCGCCGAATAGGAGTGATGGTTGGTCGAGCGGGAGTACTGGCCCGCGCTCTCGTCGGCCATCACCTCGAGGCTCGGGAGCTTGGTGACTGGGCCGTCCTTGCTCAGGAACTGCGCGATGGCTTGATCAATCGATGGCCCACCGCCGAGGTCTCCGGTGGAGCCGTAGCGGTCGGCTGCGGTGAGCATGTGGGTCAAGCCAGCGAAGTGCGCGTTGCCAGGAGGCGTGGGATCCACCTCGTTACTCACCATGTCGAGGTTCTCGAACATCGTCACACGAGAGCGGTAGGGTGAAAGTGAAGACATAACCGGGCGGAAATCCCAGGCGGAGTTCGGGAGCGCCGTGGTCTGCGTGACGTACTTTGGACCCTGTACGGAGGGCTCGAAGGTGGTCCGGCGGCAGCCAGGGCTCACCTCGATGAACAGCATGCGCAGCGGCACATCACCGGGTGCGGCCTTTGCGCTGTTGCTGGAGAGCCAGGGGAGTGCGGCACCAACGCTGCTGGCACCGAGGAGCTTGAGGATCGTGCGGCGGTCGAATCGGGTCATCTCACGCTTCTTTCAGGATCTTCAGGGAAGTACGGCTCACAGCTTGGGCCGACTGACGAAGGAGGGGGTGGTGACCAAGTTGAGGATCAGCTTCTGCATGCTGTCCCCATCGGTCTCCAAGAGTTCGACAGCCAGCGCCTGCACCTCACAGGAGTCGGCGTTGGCGACGGAGCGGCCGAGTGCGTAGCGGAACAAGTGCTCCGACATGCAGGACGCGACTTGAGGGCTCGCGGCGAGCTTGCGAGAGAGGTCGACGCCATTCTCGATCTGGCCTTCGACATCGCTCGTCGGGAGGGTTCCGGTAGCGTCGACGGCGCAGCCGTTCTCGGTGTCGCGGTAGCGCCCCAGGGCGTCGTAGTTCTCAAACGTGAACCCAGCGCCATCGATCGCGCGATGGCAGTCCTGGCACTCGTCGCGCACTGTGTGGGTCTTCGCGACGCTATCGCGCGTGGTGCAGATCTCGCTTGGATCGACCTTCTCCGGCTCCTTGTTGAGGTTCTTCGGATCCGCGGGGCCGGTCGGGGTGCAGAGGAAGCTGCTAAGCAGAGTTACCCCGCGGAAAATTGGCGAGTGGCGTAGCCCATGAGAAGTCGAAGACAACACACCAGGTTGGGTGAGGATGCCGCTGCGCTGGTCTTGGGGGAGGTCGACGTAGACTAGGTCGTTCGTGCCCGGGGCAGCCACACCGAAGAGCGGCGCAAGGCGATCGTTGACGAATCCGTAGCTGCCGGTCATCAAGGAGGCCCAGGAGTCGTCCTCCCACAGCGCCTTGTCCAGGTACAGCCTCGCGGACTCTCTCAGGTCCGCCTTCAGCTGGGTATCGAACTCGGGGAAGGTCTTTGGGTCGAGGCTCAAGCCATCGATCTTGTAGAGCCTCATCCACTCCGCGAGGAAGTTGGTGAGCACCGGACGGGCCCGCGGGTCCGCCATCAGGCGCTCCGCCTGCAGACGGACGCCGTCGTCGCTGTCCAAGACACCTTCGCTTGCGGCAGTCGTGAGCTCGTCGTCGGGGAGCGTCTCCAGGAAGAAGTATGAAAGGCGAGAGGCCATCTCGTAGCCGCTTAGCCGCACAGCCTTGTCGCCCACTGGCGTGTTGGCGCCAAATTCCGCACGAAATAGGAAGAGCGGTGATTCCAAGACCGCGCTGATCACCATGCGTACCGCGTTGTCGAAGCCCTGATCCGCACGCGCAGTGGTTGCAAAGGTCTCGAGGCGAGTCTGCTCTTCGGTGTCCAAGGGCCGGCGATAGGCCCGCGCTGCCAGGTCGGTGGCGATTTGACCAACGCATCCGTCGCTGTCGTCGCTACAGGTTGCCCAGCTGCTGAGGCTCTGCGCAGCCGCGTTGGCGACGTCACTCGATAGCTTCACGTAGAGCTCGACGCCGAGCGGCGACGCTGACTGGCCGGACGCGTTGTTCGTGAATCCGTCGACGCGGGTGTCCGGAGCGGTATCCAGCGCCGGCAAGGTCACTCCAGGGAACAGGTCGGTGACGCTGTTGCGGTACTCCGTGGGGCTCAGGCGCCGCAGCGGCGCCGACGATGACTGAAACACGGCGTCGAGGCACGCGTTCTGCGGGTTGCTCGTGCCGCCGCTGCCACCGTTCCCGCCGTGTACACCGCCTCCGCTGGCACCGGGGTTACCGATGTTTCCCTGGCAGCTCCACCCTGCCAGAGCGGCACAAGCGAGCATTGGGATGGCAAACCAATGTGTGGATCTCATGGCTCTCCCTGCGCGTCACTGCTGCACCCGGTCCCGCCTTGGGAGCCGAGCCGAA
>JBFXBK010000528.1:0-5119 GCA_050183255.1 Polyangiaceae bacterium | reverse complement strand
AAGGCTGCGCCCTGCCCGAACTCGGATTCGACCCACACACGGCCTCCGCGCTCCTCCACGACCTTCTTGACGACCGCTAGCCCAATGCCGCTGCCCTCGACCTCGTCACGGCTCTTCAGGCGCTCGCAGAAGCCAACAATGCGATCGTGGAAGCGCTCCTCGATACCAGGTCCGTTGTCGGTGATGGTGAGCTTCCATCCCTCAGGGACGCGCTCCGCGCTCACTGCGACCTCGCAGTGTTCGGTGTTGCCGTGCTTGATCGCGTTGCCTACCAGGTTCAGCAAGACTTGTTGCAGCGGTATGCGCTCCGTGTGGAGCACGGGCAGCTCGCTGGTCGCCTTCACGTTGACGTAGGCGTCCGGACTCAAGAGATCGACGACTTCGGCGAGCAACGCTTCAACCTGCACCTCCTCGGGAGAGGTTCTGCGACCCGCTCTGGAGTACGTGAGAATCCCTTCGATGAGGGACTCCATGCGGGAGACCCGCTGGTGGAGCAGCGCGAGGTTCTCCCGAGTTTCGTCATCGAGCGAGTCGTGAAGGTCCTCTTCAATGAACGAAGCCAGACTCGCGATGCCTCTGAGTGGCGCCTTCAGATCGTGCGAGGTCACGTAGGCAAATTGATCGAGGTCGCGGTTCGCTCGCCCGAGGCTCTGGATGAGGCGTTCTCGATGGCGCCCTTGCTCCGCCAGCTCGTCGGTCAGCCGATGTTGTTGCCGTAGTCGCTCGGCGAGTTCCGCTTCGTTCCTCCGAAGCTGATCAGCCTGGTCACTGAGTAGCGTGGCTTGCTCCCGGAGAGTGAGTGCCTGTTGCGCGCTCTCCGCCAAGTCGCGGCGCAAGACGAGCTGGGCGAGCAACGCGATGACGAACGCGACCAATGCGCCGCCCGCCACCACCATCTGATTGCGCTCGTACGCCTCACGCTCCGCCAAGAGCGCGGCCTCACGCCGCGTCGACTCGCGCGCGGTGAGTCTCGCGAGCGCCTTGCGCACTAGATCCATGGTGCGCTTGCCGGAATCCCGCTTCACGAACTCACCCGCGCGCTGTTGTCCTGCAGAGTCAAACAGCTTCACGGTGTAGGAGAGCTCCTCGAGACGCGCATCGACCTGCCTCTCGAGCTCGTCGAACTCGTCCTTGGGAAGGTTCAGCCCTCGCACCTCCTGGCGGACGTCGTTCAGGCGCTTCAGCGCCAAGTTGTAAGGTTCGAGGTACTCCTTCTCGCCGGTGATCAGGTAGCCACGTTGCCCCGTTTCCGCGTCGAGCAGCATCTGCAGCAAGTTGTCCAGTGCCTGCAGGCGTTCGTGGGATTCCTGGACGATCAGCGAACGCTCGCGAGCGCGCGACATGTTGATCGCCGTCACGCCGCCGACCACCAGCACTACGATACTCGCAGCGACGGCCAAGTTTGCGCGCAGTCGCTTCACGCCACGCTCCGTTCTGGGTCCAAGGTGCGTCGAGCAGCCTGTGAGCTCTGACATCGTGCCCAGCGCGCCCTGCTCACGATCACACCCATCGCGGCCGGGACCCGTGTGAGCGAAGCTCGAGGCATTCTGTCACGCGCGGCTGGGGCGTTCTCGGGGGTTGCGGAAACGCAACCGACTCCTTCATGCTTGGATGAGCGGGATCGTCTCTCGCTATCGACGCATCGATCAATGCGTCCCAACGCACTGACTAGGGACGCCACCACAACGTGACTTTGGGAAGGACCAGCATGAACCCCGACGACGCCGCTTATCACATCCTGCTTGTGGAGGATGACGCGGTAGACGTGAAGACCGTCCAACGCGCCTTCAAGGAAAACAACATCTCGAACCCCCTCGCAGTCGCGACGAACGGCGAGGAAGCGCTCGAGATGCTGCAAAACGGGGTCGTGAATCCTTCGCGTCTGTTGATTTTGCTGGATATCAATATGCCCCGCATGAACGGCATCGAGTTCCTGCGGCATATCCGTGAGGATGAAAGACTGCGGCATCTCTCCGTGGTGGTGCTCACGACATCGAACGACGACCGCGATCGCATCGAAGCCTACCGGCTCAACGTGGCGGGCTACATTCTGAAGCCGGTCACCTTCAACCGCTTCGTCAAAGCCATGGCCGCCCTCAACAAGTATTGGACCCTCGTCGAGCTGCCGTAGGCGCCGTCCGCACCCCTCAGGCATCCGCCCCTCGCTCGCTCCCGTCGGCTGTCCGCAACGCGAAAGAGAACCTCGAGCCTTCGCCCGGATTTGAATCCACACGGATATCGCTACCGTGGGCGAGCAGAACGCCGCGAACGATCGCCAATCCGAGCCCGGCCCCCGCGGACTTACGATCGGCTCGCCAGAAACGCTCGAACAGCAGCGGTTGGTGCTCCCTCGTTATGCCTGGCCCCGAGTCCTGCACCGAGAAGGACACAGCGCCCTGATGTCCTTCGACAATCAGCCTGACGCAGCCCTCCTGCGTGAACTTGATCGCGTTCCCCAGCAGGTTGCTCAGCACCTGCACCAGCCGGTGTCGATCGGCTTGAACGGCGGGGATTTCATCAGGACGTTCGAGCTCGAACTCGAGCCCCTTCGCCTCGGCGAGCGGCTCGTGGATCTGCACGATCTCTTCCAGCACGCTATCCAGCTCGCAGCCTTCGGGGTTCACTGAGAAGCGGCCGCTCGCCATCGTCTCCGCGTCGAGCAGATCCTGGATCAAGCGGTTCATGCGCGATATCGAGCGCTGAACGATCTCCCCGTAGTCCTCAGCGTCCTCCATCGCGCTCTCCTCCACCAGGTTGTCGGTGGCGAGCGCGAGCGCGTTCAGCGGACTACGCAGGTCGTGACTGACGACAGCCAGCGTCTCGTCGCGAATTCTAACGGACTCCTCGAGGCGCATGACCAGCAGGGCGTTGTCCAGCGCCAAGCCAACACGTTGCACGAAGTCTCGCGCGAGGCTCAACTCGTCGCGACGCCACGGCACAGGCGACTCCAGAAGCAACAAGCCAACGGAGAAGCGCGTCGTGAGCGGCAGCCACGCGGTGTACCTCACCCCCCACTCGGCCAGATCTGGAACCGCCTCGCTGGTATTTCCTGGCGGAATTACTAGCAGCTCACCGCGACGGACCAGCGTCGCGACCGCTTCACCACGGCTCGCGTCAGCGCCGTAGAGACGCTGGGCAAGTTCCGCGAGCTTGCCATCGCCAGGCTCCACCGCGTGGCTCCAGCCGCCTCCCTGGGGCGCGACGCCGAGGATGCAACCGCGAGCCAGGCGAGGTACCGCCGCGCGAACGGCGGTCTCCAGCGTGCGACGAAAATCCAGACCGCGCGCGAGCTCGTTACCTGCTGAGAGCAAGAACTCGAGACGCTCTTCGTTGCGGCGGCGATCGGTGATGTCGGTGAGCGTGAGCACGAGCCCTGTGGGCGTCTGGCGATCCGCGGCCATCATCAGGCTCACGCGTTCCTGTACCGTTACGCGCTCACCGTCGTTGGTACGCAACGTGAGCTCCGTCGGGCTGCCCAACAGACCGCGGGTGAGCGCGCTGTCCATGCGATCGCGCTGCGCTGGTCGATCTTGATCCTCCACGCTCAGCACCGACCACAGCTGCTGCCCGAGGCACGCTTCAGCCTCCGGCTTGCAGTAACGCGCGGCAGCGGGATTCAGGTAAGTGACGTTACCAGTGCCATCGGTCGTGATCACCCCGTCAGCGACGCTTCGCAACGTCGTGGCCAACGACTCGCGGCTCGTGCGCAAGGCTTCTTCCGCGCGGCGCGCTTTCTGTTCGCTGCGATACCAGCGAACCGCGGTGCGCAGCGCGGACTCGATGCGATCCGGACTGGCCGTCTTGGTTAGGTAGTCCGCAGCGCCAGCCTTAATCAGCTCGACGGCAAGCTCTTCGTGCCCCTGCCCCGTCAACACGACGATGGGTCGGTCGACTCCCGAAGCCTTGAGTCGCGCCAAGACTTCGAGCGCGTCCCCATCCGGTAGACGATTGTCCAGCAAGATGCAGTCGATCGTAGGATCCGCAGCGCGCTCCACGGCTTGTTCGGCTGTCTCCGCCTCGATCAGTTCGTAGTCTCGCTCCCCACGAGTAAGGGCTCGACGAATCGCCAGGCGATCGACTTCGTCATCATCAACGACCAGGACGCGGAGGCTGCGGCGTACTCGAGATGCAGTCATGTTGGATGGGAGCGGCCCTGTGGCTCCGTCGTGGGCCCGGGGGCGCAGCAGCAAATCCGATGCCAGTATTGACACGGCAGCAAGCCAGCCTTGGCCGCTCAGCGTTTATGCAGGGCTTCCAGGGCTCGCGCGCAGCGCACACCCCGAACGAACTCCGTGTACGCGCTGGAGCCGACGCGGCACTATGCCTCGGGGGAGGCAGTCTGCGACTCACGATCGAAGCTCTCGACCGGCGGTGCAAAGGTCACCGTGGAGCGGATGTCGACGACCCCGGGCACCCCGCTCAGCTGGTCTTCGAGCAGCTGCAGCGTGTTCGAGTTCGGTTCGTCACCCGTGAGGCTCACCACCCCATCGAAGACATCGAGGCGCACGTGAGGGCACGAGCAACCCGTAAGGACCGCCTGAGCGTCCTGGAGGACTGCTTCATCATCCCGCCGAGGCTCCACCGTGATGGCGGAAGTGACGACGCTCTGCACACCCGATTGCTGGGCGATCTCGCGCTCGAGCAAATGCGCGTGACGCAACGTCGGGACGCTCCCCTTGAGCACCACGGTGTCCGCTGCGTACGTGGCAGACACGCTCGAAATTCCTTCCGCACGGCACCACGCATCAACTTGATTCTGCACGAGTTCACTGGTCAACATGTTTGTATCTCCCCCCTGGGACGGGTGTCGGTAGCGCAGCGCTCTGGGGCACCACAATCACCGGACATTTCGCGCTCCGCAGCACCGACTCGCTCACGCTGCCGAGCACCAGACGCTCTACGCCGCTTCGCCCGTGAGTGCCGACGATCAAGAGCTCAGGTTCGAGCTTCTCCGTGAATTCGACGATCGTCTTGACGATCTCTCCGTCTACGACTTCGCTCGTGTGCGGACTGCGACAGCCCTGGGCGAACTGTTTCAGTACTTGTCGCGCCTCTGCTTTCTGCTGCTCATACAATGCTGGTTGCATCGGCGGCAACATGCCGGGTTGGAGCGTCGGTA
>JBFXBK010000527.1:0-5165 GCA_050183255.1 Polyangiaceae bacterium | reverse complement strand
ATTTTTCTGGACGCCGTTACCTCACCCCCTCAACAAGAGGCGTTCGCGGATCCGCTCTTGGCCCGCACGGGAGACATGCTCTCCAGAGATCTGCGGGTGGCGGGGGAGCTGGGCAGCGGCGCGACTTCGCGTGTCTTGGCCGTCGAGCGCGACGGGCGCAAGTATGCGCTAAAAGTCAGCCTCGACAGCGAACAAGACGCCCGCCTCAAGGCTGAAGCAGAGGTGTTGCGCAAGCTGGCTCAAGCGCCAGTGGCCACGCTGCAGGATGAGCTGGAACTCCAGGGCCGAACCTGCCTGCTCCTCACATTGGCAGGCAGCACGACGCTTCAACGTTTCCTCGCGGCAGAGGGTTCTGCTTCGGCCGATCTGGCAGCTCGCTACGGTAAAGACCTGCTCGACGCGCTGGAAGAACTCGAGGCGCTGGGGATCACTCACCGCGACATCAAGCCCGCGAACATCGGCGTCGGCTCACTCGGTCACGGGCGCAAGCGGCTTATCCTGTTCGACTTCTCCCTGGCTGGTTCCAGCGCGACATCCGTGGGGATCGGCACTGCGGTCTACAAGGATCCTTACCTCGCAGAGCGTGGCGCCTGGGACGCGGCTGCGGATCGCTGGAGCGCAGCGGTCACCCTGCATGAGCTGCTCACGGGAATTCGCCCCCATTACGAGACTCCGAAGTACGTTGACGATCACGGACACGAAGTTCCGGCGGATCTCGACGCGGCTCCCACGGACAAGCACGCGACCCTCAAGCTCGCGGCGGAGCGCTTCGACTCCCAGCTGCGCGATGCGCTGACGGCGTTCTTCAACACCGCGTTCGCTCCTGCTATCGAACAACGCTTCACCGACGCCGCGCAGATGCGGCGGCGCTGGGAGGCTTGCTTCGACCTCGAAGCGCAGATCCACAGCCAACCCCACGCGGCAGAAGAACCCACGCCGAGCCAGCCCGCCGCAAACAAGCTCACGCCCAACGAACAACTGAGCGACAACGAGATCGCGAAGATCTCCACGGATGCCGCTATCGCGAGCCTGCCGCTCACCGGCCGCGCCAAGAACGCCCTCGACCGCATGGGTCTGCTCACCGGGCGCGATCTACTCACGCTGCCGGAGAACCGCCTCTCAGTGGCGCGCGGTGTTGGCCGCATGGTGGCGAAAGAAATCGTCGAGTTCGTGAATCGCTGGCGTGCATTGCGCCCCATGTCTGCTGCCGCGGGTCCGGTCTACTTCCCCAGTTACCGCGGGGAAGATATTCTGCTCACCCACAGCGAGCTCAGCGGGCGCGCCGTCCAAGCACTGAGCGACGCCGGGCTGCGCTCCCTCGCTCAAGTGGCCGACGCACCCAAGTCGCAAGTCGAGGTGCTGCTGCAGAAAGCCATGGTTGAGCCGAGCAAGCTCGAGGAGCTGCTCACCAAGGCACATCGAGCGAAGCAAGATCAGTTCAACAGCGTCGAGGGCGTTCTCAGCGCGTTCATCCCCAAGCAAAAGAAGCGGGCGGAGAGCCTCGAGCTGTTGTTCGGCTTGCGTGATCCCTTCATCGGGCGCCTCGACATGACCATCTCCCAGGTGGCTCGGCACCGGGGCAGCACGCGCCCCAACGAGTACATTCAGCTGAGCAAGTGTCGCGAGCAGTGGGAGGCGATCGAAGCTCTTGGAAACGAACCGCGCCCGCTCGATCTCTTGAAGAGCTTGGTGAGGGCCTTAGTCGTTCAAGCCGGCGGCGCTATCCGCGCGGATCGCTTCGCGGAGCGGGTGCTCGCTGAGCTACCGCACGATCGCCGCGCTGATCCACAACTCACCCGCGCGAAGGCCGCGGCCTGGGCGCGCATCGTCTGCGAAGCAGAGGGCCAGGAAGAAGCCGGCATGCGCTGGGTCCGGCTGCGCAGCGGGCGGTCCCCGAACAATGCAGCGAATCTGCCCTGGGTCTGCCAGTCCGACCTGCTCGCGGAGCAAGTCACGGCGCTGGGCAAGCTCGCGGATGAGCTGGCTGAGCGCCCCATCCTGGCTTCGTCGACCGAAGCTCAACGCCTCGCAACAGCGCTCGTGCAGGGCAGCTCCCTCGAGCGCTTGCCACCTGACAGGCTCCTGGCCCTTGCGACCGACGCGAGCCAGACGGCGGCGCTGTCCGCGCGCCTCGAGATTTATCCACGCGGAATGGATGCAGCGCGCGCCCTCGAGCTAACTGCCGCTTCACTGCCAGTTCAGCTCGGTGCCGGCGCCGTGCAAGCTCACGTCCGCGCCCGCTACCCAGAGGCGAGCCCACTCCCCGATGCGCCAACCCTCGACGCCCTGATGACGCCGTACGGATACAAGGTATTCGGCAGCATCTATCAGCGACCTCAAGCCGAGCATCAAACCGCCAGCACCCAGAACACCGCGAACAGCTTCCACACCCAGCTCGACGAAGTCCCGGACGTATTCGACTCCGGTGACGCAGCCAACGTCGACGCCGAAGGCACGGAGCTTGACGCTCCGCCGACCCAAGCCTCCACCGCCACCAAGACCCGTAAGGCCGGCACCAGCTCACCCACGCTGCGTGCGGTCCGTCCGGAAGATGCGCGTCGCGAGGCCTTTGTCGAGCGCTTGCGCCAAACCCTGGAGCGAGACGCGTACCGAGTGCTCGGCGTGCACATCACTCGCGCGGCAGAAGCCACCCTCGCCCTGAGCCGCTACCTGGGTGTGAAGCCGGTGCTCCTCGATCAGCTGCTGGTTGAGCGCATGGTGCAGAAGAAGGTGCCGCTGCACGTGATCCAGGGCGCCGATCGCGAAGGCCCTTCCGGAGCGGCGTGGCCCAACTTGCTTCGCCTCGCGGAAGCGGCTGCGAAGGAGCTGGCGGCCGAGCTGTTGCCCAACAAGCAACCGCTGCTCCTTGCGCAACCGGGCCTCCTCGCGCGCTACCAACTGAAAGACTTTCTGCTCCGCGTGGCGGAAGCCAGCAAGCAAGACGACGCCAGAGCTATCTTGCTCTTGGTCCCCAGGCGAGACCAGGGCGGCATGCCCGTCATCAACAATCAGCTCGCGATCCCCGGCGTGCTGCCGACCCACACGTTCTGGGTTTCGCGAGAATGGCTGGACCATCAGGCGGCGGACGCGGCGGAATAAACAGGCAACTCGCCCACCTGGTCAGCGTGAGGTAAGGTTGTCTCGGCCCGCTATGGCTCTCTTCGACGTTGATGATTCCCACCTGGACGTGTTGCTCGCGCCGAAGACGAACGTCTTCCGACGTGTTCCGCAGCAGGCCATGGACGCCGTCGTCGGCGGTGCGCTACGACGCCTCGGAGATCGCGGCTTGTACTTGGAGGTGGGCACCAGTCTAGACTTCCCGTCCTACGCAGCATCCTCGCTCGCGGCACAATGTGGGGAGCGGGCGGTGAAGGCGGTCCACGGAGCCATGTTCTCGGACGTCGAACCCGACGCCTGGTTCGAGACGTTGTCGCCTTTCATGGAAGGAAAGCAGATCGTCGTTTCGGTCGTGGAGCGTTCCCGCAAGGATTCAGAGCTAGGCAATGTGCTCTGGGAGGACTGGAGCTGGCGCCACTGGGTCAAGGACGCCAAGGCGATCGTGGTGCGTTGCAGCCACGACCCAGAACCCACCCCTGCGTGGATCGTCCCTCACAAGAGCAGTCTGGTGGGGGAGACAGAGATCTGGCAGGCAGTCGAGCACGACACCCACCGCTACACCATGGCGTTCGCTCACGAGATGCTGATTGGGCCGCTTCCCCACAGAAACGTTCTCCGCAATACGTTTGAGCTCGCGAATCGTCTCTGGCGAGCGCTGCCAGGCGAGCTCTCGGAGCTCGTCACCCTACTGGCTGTCAACGAACGACCCATCAGTAAGGCCAACATGGTCAACTTGGACCTCGTCAAACCCAGCGTCTACGACTGGGCGCTCCGCAGCCACCTGTTGGAGGAACGGGCTGGACTTGCGGTTCTGCCGAGGTGCCTTGCGAAGCTGGCCAAGCCCGATGCTCCGACCAAGCAGCATGCGCTCTGGGCGACGGCTTACAGGCGTGCGCTGGAAGCCAGGTCTATCGATCCCGTGACGGCGACGATTGAAGCCTACCGCCACTACGCAGCCATTCCGGATCCTGAGTCCGCATTCGAACTTTCGCGATTTGGCTTGGGCGTCGCTCTGGAGATGGCGGTGAACCTCTCCCGGTCCAATCAGTACCAAGCGGCAGCGAAGAGCTACGAGAAGATTTTCGAACTTGCTCAGAGGTACCCGAAACGCAGGCGTCTGTCTGGATACGCCAAGCACTACCTGCACTACAACCGGTACAAGGCAGGTGACGAGCGCCTCCCGGATACCGTCCGCGGCTACGGGGATTCGCTGAAGTTCTGGCCGGAGAACGCGCTTTTCCATTCTCGCCAGGTCAGAGCGCTGTTCCATGACAAGCGCGAAAACGAAGCGCTGGCGGCTTTTGATCAAGCGTGGCAGGTCGTCCTATCCCCCGAGGAAAGCAGCCGGTATCTCGTTGACCGTCTTGTGCGCAGGCTCCTCGATCGCCAGCTCGTCGTGCCCGCTCTCGCAATACTCGAACGGCTTCCTCCCGGAATTACAATAGATCCGGTACTGGAGCGACTCCTCGTTCAAGCGACGTCGCGGGGATGGCAACTTGCGCGTTTGTGGATCCCCGGAGTCGAGCCTGTTTCTCTTCGCGAGCCTGTCGAAGGTGTGGTGCAATTGTGCGATGACGGAAGCTATCTGGCGCGCGTGGGCTCCTTCACGACCACGAGCTCAGACCGTTTCGGCGCAGTCATCGGCGCCACTCGAGAAGCGCTGTTCAACCAGCTGGCTCACGTGTGGGTCCAAGAGACGTCCCATCTGTCCTCCAGGCAGGAGAAGTTCTCTCATCACGCGTATGCGCAGATCCTGCAACTCGGCCCAGACGTCATCCCCGGTATCCTGCGTTGGATCCAACGAGGCGGCCGAGGCCACTGGGATCGCGCACTCGACTCACTCGCCACGTCGCGTCCCGAGAACCTCACCGGGCCGCTATCTGCCGTCATGAAGCAGTGGGTGGCCTGGGGCGTGGAGCAGAAGCTGATCGGCGAGGCGAGGGATGTGCATCGACTGGGCTAAGTATTCTCCGCGTTTGAACGCTCACAACTGCGTGATCGCGAGCCCAATCGACGGCGACTACAACTGCCTGGCCTACGCGGCTGGA
>JBFXBK010000526.1:0-5215 GCA_050183255.1 Polyangiaceae bacterium | reverse complement strand
GCGTTTCCCCGGGGCACTGTATCACTACGAGCACCGCTACCTGTACGTGTTCGTGCCGCTGTTGGCGTACGGCTTCATCCAAGGCGCAACTCAGCCGCGTCGCACCCTCGCGCTGGCGAGCACCCTCGTGCTGCTGGGCGTTGCTGCGGGAGTACTGGGGCACGATATCTCTGGGGGACTCCGTCAAGCGCGGGGCTCACGCCACTTCACCGAGACGGAGCTGGCGGGGCTCGCGCGCTGGGCAGAACAGAACCTGCCGAAGGACTCTCCCACGGCCATCCACGACGCCGGCTACCTGGCGTACGCGACGGATCTGCCACTCGTCGATGTGGTGGGGCTGAAGACACCGGACGCGGTGCGAGAGCACCAGCGCCTGACGTTGCCGAGCTGCGCCAAGCAGCGGGCGGAAGCGGTGCTCGAAGTGGTGCGGCGGCACGGCGCGAAACACCTGATCGTGTATCGCAACGCGTTTCAGCTCGAACCGGGGCTGAAGCAATCGGGTTGGAGGCTGGAGCCCGTGGGACCTCACCCCATCCAGGGAAAGCCCTACGAGAACTGGACGCCGCGCTACGTGGTGTACCGGGTCGTTCCGCCCGGAAACTAACTACTCGTCGACCGCGGGGATGTCTCGCAGCGCCTCGGGCAGCTGGGCGCGGATCCCGGCGACGATTTCCGCTGCCTTGTCCTCGCCGAGCGCCGCCGCCACGACCTGCTTCGCGGCTTTGTCTCTGCGCGAGGCAACCAGCACCTGGGCGTAGAGCTGCGCGATGCCTTGAGCCTTCGGGTCGGCTTCGTACGCGTGCTTGAGGCCCTGCGCCGCCACGCCATACGCGCCGAGGTCTGCGGCGACTTGAGCCAGGAGCACCTGGCGCTGCGCCATGGGCAACTTGCGGCCGCGGGCGTGGGCTTGCTTTGCTCGTGCGATGCGAGCCTTCAGCTCGTCGAGCGCCTCCGGAGTGCTCGCGCTGCGGTTAAGTTCTTGCAGCCTGGCCTCGACCCCGAGCCAGCGGTCAGCTTCGGGCCAGTCGTGAGCGCGGGCTGCCGCGAGGGCGAGGTTCATGGCGTTGGCGACCCGCGCCTCATCTTCCGCGGGGATCTTGCGCAGGTACTCCTGAGTCTTCAGCGGTCGGCCAAGTCGTGAGGCCAGGAGCGCCAGCTCCCCACGCAGGCGGGGTCCCTGTCGACCGAGCAAGGCCGCGTGGGTCGCCGGGTCGATGCCGAGGCGACCACCGTTGGGGGGATAACCCGCCTCGAGCTCCGCGAGCTCATCGTAGAGATCGCTCAGCCGCTTCGTGGCGCCGTCCGGCAGGAAGCCAGCCTCGATCCCGCGCATCTCCACGATGCTGCTCGCCTGATCCGACGGGAACGCGATCAGGCGATAGCGCCGGCTCTGAGCGCTGAGAGACGCGACATAGCGCCTGTAGGCTTCTTGAGTTTCACCGTGGGCCGCCAGCTGCCGCGCAGTTTGCCGCAGGGCAATCGGAGAATCGGGGCGCAACGCATATTCGTGCTCCCAGAGATCCGCCTCCCGCCGCATCGGGCCGAGCTGGGTCCACAGCAGGCCAACGTAGGCCACGCTGAGCCCTGCCGCGAGGATCCTTGCCGGCTGCTGCGACCAGGCCCTCAGCGCGACGCCGGGCCAGATCCTCAGCAGGCCACAAACCAGGAAAAACAGCGGCAAATACAGGAAGCGATCCGACGCGGTGGACGGCACCCCCGTCAAGCGGAAGTTCAGCAGCGGCCCGAGGAAGGCAACTGCAGTTAGCAGCAACACCGCCGCGCCGCGATCCTTGCGGAAAGACTGCACCACCAGCGCCGTGTACCCGACGACGAGTGCGCCGCCCCCGATCAGGATCCAGAGCGGCACCTGCACCGCGCCGTCCACGACTTCCACCGGTCGATAGAAGAAGGTCTGGGGCCAGGGGAACACGATCCGCTCGGCGTAGGCCCACACCGTGAGCAAGAAGTACTTCGGCGTGAGGCTGCCGTTGCTCTCGCGGACCGGAAACACCACGAGCCGCCAAACCAAGTACGCCGCCGGCAGCACGCTCAGCCCAGCGACGGCGAGCCGCCGCCAACGCTGCTCCGTCGGCTGCTGGCTGGCACTCGCGAAATACTCGACCAGGAACAACAGCGGCAAGAAAGCCCCGCCCTCCTTCGAGAGGCACGCCGCGACGCTGCTCATGACAGCTAGCGCAAACCACCACACCGAGCGCTGCCCGGCGAACCCGCGGCGGGCGCTGAGTACCGCGAGGAAACAGAACAGCGCGAGCATCACGTCGGTGCGCCCCGAGACCCAGATCACGTTCTCCCAGCGCGACGGATGCAGCGCAAACAGCACTGCGGCGATGATGGCCAGGCGTCGATCGCTGAGCCAACCCTCGGCGACGCGGAACGCGGCGTAGACCGCCCCGACGTGCAGCGCGACGTTCGTCAGGTGAAACACCCAGGGCGCGCCCGCCGCCATCAGCCAGTTCAGCGTATACGTCACGGAAACGAGCGGGCGGTAGTAGCGGAGCACGTTGGACTGATCGAGCTCGCGCGTCGCCCAGAAGTGCTGAAAGAACGCCTTTCCCAGCGCGGAGGGTTGCTGCAGGTCCGAGTTCTGGGTGATCAAGAGCAGGTCGTCGAAGACGAAGCCGAGGATCAAGCTCGGGAGGAACACCACGGCCGTGACGAGCGCCAGCGCAGCAGCCGGCCGTTTCCCCAAGCGTTCGAGCATTGCGCAGAGCCTACTCCAAAAAGCAAAACCCCCGACCGGTGGTCGAGGGTTTTGGTGGTCACCCGTTGAGGGACGGGAGAGCCGAAACTCACTCCTCGGGGTTCGTCTCCGCGATGTTCGGGGCGATGGTCACGACGCGCTCGTTGGCGACGGCCTGGATGCTGCCGTTCAGCGCGAAGCGAGAGGTCACCGCGTCGGCGTCGAGATCGCCTTCGGCGGAAGCCGTGAAGGTCTCACCCGCGGCACCCGTGGTGCCCGAGGCGGCGTAGCCGTACATGTAGTACTGGGGCGCATCCATCGAGAACTTCAGGCACTGCCAGCCGGTGTTCGCGTCGCCAGCGTTCCACTCCGCCGGGCTCGACTGGTACTTCTGACCCTGGATGCTCGCGGCGGCAGTCGGGACCTTGGCGCCTGCGCTGGCGCAGAGGCGGTTCACGATACCAGTCGTGCCACCGAGTTTGAGCACGGAGGGGTTCATCTGCTCGCGCTGGAAGGCGGTGGTGGCGTCCTTGCCCAGCTGGCCAAGGGAGTTGCGCGCTTCAGCGGTCTTCGAGTTCTTCATGTAGCGGCTGACGCCGTAGATGGCCAGTGCCGCGAGGATACCGACGATGACGACGACGATCATCAGCTCGATTAGGGTAAAGCCACGCTTGGTGTGTCGAAGGGCTCGCATCATCATGTTGGTATATCTCCTCGCGGGGCTGGTTCTGCTCGCAACAGCCCCGCGTGCTGCTACTCGCCTTGCTAATTTTGACGCCAGATTTTCCGGCAGGATTTTTGGGGGAGAGGAGCTACTCGCCCTCGCCCTCGAAGTAGATTTCAGAGGTCTGACTCGAACTCAGGTAGACCGAGAGTGTGCTGTCCCCGTCGAAGTCCGAGCTGGCTCGCACCACGTACCAGGGCTCACTATTTCCAACGTCCGGATACTTGAAACCGGAGCTCAAGCCGGGGTCCGTCGGTGAACCGCCGATGCCCGCGGTCGTCGCGTAGCCGAACTGAACCGGGCCCGACGAATCGACGCCTAGCTCATTCCAGCGCGCGAAGTCGCCGTGACTCGGATTATTCCAGGCGGATTTAAACTCCCCCGGCGCGCGAGGGTAGTAGCTGGTGAGGCCGCTCTGTTGGGAAACGTTGAGGTACTGAAAGGTCTCCGCCTTGTAGGACTCTTGGGCCGACTTGATGGAGCCGATCATGTGAATGGCTTCGTTGGACTTCGAAGCCAGGATGTACTTGCGCACGCCGATCACGGCGAGGGTCGCCAGGATCCCCACGATGACCACCACCACCATCATCTCGATGAGCGTGAAGCCGCGCGCTCGAGACGTTCGATGAAGGGAGAGGCTCATGTGGTTCGCCGGAGCCGAGGAGGAACCCCTCGTTGGCTCGCCAGTCCATAAGCACCTGCCGTGCCAGAACCCTGACGCCACACCGCTCGACGCACCGCGAGCAGTGTTTCCGCATTTTTCATAGGGGATCATCGATCAAGCTCCTGAACGAGGGGAAGGAACCCGAGCAGGGTGCCCCAACTTGCAGACCGCGCGGCGACAATTTGCGGCACCCCCGTCCCGCGGCGCCTGACGTGATTTGTCACCGGGCTTCGCGGGCAAGAGCGAGAGGTGGGATTTCGCTCGCACACGCACACACATCCGCTCTCGCGAACTCACACTTGCGAACTCACACGCACACGCTCTCGCATGCGCTGAGCCCTCGCGGGCGGAGCCAGCAGTGCTCCGCCCGCAATCCGCGCGGCAACTAGCCTGGGAGAGTAAGCTTGTAGAGCACCGCGAGGATGTGCTCGAGGCGCGACAGCACCTGCTTGCAATCCGCGGCGCTGAGGTAGCCCCACGCCTGAGCGACCTGGAGCGCGCTCCGCGTCTCGCTCGCGGAGCCAGCGGCCGTCTGGTAGCGCTGCTGGCGGTGCCCCCCGCTCGACAGCTCCCCCTCGGCGATGTTCAGCGCGATGCTGGAAGCACTGCGCGAGATTTGCCTCGCGAGCGCCAGGTCAACGCGGCGCAGCCGCGGCATCAGTGGCCGCAAGAGCGAAATCGCCTCGATAGCAGTAGCGTGTATCCGTAACGACATGTCCCATTCCTTTCCGCCCCGCGGCGGGGCTCACCCGAGCCCCCCGACGAGGGGCGGAAAGGAATGGGACGAGCGCGGGAACGGGACCGGGGCAGGGAAATTTTCAAACCGTGAGGAAACGTCGCAAGCGCCAGTGACAGGCGCAGCCTGGCACGCGCTTGCTCAAGCCTCGTGTCCCCCGCCCCGCCCAACAACCCGAAACAGCCCAACAAAAGCGGCCGCGCGAAGCGCGCCGCGATCAAAACCCAACCCCGAAACAACCCAACAAAAGCGGCCGCGCAAAGCGCGCCGCGATCAAAACCCAACCCTGAAACAGCCCAACAAAAGCGGCCGCGTGAAACGCGCCGCGATCAAAACCCAACCCTGAAACAGCCCAACAAAAGCGGCCGCGTGAAACGCGCCGCGATCAAA
>JBFXBK010000525.1:0-5236 GCA_050183255.1 Polyangiaceae bacterium | reverse complement strand
GCTGGTAGAGCTTGTGGAGCGCCTCGAACGACTCTTCATCGGGCATCGTCTCGAGCGCCAGGATCACTTCGTAGCGGACGCTTGGCTCCCAGTCGGCGAGTGCCGCGCGGAGATTGGGCAGCGCCGATCGATCCCCCAGAGCGCGCAACAGGCGCGCGCACTCACCTCGCACGTCGGTGTTCGCGTTGTCTTGAAGACAGCGTGCGAGCGCCCCGGTGCCCCGCTTGCCCAGGTTCAACACGTCGGGGCTCGAGGGCATTTCCCCGTAGCTCACGTTGATCAGCGCTGCTGGGTCCTTCGCCATCTGCGCGAGGACGCGCTCCCGCGGCGAGAGGCGCTGAGTACCCTCCTGCGCGCCTGCATCCACGCCCAGCATCAGGCTCGGGAGCAAAGCGAGGGTGAGCGCACCGGCGGCAAAGGCGGCGCGGCGTCGAGTGGACCACTTGCGATTGGAGTTATTTGCCATACGGAATTTCTTCTGAGCAGCTAGCGCTGCTTCACGTCCCGGGCGAGCTCTTTGATGCGACCGAGCAGCGCCTCTTTGCTGGTGCGCTTCGGCAGATAGCGGATCGTCACCTGGCGCGCCTTGCACACACCGAACGGTTCCTTCCACTCGATCAGCTCCACGCCTTCGTCCTGATACAGGGCGAGGTCGAAGTCCTCTTCGCAGCCGGCGCGTTGCTCGAGCTCGAGCTGGAGCTTGAGCTCCGCGCGCTGTTCGCTCGCGGGCACCGGCTCGTCGTGGCTCGGCGGTGCGCTTTGAAGCGCGGCGCCGCCGCAGGCCTGGACGGCTAAGCACGCGGCGAGGAGCGCCGCTGGGGTTGCGAAGCCCTGGAGCAACGCCGAGATTCGCACGGAAAGCTGAACCGTCACGCGCGGGGTCTTCGCACGGGAATTGATCGACTTCAAGCCGGAGTCTTTCGCAGAGTTTGCAATGCCAACCGGCGCAACAGCGGCCGCGCCCGGCGTATTACGCCGCTGTCACGTGGCGCATTCCCGGCATGCGCGCGAATTGCTTGCCAGCGATTCGCACACTGCGTGATTTCAGGCAGGCTGGCTCAAGGCATTTCCACGGCGCCCAACGTGCAGGGTTCGCTGCGCGGCTCGCCCCGTTGATCTACGGCTGGGCAGCCGGTGCCTGACTTGGTGAGCAGCGGACTGCCAGTTTGAGGCAGTGCTGTTTCCGTGGGGCCTCCGTTGTCACCGAGCATGCCAATCATTGGGTCGGCGCGCGTGATGCCGCTCACGCAGTCCATGTCGTCTTTCGGACCGTTGGGCCACTGGATGTTGTGGCTTCCCGAAGCCGGGGGCGTGGCATAGCTCGACCCGGTGCAGTTGAGCGGCGTGTACTGGTTGCGCGCCTCGTTGTGGATCACCGTGTTGAGGATGGTGAGCGGCGAGGCGCGTCCGATGCCTGAAGCGAATTGCGCGATGTTGCCGACGATGGTGCAGTTGGTCAGCGTGCCGTCCGCGCCACTCCCGATGTTGATCCCCGCGGCAAGGCCCATGGTCGTGAAGTCGCTGCGCTCGTAGACGCGGTTCCCGAAGACCGTGCTGTTGATCATGGTCAGGCGCCCCGGTGCTTGAGCGCCGTGCTCGTTGACCCAAACGCCCACGGCGTAGCCCGCGACGTTGCGACTGATGGTCGAAGAATCGATGGTGACGTAGGTGCCTTGGAGGTAGAGCCCGCCAGCGCCGTTCGGCTCATTCGGGACGTCGCGGATGCTGTTGCCGTCGATGGTCACGAACTCGAAATCGCTGCGCTCCGACTCGTAGCTGGTGCGGAACACCGCGCCGCCGAACGCGCCGCCTTCGTTGCCCTTGATGATGGTGCCGCACACGTGCAGCGTGCGCCCGCGGCCATCCATGCAGATCCCGCCGCCGTTGCCGCCGCGGCCGACTTGCTGGCCATTCTCGACGGAGTTCGCGCCCTGCCCGGTTGCGACGTTGTCTTGAATCGTGCTGTTCAACACTTCGATTGAAGTGCCGAGGCCGCCGATGGCGCCGCCGTTGCTACAGCGATTGCCCTGGAACACCGAGCCGACGACGAGCGTCTCGCCCGCGCCGATGCCGTAGATCGCGCCGCCCGCGACGTCGGGGCCGTCGACCGGGCACTGGTTGTCGTAGAACTGACAGTTGAAGACGTGGACGTTGCCACCCAGGTGATAGATCGCGCCGCCACCGCCGTCGGTATCGGTTCCGAGGGGAATCGAGGTGCCGCTAGAGCGTCCGTCGCGGAACGTCAGGTTCTGCACCTCGAGGGTTGGAGAGGTCGCCTCGAAGTTGCCTGTGTCGAGGCTCATGATGCGCACGTTGCCGCCGCCGCTCAGGGTGATCTTGTTGCCGCCGTCGAGCACGACGTTCTGGGTCACCTGGAGGGTCTGGGTGAGCGTGATGGTGTGAGGCGCGCTCCCGCAGTCGAACTCGATGATGCCGCCGGCCGCAACTTCGGTGCGTAGCGCTGCCTCGGTGCAGCTCCCGGGTGTCCCAGTGCCCACGACGCGGTTTGCGTTCGCCGTATCAGTCGGCCGCGGCCCATCACAGGTTGGATCGGGGGGAGAGGCGCCCCCAGACCCACCGTTGCCACTTGAGCCAGCATTGCCACTTGAGCCAGCATTGCCGCTCGAACCAGCATTGCCGCCAGCTCCGCCACTGCCGCTGGCCCCCGCTTGCCCCGCGGAACCACCGCTGGCGCCCGACCCGCCTGCTGACGAGCCACCGCTCGCTCCCGCAGCAGAGCCGCCGCTCGCTGCGGTTCCTCCACTAGCTGCGGAGCCACCAGCGCCCCCGTTGCTCGTGCCGCCCGAGTCATCACTGCCGCAGCCGCTCAGCGCGAAAGCACACAGCACACTCACCCCCAAAGAACCATTTCGCAGCCAAGCCCTCATGGGCCGCAGTCTACCGGGAAGCAGCGCTGGGGTCAGCCTCGCGCGGGTGTGACGAAAGCTCGCGTTTATACCGCGCGGAATCAAAGCGAGCTACGCGGGTCTGCGGCGCTTTTCGAGCAACGGCGGCACGCTGAGAAATAGAATGGCACTGATCACCAGCAAGGCGCCAAACAACTCTTGAGGTGACGGAAACCGCTCACCGAGCCACACATAAAGTCCGATCGCAGCGAGCAGCCCGGCGAGCACTGAAGAAGCGCGGTTCACCGGCACGCAGAAGCTATTTTCCCTGCCATCTAGCAGGATGAGGCCGCCAAAAATCCCTGTGCCTTGGCTCAAAATGCCAATCAGCAAGGCGTAGCTCAGCAGGCCACGCTCGAAAAAGCTGGTGAACCCTGCGCGGATCTGCTGGAGCTGGATTGCATGAGGAAAAAAACTCGCGAGCAGAGCGAGGACTGCCAACGTGAGCACGATGGCGGGCGCCGCAGTCATCTGCTCCTCGACGAAGTAGCGCTTGGTGGCGCTGCTGTCGGAGCTCTTCGCTAGGCGGCTCATGAAGCGCAAGCGTACGAAGTACGACGCCAGGTAGATCAACACGTCGATGGCGGCGACCAGCGTCAGCCCGAGGTGTCCCTCACCGAACAGCGCAGTCAGCAACGCCGCCAGGCTCAGGCCGAGCGCCACCCAGGAGAACCAGCGCACGCGCCGCTTGCTCAAGGTGTCTACAATTGGCGCGATGACCAGCACGCCGCCTCGCATCAGGAGCATCATGAACACGATGCTCGCGCCCTCGAAGGTGTATGCGAGCGTCGTGGTGCCAATGATGGCAGCGGTGCACAGCCCACTGAGGAACGTCCAGGCCCCTGGAAGCGGCAGCGACAGACCGAACAATTTCCGTCGGGAAGCAGCGCGCCACCAGCCGCTCAACCAGAGGAACGTGAGCATGCCGAACATG
Organism: Polyangiaceae bacterium; assembly: GCA_050183255.1. GTDB lineage: Bacteria > Myxococcota_A > Polyangia > Polyangiales > Polyangiaceae > JAHBVY01. The sequence continues at coordinate 1,396 of JBFXBK010000525.1, read as the reverse complement.
GATGCCAGCGTCGTGATCGGCAGCAGCTCGAAGCCGGGCACCCCAGCGGTCATGTGTGGTAGCAGTCCAGAGCTGATCGCCTTGGTCAGCGCGCTGTACGGCACATAGCAAGCGAAGTAACCGAAAGCGAACCACCAGATGCTTGGCTGGTTGGAGGTGTCTTGACTCATGGCGACGCGGGCGCGGGCGGCGCGTTACGCACCCTTCTGAATGCCGTGCTTCTTCAGCTTGCTCTGCAGTGTGGTCGGTTTGAGACCGAGCAGCTTTGCTGCGCCGTCGGGTCCGTAGATCTTGCCGTGGGTCGCGCTCAGCGCACGCTCCAAGTGGGAGCGTTCGTTCTCTTCGAAGCTCATGACCCGCGCAGGTTTCGCGGTGACTCGATCGAGGGCCGCAGAATTCGCGGCGAGCAGCGCTTTCGCACCCGCGCCGAGAGCCGGCCCTAGGTGGACTGGTTCGATCACTCCGCTCGGCTGGACGATGGTTGCGCGTTCGAGGGCATTGGCAAGCTCTCGCACGTTGCCGGGCCAGGGCCGCGATTCGAGTTCTTGCTTGGCGGCGCGGCTGAGCTGCCAGGGACCTCGGCCTTGACGACCCTTGAGCTGCTCCAGGATGTCCTCGGCGAGGATCACCACGTCTTCAATGCGCTCGCGCAGCGGCGGGATGTCGAGTGGGAATGCTGCGAGGCGATAATATAAGTCCTCGCGGAAACGACCATCGAGGATGGCGCGCTCCAGGTCGACATGGCTCGCGGCGATGACTCGCACGTCCACGCGCACGGTGCGGTCCGAGCCGAGGGGCTCGAAGCTGCCCTCTTGCAGCACGCGCAGCAGCTTGGCCTGAGCGGCGAGGGGCATGTCGCCGATCTCGTCGAGCAGCAGCGTGCCGCCGTTCGCCGTCACGAAGCGGCCCGGGCGCTCCTTCACGGCGCCGGAGAAGGCACCTTTCACGTGCCCAAACAGCTCGCTCTCAACCAGGTTCTCCGGGATCGCTGCGCAGTTTACCTTCACGAACGGACCATCGACGCGAGGGCTCCAGCCGTGGACCGCGTTGGCCAGCACTTCCTTGCCGCTGCCCGTTTCTCCACGGATCAGTACCGGTAGATCTGACGCAGCCACTTGCTGCGCAAGGGTGGAGAGGTGGCGCATTGCGCTCGAGCGAGACGTCTCGATGCGCCGGCACGCCACGCTTGCGCCTCCTGCTTCCTCGACCAGCAGCCGATTCTGCTGTTCCAGCTGCGCGCGGTAGCGCGCCAGCAAGCTAGCCTGCTCCGCGAACATCATGGCCAGGCTCACGAGTTGTCCGTAGACGTCGGCGAGCGCGGCGCTCTCTCTCGAGTAGGGGACGCACTCGCGGCGGTCCAAGGTGATGAGGCCGAGGCTCTTCTCTCGGGAGTAGA
>JBFXBK010000524.1:0-5248 GCA_050183255.1 Polyangiaceae bacterium | reverse complement strand
CTAAGAGAACAAGGATTTGAGATCTTGACGGGCATCTAGTAATAGTGTTTCACGGAATTGGGTCACACGGGAGATGTGCCGAGAACGGAGGACGAATGGCTGCGCTTGATCCCGCCTGAGTTGGCCCGCGGAGTGGACGTGGAATGGGTCAAGCTCTCGCTACAGAGAGCTGGCGCGCCAGTCACTGTGAGGGAACTCGAGCGCGCGGCTCGGCAACTACCGCCGGGAGCATTCCGCATCCTGCGAGCCTTGAGCGCCGGCGGACTCCTGCGCAGTCTCGAACCGGGTGCCGAGCTCTCCCTAGGCCCACGCTGGTTGGTCAACGTGACACGCAGCGCCGCGCTCAGGCAGCTCCTCTCGCGCCCTGCACTCGAGTGGGGGGAAGCGCTACTGGCTCCGACTTCCGCGCCCCAGGTGCTGGAGGCACTCTACGAGCGCCTGGAGCAGGACCCAGATCCTCTCGTTGAGGGCATACTTGAGCTCGAGGCCAGAGATAGTCCGGGCTACGCGGCCGCTGTGGAGTCTTTGGTACGCGTGATCGGGCTCAACCCCGAGTTGTTGCGAGAGCTGAGCCCCGAGCTGCTGCGAGGCCTCTACGAGGAGCAGCTCGAGCTGGCAATCGACGTGTCGGAAGCCCCACCGTTGCCCCGTATCGAGCACCCCAAGGCGCTCTCGGGTGAGGTGCCGATGTTGTCGCGCGGCGCCTGGTATGTCGCGATTTGGGCTATCGCTGAGCGCCTGGGTTCAAAGCTTCGCGCGACGCACTGGCTCGACCCGTGGCGAGCAAGCGACGGCTTCTCCTTGAGTCCCGCGCTCGATGCCGTGCAGGAATGGCTGTCGAGCTCTCACAACTCAGCGGGGGAAGAGTTACTGCTACGCCTCTTCGAACGGCGTGGCGTGGATCCTGAGTTGCCTCACGAACTCGAGCGGGCCGCGCTGTGCATCGCTGCTTTCCGCGCGAATACGCTGGACGCATCGCTTCTGGCTCCATGGAAGCCTGAACTATTCACGCGTATCATCGGCATGCTGGAGAGCGCAGAAGCCCGGAGCCGCTTCATCAACCGCGCGGCGCACAGCTGGGTTGCCGCAGGCTATCCTGCAGACGGAAAGGCTTGGTTCGAGGCGGGTGCCTCTCCTGCACCTGGCATCTGGCCGCTCCTCGAGCGCGACGCCTTGCTTGGTCTGGTTGGTGGAGGCGACTACCGTGTGCCCTGGGAAGTGCTGTCGGACGAGCAGTGGCAGTGGGTCGCGGAGTGCTGGCAGCCAGGCGGCTCTGCTCAGCCCAGCGGCTCTGCGCAGCCCAGTGAGTCAGGCTTGCCTGCAACTCCCGATGCTGCACGCGGGCTCACGGACCATTCCCGCATGCTACTTCATATCCCTGGAGAAACAGTCGCCAACCTCCTGAGCGTGGGCGCCAGCGCCTATGCTTGGCCAGAGGAGATCCTCTCCAGGGCGTGGCGCAGCGCGCGTCAGCGTTGCTTGAGCAGCCTGGACCTACGCCTGGCGCGCGCGACTCGAGGTGAAAGCACGACGCATCTGGAGGACCTCAGGGAAGCACTTCACCTGTTTGAGGCGGAGCCGAGCGACTCCAGCGCGGAGGCCCTGGAGAGCCTCTTCGACCATCTTCGGCTACTCGAGCAGGACGCGCAGCAGCTGGGTGAAGTGGTTCGCGCACTTCAGCGTCGCATCGCGAATCGGGGGGCAGCGTGGCGCTTCGCCTACGAACTCCTGGACGGAATCGAGACTCGCCGGCAACGGTTGGCGCGTCACGCAGCGCCGCCTGCCTAGCCCGAGAGAAGCGAGGCCCGAGGCGCACACCAGCGCGTAACTCGCAGCTTGCTGACCCGACCGCGGACCTGAGCTATAGCCTGGCCCATGCGAGCGTACTCAATCGAATCATTTGGTCACGACGGCCTAGCCATGCGCGAACGAGCTGCGCCCAAAGCGGGACCTGGGCAGTTGGTGCTGCAAATGCTCGCAGCCTCGCTGAATTATCGTGATCTCCTGATGCTCAAGGGGAAGTACGATCCGCGGCAGAAGCTGCCGCTGATCCCGCTATCCGATGGAGTGGGACGGGTCGTCGCAGTGGGTGAAGGTGTCGATGAATTTTCCGTAGGGGAACGGGTGTGCCCGATCTTCGCGCAAGAATGGCTCGCGGGTGAGCCAACGAAGGCGCGCCTCCGCTCTACGCTGGGAGGTCCGAGGGATGGCACCTTGTGCGAGCAGATGCAGGTGCCTGCCAGCGCCGTGGTACGCGTCCCCGATGCGCTGTCCGACGCTGAGGCCGCGACGCTGCCTTGTGCTGGTGTTACCGCATACAACGCCCTTGTCACCCTAGGTCAGCTGAAGGGGGGAGACACTGTTCTGGTACAGGGCAGCGGCGGTGTAAGCGCGTTCGCCCTGCAGATCGCCAAGGCGATGGGCGCCACGGTCATCGCAACGACCAGCAGCGACGAGAAGGCTGCGCGGCTGAGGGAGCTAGGCGCGGATCACGTCGTTAACTACCGCACGGAAATTCGCTGGGGCACCAAGGCACGCAGCCTTGCCGTGGGAGAAGGCGTAGACCATGTTGTCGAAGTCGGCGGCAGCGGGACGCTCGAAGAGTCGCTGCGCGCGATTCGGCCAGGTGGACACGTAGCCGTGATCGGGATCTTGAGCGGAGGCAAAGGCGAGATCTCGCTCCTACCGATGCTCATGAACCAGGTCCGCCTGCAGGGCGTGATGGTGGGCGCCCGGGAGACCTTCGAGCACTTCATTCGATGCGTGGCGGTGAACCAAATTCATCCGGTGATCGATGAAGTCGTGGAGTTCGAGTCCGCCCCCGCGGCTTTCAAGAAGCTCGAGTCTGGCCAACACTTTGGCAAGGTCGTGATCCGCATCAGCGCCTGAACGTCTCGCCTGCGAACCGCATCCCACGGGGACCATGAACGCTCGATCCACGTTGTGCGCGGCGGGCCTGCTCGTGTGCGTGCTCGCATCACCCACTCTGGGAGCTGAGCCGAAGCAGGCCAGGCCGGTTCAGATCTCATCGCAAATTGCCCGCTGGGCGAGCTGGACTCAACGAGCGCTGATGGGTGCACGCCAGGAGCGAGACGTCGTGCGCACGCTGTGCCTCAACGATCGCCTGAGCGAGCTCCACGCCCTCGAGCGAGCCGCAAGGCGCCATGAAGAGCGCCTCGGGAGTTCTGTCATACGACATGCTCGCCGCGCCCGGGTGGCGCTGCGGCTCAACTTCGACGAGGCGCGGGACGTGTTTCGGGAAGCCCAGAGCTGCCGGGGCGCCAACCCGGCGTACGCGTCGGGCACCCAGGTGCGATTCTGGGTCGATCCCCGCGTAACCCCCTACGAACCGCGGTATCCGGAGTCTTCATCTCGACGCACGGCAGAGTAGCCGCCTGTCTGACGCGGGAATTTGACCCACCAACGTCGCGCGGAGCGCGATTCGAAAAACGAAGTGTAAGCCAGAGGGGGGGCCTCCGTTTCGAGTCGCGGAGGACATGATGCGACGACTCGGACAAGGCTCTTTTGGATTGTTGGCTCTGGTTGTAGTGGCGTGCGGCGGTTCCAAGGCCGCTGAAGCGCCCAAGGCGGCCTCTCCGATGCCAGCACTGGAGAGCCCGGCGACGGGCGCTACGGCGAGCGAAGCGGGCGGCGACGTCGCCTACGAGGAAAGCGATGAAGCAGCGCCGGAGGCACCGGCACCGCCTCCTGCGTCAGTGAGCGCCAGCGGGGCGGCACCAAGCGGGGCAGCCGTGGCAGCCGAACCGTCAAAAGACCGCGCGGAAAAGCGGACGAGCGCTGCGGACAAGTCGACTCGCCCGCCCGGCGCCAGCCTGGCGCAAGCTGGAGGCGTCAAAGCTGGAGAGTGGGACGACAACGCGAACTACCGTGAGTTCCAGCGCTGGATGTCCAGCCAAGGCAGCCTCGGCTTCGACTCGGTGAACGTCGCCAAGCGGCGCTTCATCGTCGTCACCGATAGCCAGGGCAAGGCGGTGCCTGGGTGCAAAGTCAAGGTTACCGACAGCGACCAGCGCAGCGTTCAACTGAAGACACAGACCAGCGGACGTAGTCTGCTGTTCCCCGTCGCCGAGGGACTCAAGGGCACCTCCCTGATCGCGACGACCAACTGTCAGGGTAGCCGCGCAGCTCAACGCTTCAACTTGGACCAAGAGGACGGCGTCGTCACTCTCAAGCTCGATACGACGCGTAAGCTTGCAGGCACCCGCACCGTAGACATCGCGTTCGTGCTCGACAGCACCGGTTCGATGTCCGAAGAGATCGCTAGCGTCAAGGAGACGATCCGTGCGGTAGCAAAGCAGCTAGATACCGGGAACGTCAACGTGCGCATCGCGATGGTCGACTTCAAGGACCGTTCCGACGAGTACGTGACCAAGGTGCGCCGCTTCACGACTGACCTTGGTTCCTTCGCCCGCAGCGTGGAAGGCGTTCAGGCAAGCGGCGGCGGCGACACTCCGGAGTCGGTGAACGAAGGTCTCAGTGTGGCGCTCTCGAAGCTTGACTGGAGCGATCAAAGCGTCGGCCGCTTCGCCTTCCTGATCGGCGACGCACCGCCTCACCTGGACTACCAGGACACCAGCTACTCCCAGAGCATGAAGCGCGCGAACCACGATGGCATCCAGATCTTCACCATTGCCGCGAGCGGCATGGATGGCCTCGGCCAGGTGGTGTGGCGGCAAATCGCTCAGTACACCGGTGGCACCAACATGTTCGTGCTACGCGGCGGCGCAGGTCCGCAGTCGACGGGAGCAGGCGACGCCAAGAGCAGCTGCGGCGGCACTCACACCAACTACGCCAGCGGCAACCTCGACACCCTGATCGTCCAGAAGGTACAGCGCGAGCTGCGCGCCCTCGACTCCAACCCGCTGCGCATCGCCGGGCTCGGTCAAGACGAACGCGCCAAGCCCTGCTCCGAGCGCCTGGTCATGGCCGACTAATTCCCCACGGCAACAACATTTACGGGGGCGGGTGCAGTGTGCGGCACCTGCCCCCGTTTCTTTTCAGGTTGCCGCCGTTGGGGAGGAGACTCTGTTTGCGAGCCCGCGAGCAAAACAGAGGAGGGGGATGCGGTCATCCCCCTCAGAAATACAGTGAAGCGAGCACACCGGCGGCAACTCAGGCACGCGCGCGCCCGCACCCTTGGGGGCGCGCGCGTGCCCGCACCCTTGGGGGCGCGCGCGTGCCCTTGCCGCAGGGTGGCGAGCGAGAGCGACCGGCGCTCGCCCCGAGT